>JBJMRA010000205.1:0-12266 GCA_045802365.1 Hyphomicrobiales bacterium | reverse complement strand
CGCCCTCACGGCCTATCTCTATCGTTACATGCGCTCGCTCGTCTGAAGCTCGCAGGCACGGGCTCAGCCGACGAATACGCCTCCCGTCGCGTTGACGGCCTCCCCGGTTATGAACCGGGCCATATCGCTCGCCAGGAACACCACGATATACGCAACATCTTCGGGCTCCTCGAGACGCCCAAGCGGAGACATGGAGTGATACTCGGCGCGCACCGCCTCGGGGGTCATCCCGCGGAGGCGTGCCTCCCAGATAATTTCGCGGTCCTGCATGCTCGTGCGCACCAGGCCCGGACAGACGCAGTTGACTCTTATTCCCGATTTCGCGACCTCGCGCGCGAGCGCCTGCGTAAAGCCCACGACGGCGAACTTGCTCGCCGAGTAATGGGCGAGAAGGGGCGTGCCGAGCTTGCCGGCGAGGGAGGCCGTATTTACGATGACGCCCGGTTTGCCGGCCGCGAGCCAATGACGAACCGCTGCCTGGTTGCTGAGGAACACGCCCTTGGCGTTCACCGCCATATGGGCGTCCCATTCGGCTTCGGTGAGATCAACGGTCCAGTTCATCGTCGAAATGCCGGCATTCGCGCAGAGGATATCGAGACCGCCGAGCTCGGCGACAGCCCTGTCGACTACCCGAGCCGTTTCGTCCGCGCTCGTTACATCGAGGCGAAGCCCAACCGCGCCCAAACCGATCTCACCGGCAACCGCTTTGGCCGCTCCCCCGTCTTGGTCCGTTACCACGACGCGTGCGCCCGCCCGCGACAGAGCGAGCGCGATCGCACGGCCGATTCCCGTCCCGGCACCCGTCACAAGCGCCCGCCGGGCATCGAGCAGAGCCGCCGAGACCATGGACATTTACGCCGCGGACAGAGCAGTCTTCTGCATGGAGGCTCGCTTGCTGAAGGTCTCATGGAAGGCTGCGAGCCGCGGCCGGCCCTCGCGCCACTTCCAGTCGGGCAGACGAAAGTCGAGGTAGCTCAGCACCACTGCGGCTCCAATCGAGCCCGCCGTCACTTCCGAAAGACCTCTGCCCCAGTTAGCCTCGAGGTCGTCGAGGGCCGTCTCGACCCTCAACCTGAGGCGATCCATCCAGGCTTGCCAGCGAAGTTGCGCCGGCCGTTGGGCGACCTCGTAACGATAGCTCACCGCAGCGTCGCCGATCCCTTGGGCCGTAGCCTGAAGGGTCAGGATGCGAAAGCGCTTCACCCCATCGTCGGGAATGAGCGTCTTATTGCCCGACACGTGGCAGAGATACTCGATAATGACTCGCGAATCATGGATCGGGTGGCCGTGATCGGTAACGAGAACGGGCACTTTCGCGATCGGCGAAAGCTGAGCGAGCGCCCGGTTGGCCTCAGTGGGGGCGACTTTGGCTTCTACCAGCTCAACCCTGTCTGCAAGCCCTGTCTCGTGGGTCGTGACCAGGCACATCCGGACGAAAGGGGAGATGATGTCGCCGTGAATCTTCATGTGCTGCCCAGCCCCTCTTCCTTTTCGATCCTATATCCCATGCCCGAAGTGGCGTGTTAAGAGGCGGCCCATGAAGCCGCTCGCCAAAACCCCTGCACTCGATCCTGTCGCCCTAAAGATCAGGGAAATCGGAGCGTTGATCGAAAAAAGAGAGGGCCTTTCGGCGGAGCAGGCTGCACTCAACCTGCTCAAGGCCCATCCGAACCGGCCCGACGTCCACAATATTCTGGGCGTCGCTTATGTGCAGCTGCGCCGCAGCGGCAGGGCGGTTCCCCACTTCGAGGCGGCGGTCAAGGCCGAACCAAGAAATCCCGTCTATCTGAACAACCTTGGACGGCTCTATCTCGATCTCGACCTCATCGAGCTGGCGCTTCCCCCCTTGAATCGTGCGCTCGCCATAAATCCCAGGCTGAGCGAGAGCCTCTGGGCCATCGGCGACTACTATCGCGACGTTGGAAAAGCTGAACTCGGACTGCCGTATTTCGAGCGAGCCCTCAAAGTGGATCCGGAAAACGTTCTCATCAAAGGCTCGAGAGGAGAGAGCCTCGAGGCGCTCGGGCGGGTCGAGGAAGCGAAGCAGGCCTTCGAGGAACTCCTGAACGATCCGAGAATGAAGGTCATGGCCCTCTTCAGGCTCTCCGAGCTGAGGAAGCCGACGACCGATTCGCCTTATTTCGCTGAAGCGTGCCAGCTCATCGAGTCGCCCGAGATCTCCGAGACGGATCGAAGCCGGCTTCACAGTGCGCTCGCCCATTTCCACGAAAACTCAGGAGAGTACGCGCGCGCCTTCGAGCATTACCAACGCGCGAACGAGCGTCCGAATTTCTCCTTCGATATCGAGAAGTACCGCAGCTGGGTGGATGCGCTCATCGCGGCTTTCACTCCGGGCGTGTTCGAGAAGCGCCGCGAGCTCGGCCATGACAGCGAAATGCCGGTCCTGGTCGTAGGGATGCCGAGATCCGGCACGACCTTGACCGAGCAGATCATCGCGAACCATCCAAATGCCGGAGGTGCGGGAGAGCTCATGCGGCTCATCCGCTTCTCAGACCGGCTCGGGTACCGCGATGACCCTCGCAAGTTCCTGGAAAATTTCGACGCGCTCGGGCCCAAGCGGACGAGGGACTTGGCCGACAACTACATCGAGCTTCTGAGATTCCATGCGCCGAAGGCCGCCCGCATCGTCGACAAGTTGCCGCACAATTTCGAGCGCCTCGGCTTCATTTCCCTGTTGCTCCCAGGGGCAAAGATCATCCACTGCCGCCGCAATCCCGCCGACACCTGCTGGTCGTGCTTCCAGAATCGGCTGAACCGGGCGCATTCGTACTGCAAGGATCTGAACACGCTCGGGCTCTACTACCGCGAATATTCGCGTTTAATGGAGCATTGGCGGGCGGTTCTCCCGACGCCCGTCTACGAGTCGCGTTACGAAGATTTGACGGCAGAGCCCGAAGAGAGCGCTCGCAGAATTCTGAGCTTCATAGGACTGGACTGGAACGCTGCCTGCCTCGAATTTCACAAGAAGGAGGCAACCGTCTCGACGCTTAGCCGGAAACAGATCCGCAATCCTGTGTATCGCACTTCAGTCGAGAGATGGCGGCGCTATGGGCGGGAACTGGCGCCGCTCGTCACCGCGCTCGGCGATGTCATGGAGTCAGGCCCGGCCCTCGGTGACCGGGCCTGAGCTCAGGCGCGCGGTTGGGGTACGAGCCGGAGATAGGGCTTGATCGTCTTCCAGCCGCCGGGAAACTTCTCCTTCGCCGCATCATCCGTAACCGACGGCAGGATGATCACGTCGTCGCCTTGTTTCCAGTTGGCGGGGGTTGCCACCGACTTGCTAGCGGTCAGCTGCAACGAGTCGATCACCCGCAGCACCTCATCGAAGTTCCGCCCGGTGCTCATGGGATAGGTGATGATGAGCTTGATCTTCTTATCGGGGCCGATGATGAACACGTTGCGGACGGTTGCGTTATCCGCCGCGGTACGGCCCTTGGCGCCCCCGGTCACGTTGGGGTGGATCATGCCGTAGAGCTTGGCGACAGAGAGATCGGGATCGCCGATCATCGGATAATTGACCTCGGCGCCGCTGACGTCCTTGATATCGTTCTTCCAGCGCTGGTGGTCTTCGACCGAGTCAACCGATATGCCGAGGAGCTTGACCCCCCTCTTGTCGAATTCGTGTTTGATCTTGGCCATGTAACCGAGTTCGGTCGTGCAGACCGGCGTGAAATCCTTCGGATGCGAAAAAAAGACGACCCAGCCGTTGCCGATATAATCATGGAATTTGATCCGGCCTTCGGTCGTGTCGGCCTCGAAGTCGGGGGCGATGTCGCCTAGTTGCAATGCCATGGGAGACCTCCTTCTTTGGGTCGTCTTTATACGCTTTCGATTGTTCGGAATAAAGAACCTTTACGCCCGTTTCGGAACTCTCGGCCCGGCCGTGCGCTTCTCGTCCTCACGGTGGTCACCATCCTATGAAGAAGCAGCGGCGCATCGCGGTCGTCCTCAACCGCGGCGCGGGAACGATCAAGGGCTCCGATCCGCGCAAGATGGCGAGCGACATCCGCCAGTTCTTCGAGTCCGCCGGCCAGGATGCCTCGGTGAAGCTAACGACCGGCTCGGGGATGGGCCCGATCATCGAGCGGCATATCCGCGACAAAGATGTGGACGGAGTCATTGTTGGCGGCGGGGACGGCAGCGTCTCATCTTCCGCCGCACAGCTGCAGGGAACAGGAATCGCGCTCGGGATCCTCCCTCTCGGCACCATGAACCTGTTCGCGCGCTCGCTCGGGATGCCGCTCACGCTGCCCGAAGCGCTCCGAGCGCTGTCCGAATCAAAGCCCAAGTCCGTCGACGCGGGATCGGTCGGCGACCGGCTCTTTCTGCATCAGCTGTCGTTCGGCCTCCACCCCGAGCTCGTGAAGACGCGGGAGAAAATGACCTACCGGTCGCGCATGGGAAAGATCTTTGCGTCGGTGAAGGCATACGCGCGGACGATCAGGCGGCCCAAAGTCCTCTCGCTCAGGATCGAGATCGACGGCGCCTCGAAAGAAGTCAGAACGCCGGCGCTCGTCATCTCGAACAACCTCTATGGCGGCAGCTATCTGCCCTATGCGGACAAGATCGACGAGGGCGTACTCGGGATCTATCTGTGCACGTCGCGGCGCTGGCCCGATCTCCTGAAGCTCACCGCCGACGTCATGCTCGGAAACTGGTCGAACAATCCTTGCGTGGAGATCATGACCGGACGAAGCATTCGCATCGAGGTTCAGGGGCGCCGGCGAAAATCGATCCCGGCCTCCCTCGACGGCGAGCTCGTCCGCTTCACGGGGCCAATCGAGGCCAAGATCGTGCCCCGGGCTCTCGAAGTCCTGATGCCGCCCAAGCCCGCCTGACCGCACCATCGAACACGTTTTTGCCGACGGTCCGGGAATTCCGTAGTACTACTCCATGGAATTCGAGTGGGATGGAGAGAAGGCCAACTCGAACCTTCACATACATGGGTATCGTTCACTCAAGCAATAGCGGCATTTCGCGACCCCTTCGGAGTCGAACTGTTGGACGACACTCATCAGGAGGAGCGCACAATCCTGCTCGCGATCGCGGGAGGCAGCGTACTCAGCGTTGTCTACACGGAGGGCCTAGACCGAATTCGCATCATATCGGCCCGGAGAGCCACTAGGTATGAGGAAGACTACTACTTTCAGGAAAACGCAAAGTGATACACCAATTTTACCGAAGGATTCGGATGCGGTTGATCCGGACAACGTTCCACTTTCCCCCGAGCTAGTGAAGAAGTTACGGCGCGTCCCGAGAGTACGGACGCTGAGACGCGCGTTGCAACTCACGCAAGAACAGTTCGCCGAACGGTTCGATATCCCAATCGGCACACTGCGAGACTGGGAACAGCAGCGCTCTGAGCCCGATTCGCCGGCACGAGTATATCTCAAAGTGATTGCATCTGACCCAGAACTAGTGAGGAACGTCCTGCAACGGTCGAAGCTCAAGCCCTGATCCGCTCGCCTTTGGGATCGTAAAAGGGCTCGAACTGCACCGTGGCCGGGTAGCGCTCCCAGGCGATTTCCACTTCCCAGGAACCGTCGGAGACCCAATCTTTGGTCACGCCGCCCTCATTGCGCACATAGCCGAGCCCGAGCGATCGCCCGATCCGGTGCCCCCAGGCGCCGCTCGTGGTCGAGCCGACGATCACACCGTCTCGATAGATGGGTTCCTCGTGATACATCATCGGGGCCTCATCGGAATCATCGGCGAGCGCGAGACAGACGAGGCGCTTGGGTTGCACGTTGCGCCGGCGCTGCGACTCCAGTGCGGATTTCCCGATGAATCCGCCCTTCTTGTCCCAGCCGACCGCAAAGGAGAGACCCGCCTCGACCGGGGTGTCCTCGTCCGAAATGTCGTGGCCCCAGTGCCGGTAGGCCTTTTCCACCCGGCAGTTGTTCATCGTGTGCATTCCGGCGAGCTTGAGGCCGTAGCCGGCGCCGGCATCCAAAATGCGTTCGAAGACATGGACGGCGAACTCGGCCGGAATGTAGAGCTCCCAGCCGAGCTCCCCCACATAGGTGATCCGCGAGGCTCGGACCCTCGCGTAGCCGATCTCGATTTCCTTCGATCGTCCGAAGGGCCAGGCGACCGTCGAGAGATCGGCGCCTGAAAGCCGCTCGAGCAGGGGGCGGCTGTTTGGGCCCATGAGCGCGAACATCGGCAGCCCCGAAGTAATATCGCTCGCCATGCAGCGGGCGTCCTCCGGGATGTGCCGCTTAAGCCACGAGAAGTCGCGAGTCTGCGGAGCACAGCCGGTCACGACCATGAACCGATCCTCTACCATGCGCGTGACGGTCAGATCGGCTTCGATGCCGCCCCGTTCGTTGCAGCACTGGGTGTAGACGATCCGTCCTGGTTCCACATCGACGTCGTTGGCCGAGATCGTGTTCAGCACCTTCGCCGCATCGCGGCCTTCGACGAGAAACTTCGCGAAACTCGACTGGTCGAACATCACGACCTGCGACTGCAGCGCCTTTGCTTCTGTGTCGGCATAGGGGAACCAGTTCTGCCGGCCATAGGAGTATTCGTATTTCGGCTCGACGCCCGTCGGCGCGTACCAGTTGGGCCGCTCCCAGCCGTTCACTTCGCCCATGCAGGCGCCCGCCGCGACGAGCCGGTCGTGGATCGGCGAGCGCCTGGCGCCTCGTGCGGTTTCCACCTGCCGGTAGGGCCAGTGCATGGCATAGAGGAGCCCCAGGCTCTCGACGGTGCGGTCGTGGACATAGCTCTTGACCGATTGAAACGGATGAATGCGCCGGACATCGACGCCTGAAACGTCCATCGGAGGATGGCCATCCTTGATCCATTGCGCGAGCACGAGGCCCGCCCCGCCCGAAGACTGTATGCCGATCGAGTTGAACCCGGTTGCCACATAGAGGTCGCGGACCTCCGGCGTTTCGCCGAGATAGTAGCGGTCATCGGGGGTGAAGCTTTCAGGACCATTGAAGAAGAGGGCGATGCCAGCCTTTTCGAGGAGCGGAACGCGCGCGATCGCGTCGCTGAGGATCGGCTCGAAATGGTCCATATCGGGGGGAAGCGTCTCGAATGCATGGTCTTCGGAGATGCCGTCCGTGCCCCACGGTTTGGCCTTCGGCTCGAATGCGCCGACAAGCAGCTTGCCCGCATCTTCCTTGTAGTAGATGCACTCGTCCGGAATGCGCACGACGGGCATGTCTCGGGGAAGCTCGGCGATGGGCTCGGTCACGATGTAGAAATGCTCGGCGGCGTGCAGCGGGATATTCACGCCGATCGTGCGGCCGAGATCGCGCGACCACATTCCGGCGGCGATCACGATCTTGTCGGCGCGTATCGTTCCCGCCGCAGTCTCCACCCCGACGGCCCTTCCGCCCTCGAGGAGGATCCGCGTGACTTTTGTGTTCTCGATCACCTCGGCGCCACGCTTCCGCGCGCCGGCCGCCAGCGCCTGCGTGACGTCGATCGGATTGATCTGTCCGTCCTTCGGCAGGAAGACGCCGCCCACCGCGCCGTTGAGATCATAGTGAGGGAGTCGCTCCTTGATCTCGCCCGCTGTGATCACCTGAACATCGAGGCCGAAGCTCTTGGCCATGGAAGCACCGCGCTTCAGCTCCTCGAGCCGGCCTTCGTTCAACGCGATTGAGACCGAGCCGTTCTGCTTGAAGCCGGTCGCTTGGCCCGTTTCACTTTCAAGACCTTCGAAGAGACCAGTCGTATACTTGGCAAGCTCGGTCAAATTCTTCGTCGCGCGGAGCTGACCGACGAGGCCCGCCGCATGCCAGGTCGTTCCGCAAGTCAGCTGCTTTCGCTCGAGGAGGACGGTGTTGGTGATGCCGATCTTCGTCAGGTGGTACGCGATCGAGGCGCCGACGATGCCGCCGCCGACGATGACCACATCGGCGCGCTCGGGCAGGGGCTTGGACATTCGACTTGGCTCCGGGTTAGAAGCGCCCATCACGAGGACGCTGTGCCATTCTCAATATCAGAATTCTCGGAGGTCACCTGCAGGCGTGTTCAGCCGGGAATCGGACGCGCTAGGCCTTCCCAGCGGGTTTCCGATCGCCTAATGTTAACCCGTTCGGAATAAAGAACACTTCCATGCACAAGGGCAACATCTCTCCAAAGGAGGCATTCGACCGCCTCACCCGCAATCCCAATGCCGTTCTCGTCGACGTGCGCACGGGACCGGAATGGACGTTTGTAGGCGTGCCGGCCGTCGAACGGCTCATCCAACTTTCCTGGCAGGAATATCCGGGGATGCGGGTCAATCCCAGTTTCGTGGGGGAGATCGAGAAAACGGGCTTGCCCAAAGATACCGAGTTTCTCTTTATCTGTCGGTCGGGCGCCCGTTCGGCCGCGGCGGCCGCCGCGATGACGGCGGCGGGATATCCGAACTGCTGGAACGTTGCCGAAGGGTTTGAGGGAGACCGCGACGGCTACGGTCATCGCGCGACGGTGGGCGGGTGGAAGGCGGCGGGGTTGCCCTGGGTGCAAAGTTGATGAAGGACGACGCAAAGCCGAGCCATCCTTCGCGTTGGGGCGAAGATACGAAGCTCGTGCGCGGCGGCCTCGACCGCTCCCCGCATGGCGAGACCTCGGAGGCGCTCTTCCTTAATTCGGGTTTCGTTTACGACGAGCCGGAGACAGCCGAGCGGCGGTTTGCCGGCGAAGACGAGGGCTATGTTTACGGCCGGTATGGCAATCCGACCGTCACGATGTTCGAGGAGCGTCTCCGCCTCGTTGAAGGAGCCGAGGCTTGCTATGCGCTCGCCTCCGGCATGGCATCCGTGTTCGGCGCGCTCGCCTGTCAGCTCAAGGCCGGCGACCACCTCGTGTCCTCGAAGGCGCTGTTCGGATCCTGCTACCAAATCGTCACGAACATCCTCCCGCGTTTCGGCATCGAGACGACGCTCGTCGACGGCAAGAACGTCGAGGAGTGGCAAAGCGCGATCACGCCCAAGACCAGGTGCGTCTTTCTCGAAACTCCGTCAAATCCGACCCTCGAGGTGATCGATCTCGCCGCCGTATGCGGAATCGCGAAGCGAGCCGGCGCGACGGTCGTCGTCGATAATGTGTTCGCAACCCCGATTCTCCAGAAGCCGCTCGCCTATGGCGCCGATGTCGTCGTGTATTCGGGCACCAAGCACATGGACGGACAGGGCCGCGTTCTCGGGGGAGCCATCCTGTCCACTCGTCAGTTCAAGGAGCAATTGCTGAAGCCGTTCTTGCGGCACACCGGCCCTTCGATCTCGCCCTTCAACGCATGGATCCTTCTCAAGGGGATGGAGACATTGAAGCTCCGCGTTCTCCACCAATGCAATTCTGCCCTCGACGTGGCCCGGGCCCTCCAGTCCATGGAAGGCGTCACGCGCGTGATATATCCTAACCTCGACAGTCACCCGCAGGTGGAGCTCTGCCGCAGCCAGATGCTTGCGGGCGGCACGATGGTCACCTTGGAAGTCGATGGCGGTAAGAAGCGCGCCTTCGACGTTCTCCGCCGTCTTGCCCTTATCGATATTTCCAACAATCTGGGCGACGCCAAATCGCTCGTCACGCATCCGGCATCGACGACCCATCGCAACATCGGCCCTGATGCGCGACGGGAGATGAGCATCACGGACGGGATGCTGCGGCTCTCCGTTGGCCTCGAGGATGTGCGCGATCTGATCGGTGATCTCGATCAGGCGCTGCGAGCGGCCTGAGTTCGCCTCATCGGGTCTGGGTGATCGCGGCGGCAGTGTCCCGCGCGCGAGCGGGCGCACGCTGACCAGCACCTCTTATCGCTGGAACCTGGCCCCACTTCACGTGCGACCAGCCGCGCTCATGCAGGTAGTAGAGCGTCATCTTGGTGATGACCTCGAAAGATGCGATCGACCCCGCTGAGACGAAGTTGCCCGTGATGATCCAACTCAAAACAAAGGTGTCGATCGAACCGAGTGTGCGCCAAGTGATGGCCTTCGCGACTGATCGCGAATGCGAGTCGAACGCTCTCTCGGAAATGACGTCGATCATGCCTCTCATCCCCGTTGTTTCTCGCCGTCCATCCGAATCTTAAAGGAACGCGGTTGAAACACAACGATTGACAAACGAAGAAATCTTTCGTCGATCGGAGATCGACGTTGCGGCAGATCGCAATCGCAGCAGCATGTTTGCAGCTGGGGAACGGCAATTGACAGTGTCCTGTATAACGTTACACTAACTCGTGCCAATGCGGAGGAAAACAATCATGTCGAAACGCTTCGAGATCTCCCGCCGGATCTTCCTGACCGGGCTCACTTCAGCGGTCACAGTGGCGTCGGCGGGCGTGGCGCTCTCTGCGGACCTCCTCGAAGACATCAAGAAGCGCGGCTATATTCGGGTCGGCGCGTTCAGCATCCCGCCAGAAAGCTGGATCGATATTGGCTCGGGAGAGTGGATGGGGATCGATGCGGATTTCACGAAGGCGATCGCAAGATCGATGGGCGTGGAAGTCGACCCGGTCATCATCACGCATTCGGCGCTCGCTCCGGCGCTCCAATCCGGCCGCGTTGATACGATCGTCGGGCTCTACCGCACAGAAGAGCGCAAGATGGTCATGGCCTACAACGAGATTCCTTTCTGGTACGGAGTCGACGTCCTCATCGCCCGGAAGGACGACTCCTCGATCAAGTCCTTTGTCGACATGAAGGGCAAATCGCTCGGCACCGTCCGCGGCTCGGCGCAGGAGCTCGAGGCGACGAAGCTTCAGGATAAGTTCGGGGTCGGCGATATCCGGAAGTACGAATCCGCCGACCCGATGCTCCTCGATCTCAAGGCCGGGCGAATCGACGCGGCGATCTGGTGGGGGTTTACCTTCGATTACGCCGTCATCCAGAATCCGAGCTACGAGCTCAAGGTGGTCGAGTACATGCCACCCGAGTATCTCGGCAGCGACATGCTTCCCGGCACGTTCTTCGTCTTCGCCAAGCAAGGAACGGATACGCTGATCAAGGCGTTCGACGCCGAGATCAAGAAGCTTCTCGATGGGGGCGAGGGCAAGAAAATCATGGCCAAGTACGGATTGACGAGCCCGAGTTATTTGACTGGCCGGATGTAGTATTCCTGTCCGGTCCCTTCCGGGAAGGCACGGCAGGTCGGCACTACCGCGTCCATGCGCCATGAGAATGGGTTCGGTCGGCATCGATGACGGACTTCTTCACCTTTGCGTGGACCTATCTGCCCTATCTCGCCAAGGGTCTCGTCATCACCGCCGAGCTCACCGGCTTGGCTTTCGTCGGAAGCTGCGTTCTCGGGCTCCTTGGGGCCATGGCGAAGGGCTCGAAACACACCCCGCTCCGGTATATCGGGAACATCTACGTCGAGGTGATGCGGGGCACGCCGGCGCTTCTACAGATCTTCGTCATCTACTTCGGGCTGGCCTCCTATGGCGTCCGGCTCGATCCGTTCAGCGCGGCGGTGATCACCCTCTCCGTGCTCGGCGGAGCCTATGTGACGGAAATCATCCGTGCTGGCATCGAGGCGGTCGACCGCGGCCAAATCGAGGCCGCAATCAGTCTCGCCATGACGCCAGCCCAGATCATGCGGCGCATCATCCTGCCCCAGGCCTCGTTGATCATTCTTCCGCCATTCACGAACTATCTGATCTCGTTGATCAAGGACACATCGCTCGCACTCACCATCTCGGTGCCGGAGATCATGTACCGGTCCTACGACGTGGCGAGCCAAACCTTCCGGAGCATGGACATCTATGTGGTGGCGGGGCTGATCTATCTCGCGATCTGCTTTCCGCTGTCGCGCCTCTCGCGCTGGCTCGAGCTCAAGCGGCCGCCTCGATGACTCTCCTGACGCTGGAAGCTCTGACCAAGCGCTTCGGGGACCATGTGGCGCTCGCTGGAATCGACCTCTCCGTTGCGCAGGGAGAGAGGGTTGCGATCATCGGGCCTTCGGGCTCCGGAAAATCGACCCTTTTGCGATGCGTGAACCGGCTCGAAGAACCCTCGGGCGGCCGCGTCTTTTTCCAAGGACAGCCGGTCGTCAATGGCCCGAAGCTCCGCGCAATGCGCGCCGCGATGGGAATGGTATTCCAGCATTTCAACCTGTTCACGCACATGACGGTGCTCGGAAACGTGATCGAGGCGCCGATTCAGGTCCTCAAGCTGCCGCGCGACGCAGCTGTGGCGCGCGGGCGCGATCTCCTTTCCCGGGTTGGGCTTGCCGACAAGTGCGACGCTTATCCGTCACAGCTCTCGGGAGGACAGAAACAAAGGGTGGCGATCGCGCGGTCG
>JBJMRA010000204.1:0-4334 GCA_045802365.1 Hyphomicrobiales bacterium | reverse complement strand
TGCCTGATTCTGCGATTTCGAGGCCGGCGATCGCGCGAAGCAGCGTGGTCTTACCGGAGCCCGAAGGCCCGAGCAGCGCGACGAGCTCGCCCGAATCGACCTTGAGCGACACGCCCCGCAGCGCCGCGAACGCGCCGTAGCTCAGATGGAGATTGTGGACGGAAACCGTAACCGACATGGCTCATCTCCTGAAGGCTAATGACCGGCGCCGCCGGCGAGGGCATCGCCGTAGCGCCATTCGAGGGCCGATTTGATCGCGAGCGTCACGAGGGCGAGCCCGGCGAGCAGCGAGGCCACCGCGAAGGCCGCCGCGAAATTGTACTCGTTGTAGAGAATCTCGATGTGGAGCGGCATCGTGTTGGTCTCGCCACGGATGTGCCCCGAGACGACCGACACCGCGCCGAACTCGCCCATAGCGCGGGCGTTGCAGAGGAGGACGCCATAGACGAGCCCCCAAGCGATGTTGGGCGCTGTCACCATGAAAAACGTCCGCCAGCCCGAGGCGCCGAGCGAGAGCGCGGCCTCCTCGTCCTGCTTGCCTTGCGACTGCATGAGCGGAATGACCTCGCGCGCCACGAATGGGAAGGTCACGAAGATGGTTGCGAGGACGATCCCCGGCACTGCGAAGATGATCTCGATGCCGCGCGCCTTGAGCCAGGAGCCGATGAGACTGTTGGCTCCGAACAGGAGCACGTAGACGAGGCCTGAGATGACTGGCGATACCGAGAAGGGCAGGTCGATGAGGGTGAGAAGGACATTCTTGCCCTTGAAGTCGAACTTGCCGATCGCCCAGGCGGCCGCGACCCCGACGATGAGGTTGAAGGGAACCGCAATCGCCGCCACGAGGAGCGTCAGGCGGATGGCGGCAAGCGCGTCGGGCTCGGCGAGCGCCGCGATGAGGGCGCCCACCCCGTGACGGAACGCCTCGACGAAGACGACGGCGAGCGGCATGAATAGGAACCCGGCGAGAAAGAGGCCCGCGGCTGCGATAAGCGCAAAGCGGATGCCGGGCCGTTCCGTGGTCACGGGCTCCGCGTGGGCGGATCGGGCAAGCGCTATGTCAGACATCGCCGAGCTTCCTCCGGCTCCAGGCCTGGAGCTTGTTGATGAAGAGGAGGAGCAGGAAAGAGAACGCCAGCATCACGGTGGCGATCACCGTTGCGCCGCCATAGTCGAACTCCTCGAGCCTGATGATGATGAGAAGCGGCGCGATCTCCGAGACCATCGGGATGTTGCCGGCGATGAAGATGACGGAGCCGTACTCGCCGATACCCCGGGCAAAGGCGAGCGCGAAACCGGTGAGGAGGGCCGGAAACACATGCGGCAGCACGACCCGGAATACGGTCCGCAGCCGGCTCGCGCCGAGAAGCGCGGAAGCCTCTTCGATCTCCTGCTCGGTTTCTTCGAGAACCGGCTGCACGGTGCGCACGACGAAGGGCAGTCCGATGAAGATGAGCGCCACCACGATCCCATAGGGCGTGAAGGCGATCTTGAAACCGAGCGTTTTGGCGATGCTGCCGATCCAGCCGTTGGGCGCGTAGACGGCGGCGAGCGCGATGCCGGCGACCGCGGTCGGCAGCGCGAAGGGGAGGTCGACCGCCGCATCGACCAAGCGACGGCCTGGGAAGCGGTAACGTACGAGTACCCAGGCGAGCAGGAGACCGAACACGGTATTGACGATCGCGGCGATGAATGCCGCGCCGAACGAAATCTTGAGCGCGGCGAGCGTGCGGGGGTCGGTGGCGAGCTGCCAGAAACGCACCGGCCCCAGGCCTCCCGCCCGCAGCACGAGAGTCGCGAGCGGGAGGAGCACGATGAGGCTGAGCGCGCTGACCGCCACGCCGAAGGACAGCCCGAAGCCAGGCAGCACGCTCGGCTGCTTGAAGCGGGCGAGGGCCGTCGCGGTCATCGCCGTCACTGGGTCGGCCGATAGAGCTGGTCGAACTGTCCCCCGTCGGCGAAATGCGTTGCTTGTGCTTTGGCCCAACCGCCGAAGTCATGATCGACCGTCACGAGCTCGATCTTCGGGAACCGCGCCAGATCCCTGGGGTCGGCGGCTGAGGTATCCTGAGGCCGCAGATAGTGCTTGGCGATGATCGCCTGGCCTTTCGGCGAGTAGAGGAAATCGAGATAGGCCTTGGCGAGATCGCTGTTGCCCTTGGCCTCGGCGTTCTGGTCGACGATGGCGACCGGCGGTTCGGCCAAGATCGATAGGCTGGGAACGACGATGTCGAACTTGTCCGCGCCGAACTCGTTGAGCGCCAGGAAGGCATCGTTCTCCCAGGCGATCAGCACGTCGCCGATCTCGCGCTGTGCGAAGGTGGTGGTCGACCCTCTGGCGCCGGTGTCGAGGACGGGAACATTGCGGTAGAGGGCGGCAACGAACTCCTTCACCTTCGATTCATCGCCGCCGTAGGCCTTCTTCGCCCAGGCCCACGCAGCGAGGTAGTTCCAGCGGGCACCGCCCGATGTCTTGGGGTTTGGGGTAATCACCTCGGTCCCCGGTTTGACGAGGTCTCCCCAGTCCTTGATGTTTTTGGGATTGCCCTTCCGGACGAGGAACACGATCGTCGACGTATAGGGTGAACTGTTGTGAGGCAGCCGCTTTTGCCAGTCGGCCGGAAGTTTGCCTGTCTTCTGGGCGATGACGTCGATATCGTAAGCAAGTGCAAGCGTCACGACGTCGGCGTCGAGACCGTCGATCACGGCTCGCGCCTGCTTGCCTGACCCCCCATGCGAGTTCTTGATCTCGACGTCCTCGCCGGTCTTGGCCTTCCAGTCGGCGATGAACGCCCCGTTCACGGCTTTGTAAAGCTCGCGTGTCGGGTCGTAGGACACGTTGAGCAGAGTCCTCCCCGCCATGGCCGGGCTTGCAACGAGGGCCAATCCAAGTATGGCGGCCGATAGGGTCAGGCGTCGTCGAGTGATCCACATTCAATCTCTCCCTTAGTCCATATACTAGACGATGTCGGTAGACATTACGGGAATGGAGATGGTCGTCAAGTCAGAAATTATGAGCTACCGTAAGAATCAGGCCGCGGGTGCGGCAGTCTGATCGAGAATGGTGGGGACTTGGCGCCGCTCCGCCGATGCGAGCTTGAGGGCTTGGGCGAGGGTCATGCCCTCGAGCTTTGCGAGGTAGACCGCATAAGCTTCGACGAAGGCGTGCCTGACCGCGCAGGTCTCCTCGTCGTTGCAGTCCTTGCAGCGCTGGTAGGCGGTGCGGGAGAGACAGGGAAGCGGGGCGATCGGACCGTCGACGATGCGCAAGAGCTGGCCGATGGTGATCTGCGCGGGGGACTTCAGGAGCTCGTAGCCGCCCTCCCGCCCGCGACGGCTCGCAATCAGGCCGGCGGCCTTGAGCGTCAGCAGGATCTGTTCGAGGAACTTGCGTGGGATATTTTCGCCCTCCGCCAACTGACGGATCTGAAGGCCTCTGCTCGACTGGGCGCGTGCCAGGGCGGCCAGGGCTTTGAAGGCATAACGGGCGCGATACGAAATCATTTCCTATCGAGTTAATCGACTTTTCCTAAGAATTCAAGAATGCCAATCCCCCGCGACGGCTTGGATCAGCGCGAGAGCCGCGACCGCTGCCGTATCGGCGCGTATGATCCGCGGACCGAGCGAGATCGGCGTGACGAACGGCAAGCTCCGCAGCATCGCTCGCTCCCCGCTCGTGAACCCCCCTTCGGGACCAACGAAGACCGCCACCGGTAGACGCAATTTCCCAAGAGCCGCGACCGGGTCGCCAACGGGAGCGGTCTCGTCACAATAGACGGCTCTCCGTGCCGGATCCCACTCCCCGAGCATCGCCTCGAGCGACCGCGGCTCGGCGATTTCCGGCAGAAACACGAGATTGCATTGTTCCGCAGCCTCGATCGCATTGGCGCGCAGGCGATCGGAATTTACGCGCCTGACGATGGTGCGCTCGGTAATGACAGGCCTGAGCCGGCGAACCCCGAGCTCCGTCGCCTTTTGGACCGCGTAGTCCAGTCTGAGCTGCTTGATCGGAGCGAAGACGAGGTCGATGTCGGGCGGCGGTTGGACGTCTGCCACATGGCGTTCGGTCCGTACCGCGACGCCCTTCCTCGCCGAGGCCAACTGGGCGAGCCACTCGCCATCGCGCTCGTTAAATATCCGGACCGGGTCTCCCGCATTGAGCCGCATGACCCTCGTCAGATAATGGCTTTGAGCGTGCTCGAGCGCGATTTCGACGCCCGTTGAAAGCGGTTCCGGAACGTATAAGCGGGGGGCGCGGCTTTCGTGCGGGGTCATGTATAACTTCCGCGATGGCTTCAACCACACGCATCGCCGATGCGCCAGCCCGGAACTGG
>JBJMRA010000203.1:0-7223 GCA_045802365.1 Hyphomicrobiales bacterium | reverse complement strand
ATGGCCGCGCCGATCGATAACGAGCACGCGTTCGTTGCGCTCGCTCGCGATCCTCTCAGCCATGACGCTTCCGGCAAAACCGGCGCCGACGATCAACCAATCATACACGGGCAACACCTTTTTCGAGCTGTGTGAAAACCGGCTGCGGGGGCATCCTGCAGCCGTCGATTTTCGCCTCCATCGACTCCCAAGTCCGGTCCCATGAGGTCGTCGCAAGCTGGCGGTCGACGGCTTGAAGCCACGAGGGATCCCGTTCGCGCATCAGCCTCTCGGCCTTGCTCACGAACTCTTCGGTGGTAGGAGCGATCTCGACGAGCCCGGCCGCTCCATAGGGACGGATTACGTCGCGGATCGGCGTCGAAACGACCGGCAGTCCGGCCGCGAGGAACTCGGGCGTCTTCGTTGGGCTGATGAACCGCGTCGCCTCGTTGATCGCGAACGGCATGATGCCGATTTGCCAGCCCGCGAGATAGGAAGGCAGCTCGTCATACCCTTTCATGCCGAGCCAATGGATGTTGGGACGCTGGGGGAGACCCGCTTTGTCGATCTTCACGACAGGCCCGAGCATCACGATATGCCAGTCCGGACGGAGCCCTGCTATGCCGTCGACGAGATCGAGATCCATCCGCTCGTCGACCACGCCGAAGAACCCAAGCCGCGGACGCGGAATGGCGGCTTGATCGACGGGATCAGCGCCGGGGCTCCGGCGCGCGGCTGAAAAATGCGGAACGTCGATACTGCTCGGGAACGGATGAATGTTGCGGTGACGATGGCGCTTCGCCTCGTAGATGCTGTGGCCGCCGGTGAACACGATATCGGCGCAATCGAGCAGTTCCGATTCGAGCGCCAGAAGCTTGGGAGGCGCATCGCGAAACGCGGAAAGCTCGTCCATGTTGTCGTAGACGATCGCTGCGGCGCTCAGATGGCGGGTGAATTGGAGCGCCATCGGCGTGTAGTACCAGAGGACGAGATCGGCAGGCTCGACATTCGCGACCAGCCTTTCGATCATCTCCTCCAGAACGAGATTGATCTCGCCAGCGAAGCCCTCAGGAAAGACTGGCACGTACACAGTGACGCCGTGCGCCTCGGCCGAGCTTTCGAAGAAAGGCTTCGAGGAGCCGTTGAAAATCGGCTCCTCGACATACAGTACGCGATAAGTTTTGGCGGCGCGGGTGAGGAGGTGTTGGGGGCGCTGGAATACGAATTTCCAGCGCAGATGAGAAAGACAGAGGAGAACCCTCCGGCTCGCTGATCCGGAGCTGCCGAACTGCGGCTCGGCAGATGGTGGCGGACTTGACATGTAATGGAACCCCGTGACTAGGCTAACGGGTAAGCCATTTGAGCCAGCTTGGTTCCCCGTGCTTTGGGCCCGGCAGGCCCGAACGACAAGAACGAAACCTCCGGCGCAGCGTTATTCCAAACGCCGAACCAACATGCAGACCGAACGCGCCAGTCCTCGCTATTCCGGGATCGACACCTGGGACATTCCCGATGTGCTCGATGCGCTGATAGAGGGCCAGTTCGCCGCGGTGGCGGCGGTTCGCGCCGCACGCCCGGCAATCGAGGCGGCGGTCACGGCCGCGCACGCCACGTTGAAGGACCGCGGGCGCCTCGTCTATGCCGGCGCCGGCACTTCAGGACGCCTCGCCGTTCAGGACGGCGCCGAACTGATGCCGACGTTCAGCTGGCCTCCCGAGCGGCTCCTTCTTCTCATGGCGGGCGGCAGCGATGCCCTGATCGGAGCGGTGGAGGGCGCCGAGGACGAGATCGAAGACGCTCGGCGGCTGGTCGCGGGTCATGGGATTGGCCCGGACGACGTGCTGGTCGCGGTCGCCGCGAGCGGGGTCACGCCTTTCACGCTCTCCTGTCTCAGAGAAGCGAACCGCCGGGGCGCGTTGACGATCGGCATCGCCAACAACCCGGGGACACCGCTTCTCGAGGAGGCGCAACATGCGATCTGGCTCGACACCGGGGCCGAACCGATCGCGGGCTCGACCCGCATGAAGGCCGGCACGTCGCAGCGGGTTGCTCTCACGGTTTTCTCCTCCCTGCTGATGATCACCCTCGGTCGCATCTATGAAGGCATGATGGTCGATCTCCAAGCCGCGAACGCCAAGCTCGCTCGGCGCAGCGAGGAAATGCTGACGAGCCTCACCGGAAAGAGCCGTGAGGAGGTCCGTGCCGCGCTCGCGCGCGCCGAAGGCAGCGTGAAGGTTGCCCTGTTGCTGCTCAACGGATGCGAGATCGAGGAAGCCCGGCTCTTGCTCGAGCGCGCCGGGGGCCAGCTTCGTCAGGCGCTCGCGCTCTTCGAGCACCGCGGCAATGAGGCCGCCTGAGCGAGCCGTCAAGGAAGCGACTTCACCTGCATGCTGTCCGGCGAGATCATCAAGGACGAGGTGTCGACCGCTTCGAACGCCGAGGCCGGAACGGTCTTCAGTTCGGAAATGAGTCCATCGGGCCATCGCCGGTCGGCGGTGCCTTGAAAGAACCAAGGCGTACCGTTGTCAGCGAGCACGAGACCATAGGTCTTCATGGCCCTCAGCACGGCCTTGGTATCGCCCCGCAGTCCGGGATCGATGGCGTAGGACGCCTTGAGCCTGAACCTCGCGCCCATGGGAGGGTATGACGGGTCGCTCACCGAACCCGCTTGATGGCGGGCCGGCCATAGATAACTCCTGTCGGTGACGTCGGTTGTGAAGCGGATCGCGTGGTCGATCGTGCGGCCCGCCACCTCGGGATAGGTCAGGAGCAGCGGTAGTATGGGCAGTCCGGCGGCATCGGCCGAGGTCCAGCCAGCTCGTCTCAGATCATAGCTCGTCAGATCCCATGTCGCGCCGCTGCCCGCCCGCCACGTGGCGCCGGACTCGGCGGGTGGCCGCGTCAGCCACGTCTCGTAAAGGCGGCAGGTATCTCGGTCGACCACCACGGTGTGGCGGTCGCCTCGCTTCCACTGTCCTCCCTCGACCTCGATGTCGAGCCCGAGCGGATAACGAACGCGGTCGCTCTGCGAAGCATAGTCGAAGCGGACGCCGACCTTGGTGTGATCGCTTCCGACCACGGTGATCGGAATGCCGTAGGGTGCGGGCTGTGCGCCGTAAGACTTCCCGAAATCCGGGTGAAGATTGCGGGTGGGCGACATATGCGACATCCACGCATTGCTCCGTGGGTGAACGGGCAGCTCGCTGACGTCGGCATGGAACCAGCTGTCGGCTGGGAACACCGGGCAGGTGGTCCCGGCAACGGCCCGGGCGTCCTTCGCGAGCGCCGGACTTACGCCGGCAAGCGCGGCCACGATGAACGGCCATGCGAGCCCCAGTCGAATCATGTTTTCCCTCTCGCCGCGACAATGTCCCACCTCGCCTTCACAATCCATGAGGATCGGGGCGCCAATTTGCTCTAGTTTTCGGGGATGCTCGCCGAAACCGACGCGCTCTCATTGCCGCAGCTCCAGGCCGCGGGCCTCCAGGGCTTGCGCCTCAAGACCCTCGTTCGGCTTCGCTGGCTCGCCGTGTTCGGCCAGACGCTCGCCGTCCTCGGCGTCTACTGGATTCTCGGGTTCAGCCTCCCCCTCGGATGGTGCCTGATCGCGATCGCCCTCAGCGCCTGGCTCAATATTTTCCTGAGCTTCAGATGGCGGGCCAATGTCACCTTGACGGAGTCTCATGCGGCGCTTCTCCTCGGTTACGACATCCTGCAGCTCGCGCTGCTCCTGTTCTTGACCGGAGGGCTCGCCAACCCATTCTCGTTTCTGTTTCTCGTGCCGGTCACGGTATCGGCAACCTCGCTCACCCGCAAATGGACATTGTGGCTCGGCGCCCTCGCCTTTCTCTGCGCCACGCTCCTCGCGTTCCTCCATTTTCCCTTGCCCTGGTATCCGACGCGGCCGATCGAGCTCGAACCCATCTATCTCGCGGGCATGTGGACGGCGATCGTCAGCGGGGTCGTGTTCTCGGCCATCTATGCGCGCCGGATCACCGAGGAAACCCGGCAGATGTCGGCAGCGCTCGCCGCGACCGAGCAGGTCCTCGCGCGCGAGCAGCGGCTCTCGGCTCTCGACGGGCTCGCAGCGGCCGCAGCCCACGAGCTCGGAACCCCGCTCGCGACGATCGCCCTTGTCGCCAAGGAGTTGAAGCGCGAGCTTCCTCCCGGCGGCCATATCGGCGAGGACATCGACCTCCTCATCAGCCAGGCCGGACGGTGCCGGGAAATCCTCGCGCGCCTCGCCAACCTCGACACCGAAGCCGACACGATGTTCACGCGGGCGAGCCTGCCGGTGATGATCGAAAACATCGTCGCCCCGTTACGCGGCGCCGACGTCGTCATCCATGTCGAGGCCGTTCCCGCCGACAACGGGACGCCACGGCGGGCAGCCGAGCCGGTGCTCGAGCGCAATCCGGCGGTTACGTACGGGCTCAGCAATATCATGGAGAACGCGGCCGATTTCGCAGAGAGCGAAGTGGTCATCGAAGCGCGGTGGTCCTCGACCGAGGTGACGATCACGGTCAGGGACGATGGGCCGGGCTTTGCCCAAGCGATCATCGACCGGCTCGGGGATCCTTTCGTGACCACCCGGAAGGGATATGGGCTGACCGAAGAAGGATTGCCGACCGATCGGCACGAAGGAATGGGCCTCGGGTTCTTCATCGCCAAGACGCTTCTCGAACGTTCGGGCGCCCAAGTGTCGCTCGCCAACAAGCCGGCCCCCGATCACGGCGCGATCGTTCGCATTGCATGGCCCCGGACGCGGATCGATGTCGGCCCGGCGGTCTCCTGAACTCCGCACAGGTTGAAGCGGCGCGCCTGTAGCTATAAATGAGGCAGATGCCCGAGCCAGAACTTCCGCGGGACCAGACGCTGCTCGTCGTCGATGACGACAAGCCTTTCCTCACCCGGCTTGCCCGCGCCATGGAGACGCGCGGTTTCGTCGTACGCACTGCCGAGACGGTCGCGGAGGGAATCGAGCAAGTGCGCCGGACACCGCCTGGGTATGCGGTGGTCGATCTGCGGCTCGGCGATGGCAACGGCCTCGATGTGATCGAGGCTTTGCACCAGTCGCGCCCCGATGCCCGCGCGGTCGTGCTGACGGGCTACGGCAACATCGCCACCGCGGTGACCGCGGTCAAGCTCGGCGCCATCGATTATCTGGCCAAGCCCGCCGATGCCGACGCCGTCTACAGCGCGCTCATGGGCCGCAACAACCACGTGCGAAACGTGTTGCCTGAGAATCCGATGTCGGCGGACCGCGTGCGGTGGGAGCACATCCAGCGCGTCTACGAGCTCTGCAACCGAAACGTCTCGGAAACTGCCCGCCGCCTCAACATGCACCGCCGGACACTGCAGCGCATCCTCGCCAAACGCGCCCCGAAGTAGCAGTTACGCCAGCTCGGGATCGTAAAGTCCGTGTAGGCGGAGCGCCGCGGCGCGGGCGAACGCCAGAGTAACGGCCTTGCGGCGGGAGGCATGGAGCGGCCAGCCCTCGCCTTCTCGTCTCACCTCCGCTCCCCACTCATCGGCGATGATGAGGCCCTGATCCCGCGGAATGATCTCGGGATCGAGAAAGAACGGAATCGCGAAATAGAGGCGATCGCAATATTCACGATAGTGAGGCCACTTGAGATCGCTGCGGAAATCCTCGACCGAGGACTTGATCTCGATGATCGAGATGCGTCCGGCCGAATCGAGAGCCATGACGTCGGCACGCCGTCCCGACGCGAGGGTGACTTCGCACAAGGTCGCCAGTCCGGCTTGCCGGAGATGACGGCAGACGCCCTTCTGGACCATGCGCGCGGTATCCGACTGACGTCCGTCCGGCTTGATCGAGGCGAGGAAAGCATTCATGCCGTTTTGTCACTTGTTGACAGGCGGTTTCTGCTCCTAATCTCAACCCCGATCAACACCCGGTCAACGGGTCGGGAGGGGGGATGGGAGCGCTCCTGGCGCTGAGCCGCGCCATCGATCGGATCAGCGTCTTCATCGGGCGCGCGGTCATGTGGTCGATCCTCGCGGCGGTCCTCGTCAGCGCCGTCAACGCGATCGTGCGCAAGGCCTTCGATATCAGCTCGAACGCCTGGCTCGAGCTCCAGTGGTACCTGTTCGGCGCGGCGTTCATGCTCGCCGCCTCCTATACGCTTCAGCGCAACGAGCACATCCGGATCGACATCCTCTCGAACCGGCTCTCGAAGCGCGCCCGCGACACCATCGACGCCATCTGCCATCTGGTGATGCTCATCCCGTTCGCGGCGCTCATGACTTACCTGTCGTGGCCCTTCTTCTACGGCGCCTTCCGCTCGGGCGAGATGTCGGGAAGCGCGGGCGGGCTGATCATCTGGCCGGCGAGACTGTTCATTCTGCTCGGCTTCGCGCTCCTTCTCGCACAAGCCGTCTCTGAGCTCATCAAGCGGATCGCCATATTGAACGGAAGGATTGCGGACCCAGACTTGGCCGGTCACGCCGGCTCTCCGACGTCCGGCGAATGACCGCGTTTCTCATCCAGAATATGGCGCCGATCATGTTCGCCGCGCTGGTCGTGTTTCTCCTGCTCGGCTATCCGGTCGCGTTCGCGCTCGCGTTCGTCGGCCTCGCGTTCGGCGCGCTCGGCATCGCGCTCGGATTATTTGCACCGAGCTTCCTGCAGGCCCTTCCCGACCGCGTCTTCGGCATCATGGCGAACGAGACGCTTCTCGCGATCCCGTTCTTCACCTTCATGGGCCTCATCCTCGAGCGTTCGGGAATGGCGGAGCAATTGCTCGACACGGCGGGGAAGCTCTTCGGTCCGGTCAAGGGCGGCCTCGCCTACTCCGTCGTGTTCGTGGGCGCCCTCCTCGCGGCAACCACCGGTGTGGTCGCGGCGTCGGTCATCGCGATGGGACTCATCTCGCTGCCGATCATGCTGCGCTACGAATACGACCGGCGCCTCGCCTCGGGTGTGATCGCCGCCTCGGGCACGCTCGCCCAGATCATCCCGCCGAGCCTCGTGCTCATCGTGATGGCAGATCAGCTCGGACGCTCCGTCGGGAACATGTACAAGGGCGCCATCATTCCGGGGCTCGTGCTCACGGGCCTTTATATGCTCTATGTATTCATCGCGACGGTAGTGCGCCCGAAAGCCGCCCCGGCATTGCCCGCAGAGGCGCGCTCGTTTGGTGCCGGCGCCGATTATGCTCCGGTGATTCTCGCCCTCGTCCTTCCCATCACCCTCATCGTGTGGGGAATGGTAACGCTCT
>JBJMRA010000202.1:0-11163 GCA_045802365.1 Hyphomicrobiales bacterium | reverse complement strand
CGATCATCATCGCTGGGTCCATCGCTATCGCATCGAAGTGTTTCAGGGCCGTCCGGGCTACGCCGATGAATGGTTCGAAATCGTCGAAGGCCGAACGAGACCGATATTCAAGCTCGTGCGCAATCCATATGACCGCGCGGCCAGCGCTTATCTCCATACTTTGCGAGCGCTGTCCAAGATCAGAGGCGACCGCGAGCCGGGACTTGCCCGCGCCGCGCGGCAGATGCTTGCGCGCTCTGGTTCGAGTACGCGCGTGTCGTTTCGGCAGTTCGTTACCGCGCTCAGCGAATCGAAACGGCAATCGAGAACGATCAATCCTCACCTCGACCCGCAGTACCGGACGGGTGAGGACGTTCTCATCACACGCATTCTGAAGCTCGAAAGCTTCGAAGCCGAAACACGCGCGCTCGAAGCACAATATGGGCTGACCGCCGCTCCCTTGGACATCATCACCCGCTCATCGCACCACCGCCCGAAAAGCGCCGCCGAGCCCGGGAGTCTCGCCGATGCAGAACTCGACGACGACGCCTTACACGGCGAAAACACCCCGGCTTACGAAGCTTTCTACGATAGGTCTCTCAGAAATCTCGTGAGCGAGCTCTATTCCGAGGATTTCGCGCGGTATGGCTACGCCACCTGAGCGGCATCCCTTTCCTGAACGAGTTCTGCGATCGCGTCCGCTAGGCTGACGACCTGCTCGTCAAACCGACGCCGCTCGTCGGGACCGAGCCACGTCGGATCGAAGACGTTGACGGGTGCCGGATCGCCGAGATCGGAGGAAAAGAGGTCCTCCCAGGGCCGGCCGAAAGCACGCGCCGCAAACCGCTGGTTGGAGTTGCGGAAATACATCCGGATTCTTTCGCTGATGTCCGGAGTGAGCGCGTTGAACTTGCCCGCGCCATCGAGATCCATTCGGCGGAGCAGAGAAGCAGCGCCCTCACGTTGATCCTTGCTCAACGCTAAGCCGCGTCTGGCGAGCTCTCGGGCAACCGCCAGCGACAGCGCCATTGTCCTCGGACCAGGCGTCGGATTGGATGGAGAGGGTTCGACAAAGCCCACAAGTTGGTCGGCCGGCACCCCGAGCGCCGACAGGAAGTGACGGCAAAGGCCCTGCTTGATGATCGTTTGGGAGAACGGGAAAAATCGGGAAGGGAGGCTTTCCGACGACAAGAGCGCTTCGAAGCGGCGGTGATAATCGAACTGGAGGCTCCTGATCGACTTCGGCCAATATTCGCCGAATCCTGCCGCTATGCTCCAGGTCTTCGCCCTTTGAGTGTAGATCGATTGTATCGCCGCCTCTTGCGGCCGGACATAGCACACGATCTGCGGCTCGTAGCCGAGCCGTCTCACCTTGCGTTCGAGACGAGCGACGGCCTTTCGATCATGTATGCGGCTGCTGAAATCTTCCGACGATAGCACCACTCGGGCCGGGAACCCCGCTTCGCGGAGCTCGCGTTTGAGCGCGTCGAACTGCGCCGACCCGCTGAACCCATGCCGGCGGCTGAGCTCCCACGCCAGGAGATGGTGCCCCTGAGAGCCGGTTCGCCCCGTCTTAGGGACATAGAGTCCGAGACTGCCGAGCCACTCCTCGCGGCTAGCGAGCATCTTCTGGATGCTTGTCGAGCCGGTCTTGTGGAGTCCGATGTGAACGAAGCACAGCCGATTCATGGAGCTCCGCTCGCGGCGCTCATTCCTCCATGGAATCGGGCTCGCCTGCGCCTTTCTTCTGGGCGCCGGGGTTCGCCTTGCCCATCCGCCGCTTGAGGATGTTCACGACTTTGCGTGCGAGCGACCTGTACTCCTTCTGATCCCTTTTCCACGCATCCTTCTTCTGTTCCGCCGGAAGCTTTGCGTGTTCAGGAGCTCGCGCCGTCCACAGGGCGCGCGCGAGGAGACGCACGTTGGCGCCAGCCGGTATCTCTTGCGAGGCCCCCTCTTTGCCGCCCTTTACTGCCTTCTTCGATCCGGGCTTCTTCGCCTTTGCCGCAGATTTCGCGGTACGCGACCTCTTCGCTGGTTTTGTCTCCAAGCTGACCCTCCTTGATAGATACCCCTTGCCGACGGTTGAGAATGCACATTCCGATTCCCGTTGCAAGAGAACCAATCTCACGCTGAGAGAAGACGTTTCACGCAGGTTTCGACGCTCGCTTCCCACTTCGGAAGCCGCATACCGAACGTGCATTCGAAAAGGCCGGTGTCGAGTCGCGAATTCCTGGGCCGCCTCGCAGACGTCGGATAGGCGGAGGATGGAATCGCTTCCACCGCGGCGACAGGCCCGCCCCAGGCCGCGCTGACGGCGAAGACCTGACGCGCCAGGCCGCACCAGGTGACGGCACCCGTCCCGCTCATGTGGAATGTCCCGGCGAGGCCGGGCCGATCTACTGCCCAAGAGACCACACGGAGAATTCCTTCGGCGGCGTCGAACGCGGCGGTGGGGTTTCCGGTCTGGTCGTCCACGACCCTGATCACGTCGCGTTCGCCGGCAAGCCGGAGCATGGTTTTCACGAAGTTCGAGCCGAACGGACTGTAAACCCAGGAGGTGCGCAGGATGATAGGGGCCGCATGTTCGGCCCTCATTGCCTCTTCGCCCGCGAGTTTCGATCGTCCATAAACACCGCGCGGGTCGGGGGCATCCGTCTCGCGATAGGGCTCCGCGCTTTCGCCCGAAAAGACGTAATCGGTCGAGATCTGTATGATCGGAACACGAAGCCGCTGAGCGGTCCTCGCCACCTCGGCGGCGCCGTCGCGATTGATCGCCATTGCGAGATCGGGCTCGGCCTCGGCCTGGTCGACGGCAGTATAGGCAGCGGCATTCACGATTATGTCCGGGCGCGCTCTTTCGAGCGCAGGTCCGATCGTCGCCGGAACCGAGAGGTCGAGAGCGGGACGGCCTACCGGGATGATCTCGATGTCGGAAGTCGACCGTTCGAGGAGGCTTTGGACGATCTGACCGGCGCTTCCGGTTACCGCGGCTTTCATTCCGCGTGGGGCCACGGGTAGACCCGGATCCGATTTGACCTAGCTAATGCGGCCTTGGAATCAGCCGGACATCCTCTCCCCTTCCCCTTCGCCCATGCGGAGCATGGGAGAAGGTGGCGCGAAGCGCCGGATGGGGGCCGGAGCGCCGAAGGCGCAACGGTGTCGCAAGTGGCACGACCGCTCGTTTCGCTCGCGGCCCTCATCCGCCCTTCAGGCACCTTCTCCCGCTCAGCGCGGGAGAAGGGGAAAACTGTTGGAGGCTCCCTTTAGGAGAAGCTCGTCCGATCGAAACTGAACTCATCGTGCCCTAGACCGCTATCCCAAGCCGCTCGCCCCGATACGTTTGTTCCCGGATGGGCCGCCACCACTTCTCGTTATCGAGGAACCAATGGACAGTTTTTTCAAGTCCGGATTCGAACGTCTCATGGGGTCGCCAACCCAGCTCCTTCTCGATCCGCGACGTATCGAGCGCGTATCTGAGATCATGGCCCGGGCGGTCCGCCACGAAGGTAATAAGGCCGCGGCGGCTGTCGCCCCGCGGGGAAAGCAACGAATCGAGCGTGTCCGCGATGGTTTCCGCCACCTGGAGATTGGTCCGTTCGGCCCGGCCGCCGATGTTGTAGGACCGGCCGATCATGCCATTCGAAAACACCAGGGCCAGCGCGCGGGCGTGATCCTCGACGTACAACCAATCCCGCGCGTGTTGTCCATTGCCGTAGACGGGCAACGCCATCGACTCGAGCCCGTTCAGGATCATGAGCGGGATGAGCTTTTCAGGGAAGTGGTAAGGCCCGTAGTTGTTCGAACAGTTCGACAACACCACAGGGAGCCCATAGGTACGGTGCCACGCACGGACGAGATGGTCGGATGCGGCCTTCGTGGCGCTGTAGGGAGAGGAAGGCGCATAGGGACTTTCCTCGGTGAAGCACCCCCCCTCTTGGCTCAGGTCGCCGTAGACCTCATCCGTCGAGACGTGGTGGAATCGGAACCGCGATTGCCGTTCGCCGCGCAAGCTCGCGTGATACTGCCGGGCGGCCTGCAGCAGAGAGAACGTTCCGACGATATTCGTCTCGATGAAGGCCGAGGGGCCGTCGATCGACCGGTCGACGTGGCTTTCCGCAGCGAGGTGGATCACTCCATCCACCTGCTCCCTGAACATGATGTCGAGCACCGTCCCTTGGTCGCAGATGTCGGCCTTATAGAAGCGGTAGCGCAGGTCGTTGGCGACATCCGCCAGCGACATGAGATTGGCGGCGTAGGTGAGCTTATCGATGTTGACGACGCGTACACCGAGATCCCGAATAAGGTGACGGCACAATGCCGAACCGATGAACCCCGCCCCGCCGGTCACCAGAATTTTCATCAATTCCCCGTTTCCCCATACCAGAACCCGCTGTCCACCGCAGCGAGTGCCGGTGCCCGCCGATCCCGCTCGGACAGAATGAACTCGCCGATAGCCGGCCATTCTATCCCAAAATCGGGATCATCAAACCGGATATTACGGTCGTGAGAGGCGCGAAAATGTGACGAAACCTTGTAGACGACTTCGGTCTCCGCCTCGAGGGTTAAGAAACCGTGCGCAAAGCCCTTGGGGACCAGGATCTGGTTCCATTCCGCCGCCGAGACGATGAGCGAAACCCATTTCCCGAAGCTGGGCGACCCTTCCCGGATATCGGCCGCAACGTCAAAAATTGAGCCCCGGACCACCCGGACGAGCTTGTCCTGGGCAAATGGCGGCTCCTGATAATGCAATCCGCGCAACACGCCGGCCAAAGCCGAATGCGAATGATTGTCCTGCACCCAATCGTGGCGGAGTCCGGCTTCGGCGAACTTTTCCCGCGAATATGTCTCGGAAAAGAACCCGCGAGCATCGGCGATGCGCGACGGCCGGATTTCGATTACCTCAGGGATGGCGAGCGGCCGAAAGATCACGGGTCCCTGCTCCGGGCGATCTCCGCGACCCGTCGGCGGAGATAACCGGCATATTCCGTCCGGCCGAGGACATTGGCGCGCCGGAGCACCTGCTCGGCATCGACGAAGCCACATTCGAGCGCGATTTCCTCGGGGCAGCAGATCTTGACGCCTTGCCTCGTCTCCATGGTCCGTACGAACGAGGCCGCATCATGAAGGCTGTCGTGAGTGCCTGTATCGAGCCAAGCGTAGCCTCGTCCGAGTTTCTCGACTTTGAGGTCGCCCCGCTTCAGATAAATGCAATTGACGTCGGTGATCTCGAGCTCGCCCCTCGCCGACGGCTTGATGGATTTCGCGATTTCGACGATGTCGTTGTCGTAGAAGTAAAGGCCGGTGACCGCCCAGTTCGATTGCGGCCGCACCGGTTTCTCGACGATCTCGATCACCTCGTCCGTATCGGCGTTGAAGACGACGCAGCCGTAGCGCTCGGGATCGTTGACGTGGTAGGCGAAAACGGTTGCCCCGCGCTCCCGGGTCGCGGCCCTGGAGCAGATCGCCCCGAGCCGATCGCCGTGGAAGATGTTGTCGCCGAGGACCAGCGCGGCCGCTCCGCCGCCGATGAAGCGCTCACCGATGATGAACGCCTCTGCCAGCCCGTTGGGCCGCGGCTGCTCGGCATAATAGAAGTTCATTCCGAAGATGGAGCCGTCGCCGAGCAGGCGCTGAAAGAGCGGGAGGTCATGCGGAGTCGAGATGACCAGGACGTCGCGGATGCCCGACAGCATCAGCACGCTCAGCGGATAATAGACGAGAGGCTTGTCGTAGATCGGCAGGAGCTGTTTCGAGACCGCCATTGTGACGGGATAGAGCCGCGTGCCACTCCCGCCAGCGAGGATGATCCCCTTCATTTTTTCCTCTTGGGAAACCCGATGGGCTCCTACACATGCGCTCCGAGCGGTGTCAACGTGAACGCCCGGCCCGAGCCCGGTTTGGGCCTCGCTTCATCCCGATTTAACATACGCCTGTTCGGATCATGCGCATGAGGCAACGGGAGAACGAGGGCTCTTCGCGACCTCTTTCTGTGTTCGTGGTGATGGCCGTCTATCGCCCGGAAGTCGGCTTCCTCAATGCGCAAGTTCGCTCGATTCTCGACCAGAGCGATGTGAATGTCACGCTCGTTTCGGTTCTTGACGGCGCCGATCCGGCGGCCGAGGCCGCGCTCGCGGGCTTTGCAGATCAACGAATGGTGGTGATCTCGACGCCTCGCCTGGGGATCGTGGGCGCGTTCGAGCTCGGTCTTCGCACCGCGCTGTCGATGAGCGAAGGCGAAAGCGATCGCTTCGCCTTTGCCGACCAGGACGATGTCTGGGAGCCTCACAAGCTGCATGTGCTCACATTGGCTCTCGAGCCGCCAAATTGCGATCTCGCCTTCAGCGACGCCCGCGTGATCGATGCCTCGAATGTGACCCTCGCCCCATCGCTCATGGCGGCCGAGGAGCGGCTCGCCCGGCCCGACCTTGGTGACCTCATGGTTGCCAATTCGGTGAGCGGCATGACCATGGTCTTCAGCAAACGGGTTGCCCGGCTTGCGTTGCCATTTCCGCGGATCGAGGGAAATGCCGTGCTCCACGACTGGTGGGTGGCGGTCGTGGCGTCGAGCCTCGCACGGGTCCGGTTCGTCCCCGAGCCTTTGGTGCGCCATCGCCTCCACGGGGCGAACGCGATCGGTCCGCGCGTCGGGCGCGGCCGCACGGCAGGCGAGAATGGGAAACGGAGCTTCGTCGAAAGGTCGATCCGGCACTACCTGATCCGCAAGGCGCTGGCCGGGGAGACCCAACGGGCTCTTCGCTCCGCCGGATTGTCCTGCCCAGTTCCGCTGAGGATTGCCGGCCGGAATGGACTTTCGGCCTCTCTCTTCTTTGCAGGGCAGGCGCTGCGATCGATCCTCAGAGGAAGGTCGAGAATGGCGGCGATCGCTTGGGAAACGGCCGTCGGTGCGCTGATTGCGCCAAAGCTTCAGTAGACCGCGCGGCCGCCGCTCAGGTCGAAGGTGAAGCCGGTGGTGAAGCTGCAGGCAGGCGATACGATCCAGGCGATCATTGCAGCGGCTTCGTCGAGCTCCCCGCAGCGGCGCATCGGGATCTTGTCGGTCATGTATTTGACCTGGGTTTCCGGCAACGCATCAACCATCGGCGTACGGATGACGGCAGGCGCCAGGGCGTTGATGGTGATGCCGGATTCGGCGTAGTCCTTGCCCATCACCTTGACGAGGCCGATAAGGCCGGCCTTGGTCGCCGAGTATGCCGCCATTCCGGCATTGCCTTCCTTGCCGGCGATCGAGGCGACATGGAGGATTCTCCCGTAACTTCGCGCGATCATATGCGGCAACACCGCCTGAGAGACGATGAGCGCGCCCTTGAGATTGACGGCATAGACAGCGTCGAAGTTGGCGAGGTCGACGTCGTGGGTCTTGATGTTCGTCTTGCCCGTGATGCCGGCGCAGTTGACGAGCGCATGCAGCGTTCCGGCGGCCTCGACGACGCTCTCGAGGGCTCGGCGCGCCGCAGGCGCGTCAGTCACCTCGAGAGCGTGGGCCGAGGACGCTCGTCCGATTTCGTCCGCCGTCGCGCGCGCGCCCTCGATATCGCGGTCCAGACAGAAGACCCTGGCGCCCTCCCGCGCGGCGAAGATGGCGGCCTCGCGGCCGATCCCGCTCGCCGCCCCGATTACCGCGACGGTGTAGGATTCATCTGGAAAATAACTCAAGCCAAATCACTCCCCTCAGCAAATGCCGGTGTCGAAGCGGTGTCATTAGACGCTCGTCCGGCCGAAGGCGAGATCGCCGGATTGCTAGAACGAAGAAAGAACCTGTTCGGATAAAATTAGTTAAGTTCGCGCAACACTCGATTCGTCGTCTTTGAGGCGGAACGCCGTTCGGCTAGTCTCCGTTGTGCGTTACCGCCCGGTCTGTTGAGTGGAGTGACGAATGGCCCGCCCTGGCCGCGCCTACTGGAAAGGCTTTCTGAGATTGAGCCTCGTAACCATCGCGGTCGAGGTCTACAACGCCGTCGATAACGCCGCCGACATCAGCTTCAACCAGATTCACAAGCCCACCGGCAAGCGCGTCAACTACGTCAAATCGGTCGCAGGCGTCGGTCCGATCGACAACAAGGACATCGTCAAGGGCTACGCGATCGATAAGGACGTGTACGTCACGCTCGAGCCCACGGAGCTTGACGCGATCAAGCTCGAGACCAAGAAGACGCTCGACCTGAACGAGTTCGTCGACCGCAAGGAGATCGATCCCCGCTACTTCGAAAGGCCTTATTACATCGTTCCGGCCGACGAATATGCCGCGGAAGGCTATCTCGTGATCCGCGAGGCCTTGCGCGAGATGGACAAGGTGGGCATCGGCCAGGTGACGATGTCTGGCCGCGAGTACCTCGTCGCGGTCGGCCCGATCGAGAAGGGGCTCGGCATGGAGATTTTGCGCTATGCCAACGAGATCCGCGCGGCCGAGACCTATTTCAACGACCTCCCCAGCCTCAAGATCGACCGCGAGATGGTGGCGCTAGCGACCGAGCTCATCAGCAGGAAGGCCGCCGAGTTCGCGCCTCAGAAATATCGCAACCACTATGTCGAGGCGCTGCAGGAGCTCGTGAAGGAAAAGGCCAAGGGCAAGAAGATCGTGACGGCGGAGGAGCCGGAGCCGCAGCGCGGCACGGTCATCAACCTGATGGACGCGCTCCGCAAGAGCGTGCAGGGCGGGGCTAAGGCCCCGGCGGAGAAGGCTCCGGCGGAAAAGCCGGCCACGAAGCCGTCGACGCCTAAACGCAAGGCCGGCACCCGGCGCGCATAGAGCCCACACCCCGCCGTCTTCCCGGCGAAAGCCGGGACCCAGCTCCCGTGTGACGGGAATGCGATTCTTTATCAAAATCCTATAGCGTCGGCGCAAGTCCTGTCCCTCGCTTCATAAGACAGGCAACTCCCGGCGCGATCCGTCAGGCGTCGAGATAGGCTCCGGCTTTCGCCGGAGTGACGGTCGTTTGAGATGAATCGATCGTGATTCTACTGCGCTACTGGATGTCTTTGGCGAAGATGTAGTCGTAGTTCACCGGGATGTGGATCGGATCGGTGAAGAGCTTGGGATCGCCGCCGAGTCTGGCCGAGTGATAGGTGAAGCGCTTCTCGTTGAAGATCGGAACCCAGGGGGCGTCCTTGAGCACGTCGTCGAAGATCGCCCGCCATTGCTTGATCCGCTCGCCCTGCTGATCCGCTTTCACGAGCGCATCGGCCTTCTCGGCGCGGGCATCGAGATCCTTGTTGCAATATTTCGACCAGTTCCACCCGCCTTCGACCGCTCCGACGCAGCCGAGAATCCCGTAATAGAAGTTGGCGGGGTCGGGAAAATCGGCGATCCACGCCATGCCGCCTGACCAGATCATCGGCGCCTTGCCCGAGCCGCCCGCCGCGATCACCTCGGCTTGGGCGACTGAGCGGATCTCCGCCTTGATGCCAACCGCCGCCAGATCCTGCTGGAGCGCTTGCGCGATGCGCGGATTGGGGTCGACGTTCATGGCGTAGAGCTCGGTCGAAATGTCCGGCGCGCCCGCTTCGGCGAGAAGCTTCTTCGCGCCGTCGGGGTCGTAGGGGTAGGCTTTGACCTCGGGATTGTATCCAGGCATCGCCGGCGGCAGCGCCTGGTTGGCCGGCACCGCGCGGTTGTTGATCAGCCTGACGATCCGCTCCTTGTTGATCGCCATGTTGACGGCCTGCCGGACCTTGAGATTGTCGAAGGGCGGCGCGGTCACGTTCATCGTGACATATCCCGTGTGAAGTTGGTCGCCGGCCGCAATCAGGTCCTTGTTGCTCGGGTCCGCCATGATTTCGGTAAACTGGGCGGGAGGAATGCCGTCTCCCACGATGTCGATCTCGCCGTTCTTGAGACGAAGGACTGCGACCGTCGGGTCCTGGCCGAACTCGAATGTGACCTTGTCGAGATATGGCACCCCCGGCTTATAGTAATCCTTGTTGCGCTCGAGCACGATGTGCTGCCCCGGAACCCACTCGACGAACTTGAAGGCGCCCGTTCCGACGGGTTTCTTGCCCCAGTCGGCGCCCGCCTTCTCGACTTCCTCCTTGGGCACGACGAACCCGAAGTTGATGGCCATGAGATGGAGGAAGGTTGCGTCTGGCCGGGTGAGCGTGATCGTCACCGTCTTGTCGTCCGGCGTCTTGACGCCCGCGAGCTCCTTGGCCTTGCCGCCGGCGAGATCGTCGTAACCCGCGATCGCCGCGAAATACCCGCCTCCTGGGCTTTGCGTCGCCGGGTTCACCGCCCGCTCGAGCGAATATTTGACGTCCGCTGAGGTGACCGGCCGGCCATTATGGAACTTGATGCCGTCGCGAAGGACGAAGGTATAGGTCAGGCCGTCATCGGAGATCGTGTAGCTCTTGGCGAGATCGGGCTCGAGCTCGGTCGAGCCCGGCTTGTAGTCCATCAAACCATCGAAGATCGACTTGATGACCGACCAGTTCTGCCAATCGTAGCCGACCTGGGGGTCGAGCGTGGTCAGGTCGTTGTTGAAGGTGATGACCGCGCTCCCGCCCTGCTTGGGTTCGTCGGCGAACACGGCGGGCGCTGCCAGGCACATGGCGAGCGTTGCAGTGAAGATCAGCAGGCGAGGCTTCATGGGCGTATTCCCTCTCGATTTTTTCACGTTATGGAAGACCGGCATTTCAGCGCAGTCTGATGCGGGGGTCAATCATGGGAGCGATCAGATCGGCAATGAGGTTCCCGGCGACGATGAACAGCGCCGCAACCGTGGTGATCCCCATGATGACCGGGATGTCGAGCGACTGGATCGCCTGCCACATCAGCTGACCGATACCGGGCCACCCGAACACGTTCTCGACGACCACGACCCCCGACATGAAGATGCCGACGTCGAGCCCGACCATGGCGACGACCGGAAGCGACGCGTTCCGCAGCGCATGGCTGAGGATCACCCGCCGCTCGGGCATGCCCTTCGCCCGGGCGGTGCGGATGTAATCCTGGCGCAAAACCTCGATCATCGATGAGCGCATCATGCGCGAATACCAGCCCCCGCCAGCAAGCCCAAGCGTCACGGCCGGCAGGATGAGATGGCTGATCGAGCCATAGCCGCTCAACGGAAACCATGAAAGCAGATAGGCGAAGACGTAGAGCAGCGTGAGGCCGAGCACGAATTGCGGCGTCGAGACCGTCACGAAGGAGAGCGTCATTGCCACCTT
>JBJMRA010000201.1:0-19319 GCA_045802365.1 Hyphomicrobiales bacterium | reverse complement strand
GCTTCTTCCCAGGTATATCCGCCGACCGCCTTGCCGATGGTGCCTGAGTCTTGGGCATTCACGCCCGAGCCCGCCAGCATGGCAGCCGCGCACACGCCAGCGAGGACAACTATCTTATGCATGAGATCCTCCCGTTTTGTCCCATTTGTCGTACAAATGGTGACCGAGCATAAGCCACCCCACGCCTGCCTGCAATGCTCGAGCGCGGGGAAGCCCGGCTAAGGCGAGAGCTACTGCTTCTTGACTTCGGTCAACTCACCGGAGGCGGCGCTCATCTTGATCGAGAACGGCTTCCCGTCGCGGCGCGCGCTGAACGCATAAACCTTGCCCTCGCAGCTCTTGGGCTCGACCTGGGTGAAGCCATAATCCGATACGATCTTCTTGGCCTTATCGCACGACACGGGCCCGCTCTGCTTGCGGATGGTCTGCGTCTTCAGCCCCGGCAGATTGGACTTTTTGGTCGGGGGCGGCGCGTATGTCGTATCGGGCTCTTCGCTGTCGGGCTGCGGCTCGTAATAGTCAGGCTCGTACTCGTAAGCGTATGCGCGCCGGCGAGGTTGATAATAGTAGTACTCGGGGCCCGGCGCGAAATAGGGCTGGCCATAGTAGTAGTATCCGCCGTAGGCCGGCTCATACGGATAAAACCCGAAACGAAGCCTGGCGCCCGCCTCGGCGCTCGATTGAAAACCGACGAAAGCCACGACCGCCGCGGCCAACGCCACTCCCGCTTGCTTGATCACCGATGATCCTCCTCTACCTTCTTCTCGAACTTCGTCATGAAGTCTGGCGAAAAAACGGCCCGTCCATGCTGCAGCGAACTTACCGCGGCAGGCCTGAACCCCAAGCGTTCAACCTTGTTCATCTGCCGTTCATCTCGGCCGGGCGGCGCAGGCCAAGCGATTGGAAAGCTAGAGCTTTCGACGATGCAGGGGCCCCTTGAAATCGACCTCGGACGAATTATCTTTTGGGTCGCCGGACGCCGCTGCGGCGGGTCCGGCGGAACTGAAGCGCCCGGCCAGCAGGCGGGCAAACCAAAGCGCACCATTGCTCAAGGAGGATGTGCACATGTTCGATCTTTCCCCCCTTTATCGTTCAACCGTCGGTTTCGACCGGCTTGCCCAGCTTCTCGACGACGTCGCGAGCTTCGAAGCCCCGACCTATCCGCCTTACAACATCGAGCGGATCGGCGAGGATGAGTATCGCGTGACCATGGCGGTCGCCGGCTTCACCCCCGAGGACATCTCGATCGAGGTGAAGCAGAACGTCCTGACCGTCACCGGCAAGAAGCAGGAGAAGCAGGAATCGAAGGGCGAGTTCCTTCATCAGGGTATAGCCCAGCGCGCTTTCGAGCGCCGCTTCCAGCTCGCTGACTTCGTGCAGGTCGAGGGCGCGGAATTGGCCAATGGCCTTCTCCACGTCTCGCTCCGTCGCGAAATTCCCGAGGCGATGAAGCCCCGGACCATCGCGATCAAGAGCACGAACGGCTCGAACGGCAGCACCAAGACGATCGAGAGCCGCAAGGCGGCCTAATCGGCATGAGAGTTGAATGCGAGGGGGCGTCCTTAAGGGACGCCCCTTTTTATTTGTCAGAGAAGAGCCAAAAGCTGATCGACGGCTTCGGACGGGGTGGCGTAGGACAGCACCAGGCGAATGAATGCCTCATCCTCCCCGAGCGCACCGAGACTGTCGGGCATCCAATCGAAATAAGTAGCGCCAGCCTTCCGCAGTTTTGCGTCAAGATCGTTCGGCATCACCAGGAAGACTTCGTTGGCCTCGACGGGGAAGGCGATGCGGACATGCTTCGACCGCTTCAGTCCCTCCATTAGCCTCGCCGCAAGCGCGTTGGCGCGCCGCGCATTTTCGAGCCACAGACCGTTGTCGAGATAGGCCAGCATCTGTGCGCCGAGATAGCGGCTCTTTGACACGAGCTGCCCGCCGCGCATGCGCCGGTAGATGAAATCCTGGGCGAGGCTCGTGTCGAAGAAGACCACGGCTTCGAGGAGCATCGCCCCGTTCTTCGTCGCCCCGAAGGTCATGACATCGACGCCTGCCTTCCAGGTGAGCTCGGCGGGCGAGGCACCCGTTCCCGCCACCGCATTGGCGAATCGCGCTCCGTCCATGTGGAGCTTCATCCCGCGCGGTCGGACAAGTGCAGAAATGGCTTCAATCTCGTCGGGCTGGTAGGTGGTGCCGAGCTCGCTCGCATTGGTGATCGATACCGCCGCTGGCTTCGGATCGTGCTCGCCGCGGATGAACCCCTTGAGCTGCTTCTCGATCAGAGCCGGCGTGATCTTCCCTTGCGGTCCGTGAAGCCCGATGATCTTGGCCCCGCCGGTGAAGAACTCCGGCGAGGCGCACTCATCGACGGCGATGTGCGCCTCCGCGTGACACAGGACCGCGCCGAACGGTGGCGCGATGGCCGAAAGTGCTAGCCCGTTCGCGGCGGTGCCCGTCGTCACCAGAAATGCCCGCACTTCCTTTTCGAATATGTCCGACAGTCTTTCTTCGGTTCTCTTCGAAAGTTCGTCGCCCGCGTAGGAGGGCGCAGTCCCGGCATTGGCCTCGTTCAGTGCGGCGAGGATGCGCGGATGGACGCCATAGACGTTGTCGGATGCAAAGTTCATGGGAGACCACTGAGACAGGTGAGGCGGCCTTCGTATCCCATGCCGCGCAGCTTCTCAACTTGCGCGCTGCCCTGCTATGTGTGGCCTCGCAGGGGGGACCATTGAAAATCACTAATCTGAAGACGTTCATCGTCGGCAATCCGCCGCCAATGGCCGGCGGACGCTATTTCATTTTCCTCAAGCTCATCACCGACGATGGCGTCGAGGGCGTGGGAGAGGTCTACAATGCGACCTTCGCACCAAGCGTCGTCGAGAAAATGATCGTCGATGTCTATGAGCGCCATGTCGAGGGCATGGATCCCTTCCGTATCGAGGCCTTGTGGCGGAACGTCTATGGCCGCGGCTATTCGATGCGGCCCGACATCTCGCTCGTGAGCGTCCTCTCGGGCCTTGAGACGGCGCTCTGGGACATCAACGGCAAGGCGCTCGGGAAACCCATCTACGAGCTCCTCGGTGGCAAGGTGCACGAACGGCTGCGCACCTATACCTACCTTTATCCCAGGCCCGAAGAAGGCGGCGCCTACTCCCCCTCGCCCGTCTACTCCGATCCCGATGCCGCGGCCGCGCGCGCCGACAATTATCTCGCGATGGGCTTCACAGCCCTCAAGTTCGATCCGGCCGGAGCCTACTCGACGTTCGATCCGCGCCAGCCGAGCATCGAAGCGCTCGAGCGCTCCGAAAATTTTTGCCGGGCGCTGCGGGCGGTCGCCGGTACCAAGGCCGATCTCCTCTTCGGCACCCACGGCCAGTTCACGGCTTCGGGAGCCATCCGCTTGGCGCGGCGGCTCGAGCCCTACGATCCCTTGTGGTTCGAAGAGCGCGTTCCGCCCGAGATGCCCGAACAGATGGCGCTCGTCGCGCGCCAGACCAAGATTCCGATCGCCACGGGCGAGCGCTTGACGACCAAATATGAATTCGCGCGCGTGCTCGAGCTCGACGCCGCCTCGATCCTCCAAATGGCGCTCGGGCGCGTCGGCGGCTTGCTGGAAGCGAAGAAAATCGCCGGCATGGCCGAGGCGCACTATGCGCAGATCGCGCCCCATCTCTATTGCGGGCCGGTCGAAGGTGCGGCAAACATCCAGCTGAGCGCCAGCTGCCCGAACTTCCTCATCCTCGAGTCGATAGAGCGCTGGGATGGTTTTCACGCCAAGCTTTTGAAGAAGCCCATCCGCTGGGAGGAAGGATACGTGATCCCGCCGGCGGAAGCGGGACTCGGGATCGAGCTCGACGAAGAAGTCGCGCTGGCGCACCCCTGGACGGGCGACGACCTTCATCTCGTCCCGGCGTCACGGCCGATCGACGACTATCGGAATTGCTGATGCGTTACGGCTTTATCGGACTCGGCCATCTCGGCGGTCACCTCGCCGCGAGCTTGCTTAGGGCGGGTTTCCAGGTCACGGTTCACGACCTCGACCGCGCCCTCGCCGACCGTCATCTCGCTATGGGCGGCCAATGGGGCGAAAGCCCAAGAGCGGTGGCCGCCGAGAGCGATGCCGTTCTTACCTGTCTTCCTTCGCCCAGCATCTCTCAAAACGTGCTCGCCGGATCCGAGGGAATCCTCTCCGGCTTGGCGCCGGGCGGCTCCTGGATCGAGATGAGCACGCTCGGACGCGATCATGTCCTGGCCCTCGCCGAGCGTGCGAGGCAGGCGGGCGTGGATACTCTCGAAGCGCCGGTAACGGGCGGCGTTCATCTCGCGGCGAGCGGGAACATCACGGTCCTCGTCGGAGGCGATACTGCACTCTTCGAGAGCCATCGCCCGGCCTTCGCGGCCATGGGAAAACAGATCTTTCACATGGGGCCGCTCGGCTCAGCCGCGGTGATCAAGGTCATCACCAACATGCTGGCCTTCGTTCACCTCTTGGCGTGTGGCGAGGCGCTGATGCTTGCGAAGCGCGGCGGACTCGACCTCGCAAGGGCCTTCCAAGCCATAAAAGCGAGCTCCGGCACGAGCTTCGTGCATGAAACCGAAGGACAGCTGATCCTCAACGGTAGTTACGATATCGGCTTCACCATGGATCTTGCGGTCAAGGACCTCGGCTTTGCCATGGACTTCGGCCGCGAGTTCAAGGTGCCGCTCGATCTCGCGGCTCAGGCGATGCAAACCTTCATCCGCGCACACGAAACCTATGGCGGCCAAGCGTGGTCGACGATGGCCGTGAAAGTGCTTGAGGATGCACTCCACACCGACCTCCGCGCCGACGGCTTCCCGGCGCATATCACCGCCTGAGTCTGACTTTCCCTGTCATGTCCTCAGGAGAACCAAGCCTCCGCAATCTGTCCGTCGGGGTTGGTGAAGGTGAGCAGATAGCCCTTCGTTTGGTCGGTCGCCGCGTCGGGCGGGCTCTGCACGAGCCAATCCGCTTTCACTCCGGTAAGGTTGAGTTCGACGACCTCACCGACTTCCTCTGAAGTCGCGCCAGAACTCGTCCCGCCGGCAATCCTGGCGCGCCGCTCCTTGTCGTTGATGAGCTGTCGCCCGTCGATCGCGACGCGCTCACCCGTCGCGAGCCGGCGAATGACGACCGTCGCGGCCGCGGAAAGCTCGCTTCCTTGAATCGCGAGCACGGTGGCCGATTGCCAAGTGACGCTCGTGATTTTCGGTCCCGCTCGCCGGGCAAGCCTGCCGCCGAGAAGAGCGGCGGCGCTGATGCCCGATAACGCCAGATAGCCATCGGGTAGACCGGGCAGGTTATCAATCGTTTCGGGGCTGTAGCCCAAGGTCAAGGCGATAAAGAATACCACCCCGACGATTGTCCAAAGGAAGAATTGCAGACGCTCCGGCGCCACTACCCCGCCGTGGCTGAAAAAATCGGTTAATGACGGATTGAGCTGTCCCGCACCCATGCTGCCTTTGACCGTCGTGATCGTTCCCGACAGCACGGAGGTCCCGACCGAGGTGAGCAGAAGAGTAGGCAGGCCCGCCGGCACATTGGCGAACTCGAGCCGACCCTGGACCAGACTGTAGCAGAGGGTCAGGTAAACGTAGCCGAACAAGGAAGCGACAGTCCAAAGATAAAGCTGCAGGCGCGTGAGGCTGTAAGTATTCGTTTCCTCGTCGACCAAGAAGGCGCGCAGGGTCCGTCGCCAGGCATTCTGCTGATCGGCCCTTAATCCGGGTATTGTATCCGGCTTCGCGGGCGTCCCAATGGGCCGCGCCAGCGCGATCAACCGTCGCTCGTGTTGATAGACGATGCCGATGATGGCCAGGATCAGGGAGGCGATCCAGATCACCGCGATCAAACGAGGCTTGGTGGCGCTGACGCTGGCGAAGGTGACCAGGGCCGGCGGGGCGCTCGCTTGCCCCCCGACCTCGAGGACGATTTGCTTCCGGCCTTGAAAGCACGTCGGAATGTTGCGGAACGTGATCTGGGTCGTGCCGACCTGCGAGCTCTCGAGGCAGAATGTGGCTTGCGCGTCGCCGTTCTCCCTTGTCGGCGGCTCACAGATTCTGCTCTCTGCCGCCGTGTTCGAGCGCTTGCCCGGCGGACAGGCCGGCAGCGACCATCCGCCCAGAAAGAGCCGGTTCTCGTCGGGTACCGGACTGAACCCGGAACCGCGGAAGGTCAGGCCGAACGTGCCGCCGTTTTCATATGCGGTCTTCGGGATGATGTCGGAGACGGTCGGTGCAGATGTCACGTGCAACTGCCCGGCATAACTCGGTGGCGCCCCCTCCCGCGCAACCTGGACGAAATATTGCCCGAGCGGCAGCCAAGTGTCATCGGGGTTGGTGGGAACAGGGACCAAAAAGTGCGCAGTGGTTGGGGTGGAGGACAGTATGGTGGCCTTCCGGCCGGATGCCGAGCACGGCTCGCGACTGTCGATCGGCCGGGCCGCTGGACATAACCAGATAACATCCGGCACGGCGGTCAAACCCTGGACGGTAACGACATCGCCCCGCTTTGCTTCGGCTGGTTCAATCCGAAGCTGCGCTTCCGTAGGAGCCGACACATTCGAGGTCCCGGCACTGCCGTTCGCCGACTGTCCGAAGCTTTGCGCTACCCCGCCGCAGAGGATTGCGAGGACCGATGCGGCGAACCAGGGAAGATGACTGACGCCCGAATATCGCATTTGGTCCGTTCCATGCAGAGGAACGCGCTACAGTTGCATGATCGTGGGGGCTTGTCGAGGCCGAGGAGCGCTGCGTCAGTGAGGAGCTGGACAATACGCGCTCGGAGCGCGGTTCGCGATCCGGCCCGGGCTCCTCTATCTTGATGACTCTTGGAGGCGAGTATGTCTGCGAACCTGTATCTTGATGGCCAGTGCCGCTGCGGACAGGTGCGGATGCAGATCGTTGGACCCCCGCTCCTGACGGCGGCATGCCACTGCACGGGATGCCGGCGGATGACGGCGAGCGCTTTCTCCCTGAGTGCCGCGATCCAGAGCGAAAATTTCGCGGTCACGAAGGGAGAACCGGTCATCGGTGGTCTGCATGGCCCAACCCGCCATTTCTTTTGCGCCTACTGCATGAGCTGGTTGTTCACCCGGCCGGAGGGGTTCGATTGGCTCGTCAATGTCCGTTCGACGATGCTCGAGGACTCGCGGTGGTCCGCGCCATTCATCGAGACCTGGACCAGCGAGAAGTTGCCCTGGGCACTCAGCCCCGCCGTCCATAGTTTCGTGACGGTCCCACCCTTCGATCAATACGAGAGACTCATGACGGACTACGCCAGTTGGCGGGCAGACCTCTGAATCCAGAGGGTTCTGAAAATAACTCTTGACAGCGGGAATGTTGTTCTCTATTCGTTCTATCATCCTGCTCCACTAGGGGTCTAGGTCATGACGGTGATCCGGGCGGAGCAGGTGCGGTGCCTCGGCGATGAGGGAAAACGTGCCCTCATCGACTCGGGGCCCTGGGCTACCGGCGGGCCGGCAATACGACCGGCCTATGGTCAGCACATAACTCGCTTCGGCGACTATGTTGGTCCGAGGCGGGCGAGGACCGGAACAGGGCAAGCAACCGCGTGGGAGGCGCTCGCCGAGCACCTTAGAGCCGATCGCTCAAGATCGGCATATGCGTGAGGCGGCGCCTCCCGCATCCCTTCTCTTCTGAAAGAGAGGGGAAGTACCCCGGGGTTCCGCGCCTGACCGGAGCTTAAAGCCGATGACGCACGCCTAAACTTCTCCCGCTCTTTGACATCGTAGTATTTTCCCTCTCCACCGAAGGGGCGAGGGAAGTCAGGCCGAACCCGACGTTCGCGTTTGAAGAAGACGGTCGTGACGCCCCGATCACGCCTGCGTCTTCCTCAACAGAATGACAAATGCGTCACCGGCCGCCTCGAGGCTCGTATCGTTCCATATGATCGCCACCCGCGCCCCTTCTGGGAGCGGCGAGGTCTTGCGCTCGACGCGCTTATCGATATCGCTCCCGCGTTCGCGCCCACGCTCGGCGAGCCGCTGCGCAAGCACCGCGGGCGGGGCATCGATGAGCGCCACGAGATGCCGTCGATAACGCTCGATCGCGTGGGCGAGCACGTTTCTCGACACGTTGACGGCCACGGTCCGGCCGGTTGCGAGGTCCGTCTCGATCCCGATCGGAATGCCGTAACTTAGCCCGTGCGCCTGCCAATAGAGAGCAAAACGTCCCTCCGCGACGGCCCTGCGGAATTGGTTAGGCGAGGTCTCATCGTGGTCTTCCGTGCGCTCGGGCCCGCGCGTGATCACCCGGCGAGGGAAGACGAACCGCTGGTCCTGAGCCAGCCGCTGGGCCGCGTAGCGGATGAGGCTGTCCTTGCCGGCTCCGCTCGGGCCGGCGACGAAGACGATCGTTCCCCCGAATTCGCTCAATCGATGAGCTCAGGGCCACCGGCGAGAGCGTGCCTCAACCAGGGCACATCGGGGGCATTCCAGTTCGGCTCTTCCCCGCACACGAGATCGAAGAAGGCGATTGCCGTCGCAGGATCGTGCGCTGCATTCTCCCGGAAGGAGTCCCAGAACGATGGATCTTCCGTGGTGGGAGCGGCCTCGGGCTCGCTATCGCCGAGCTCTTTGAGGACGGCCGCGGCGACCGACAGGCAGAAGCTCGTATAGGCGTAGCCCTCGGGCCACCGTGCGAGCCGATGGTCGATGCTGCCAGGCAGCGCCGGAAGTCCGCTCGCCTGCTCGCCAACGGCTTGGAGCGGCGCCGCCGTGATGAGCTCCTTCAGCATGAGACCGGCGGCAAAGATCACGAAATCGCGCCGGTTGACGTGGGCAAGGTGCTTGTTGCGGTCGAAGGCCTCCCGCCAGCGCGAGAAGGCTTGGGCCAAGGCGGCATGATCCACATGCGGCGTGAGCCCGCTCGACTGGAACAGGAGCTCGAGATTTTTCTGGAACGACCACATGATCGTCCGGAACCGGCGCGCCTCGTGACTGAGGTCGTCGACTTTCAAAACCTCGGGTTTGAGCGGGGTCAGCATGGTCGGGGAGTTTATCAGGCGAGCCGAGGCGTGGCGACCCGCCGCCCGCTTGACGGTCGCGCCCAATCGGCCATGATGGGGGAATGACGATAACGACTGCGAGCAATCCGGCGGCCTCGCTGGCCAACCACGCCGTATGCGTCGCGGCGGGCATGCGCGACGGGTTGCGGATCGCGCAATTTTTCGTGCGCGATCTTGCCGGTGCGGAAGGATGGGGCCGTCCGCCGACCGGGCCCAAGGCCCCGGCCTTCCTGACGGTTGCGCTCTCACGCGTGTCGCGTTTAACGGATCGGGTGATGACCTGGTGCGAGGATACCGCGATCGCTCTCTTCGCGCCGGATTGGCGGAAGCTGCCCTCTCCGTTCACCCGCGGGATGATGAGCCAGGTCGCGAACGCAATCGGCTCCGCGAGCCTCGTGTCGAACCCGCTGTTCAACGCCTATTTCTATCGCGCCGCCATTCACATTCTCCGGCGCTATCGCTCGCCTCCCTTCCTCGTGCTCGAGCATCGGGTGGATGCCGCCCGCCGTATGCTGGCCGAAGAGCCGGCCGGCGCTGAGGAAAGCGATGCCGAGTTCCTCGCCAGCGCGCTCATCGCGCTCGTCGCGGCAGCGCCGATCGCGCGGCCCGGGCGGGCGCTCACGCAAACGACGGCAGAGCCCGGCATCCCTCCGAATGTGCTCGTCTATGCGACCGCATGCGTAGCGCTTCTTTTCGCCGAGGAGGGCAGACCGGCTGAGGAGCTCGATGAGGATCAGTTCTTCGCGGTGGTGGGCGCGCTCATCGCGCCGCGCCTGCCCGCCATCGCTGACGCGGTGTCGGCCGCCGATGACCGGCGGCTTGCCCGAGAGCTGCTCGACATCAAGGCGATGTACTGAGCGAAGCATCGCGCCGCCGTTATTGCGGGCACTTGAACTCGGGCTCATCGAGGCCGAGACTGTCGAGCGTGTTCTTCTCGTGGAGCACGCCTTCGACCGGAGCCAAGCCCACGACGGCATCGGCCGTGCCGAGCAGTATGGGCTGCCGGAGCTGCCGGTTCCAAGGGCGGAAGGAACCTTGGTATCCTTTGTAGAGCTCGATCGTCGATTGGGGGTCGAGCAGTGCTTGGTCGAGCGGACGATCCCCTGCGCCGTGCATCCTGACGATCGCATCGACAAGAGCCCGCAGCGCGGCCCAGGTCGCCCAATCTTCATCGCTCATCACGCGTCCGTTCCGCCTGAAGAAGCGGCGATTGAGCTGCGGGGCACCCTGGCGCTCCCAGAACGGGTGCCAGGCCGACGCGATCAGGCCCTCGCTGCCGATCACCGGCCTCGGATCGAACGTGTTGTAGGGCACGTAAGGCGCGAACTGGCGGCCTTCGTCCGCGACGAACACCGTATCGTAGGTCACGCCGCCCGTGAGCAGGCGGACATTGTTCTGGTCGCGCTGGCGCGGATCGTTTCCGAGCACGAACGGCCGGATCTCCGAAACTGTGAGACCGAACTTGGTGGCCGAGCCTTGAAAGCTGCGCGAGAATGCAATGTCCTCCGGCGCCTGACCTTCGAGCACCAACACCCGGCTCCAATTGCGGGCGAGGAGCGCTTGAGCGAGGGCGTCGGTCAGCATGTCTTGTGACGGTATCGTATGGAACAGCCTGCTGCGACAGGTCGATGGCCGAAGCGCGGGATCCTCATGGCGAGCGTTGAACAGCGGCAGCGGTTCCGAAGCAAGCGCGTTCGCCGACTTCTCGGTTTGATCACGGGGAAGGTCGATCACGGCGGCGATGATGTGCTGTTGTTGAATCATTGTACGAACGGCGGCGGTAACGTCCTCGCCGGAACGCAGCGTCTTGCGAACCAGGGCGAACGTCACCCCGAGTGCTGCACCGATTGCTCTCGAATCCTGAATCGCGAGCTCCGCCGCGGGATAGGGCGAGCGGCGATCGACCGTGTAGAGCCCGGCATAGCCTTTGGTTTCGCCGTAGTATGGATCGTCGGCGAGGTCGACATAGCCGATCGCGATCTCGCGAGGCTCTTCGCTCCGCGCCGGCGCGATCGAGAGCAGCGAGCAGATCGCGAAGAGGACGCTTCTAGTGATCATCGATGAGGATCGAATGCGGGGTCTGTCCGACCGGAATGGACGTGATGGCGGCCGCCGAGGCGGTATCGACCACCGCGACATCGTCGGAGAGGCCGTTCGTCACGTAGAGCTTGCTCTCGTCTGCGGTGAGCGCGAGGCCCCAGGGCCGCTTGCCGACGAGGATGTAGCCCAGTACCTCTCGCGAAGCGACATCGACCACCGCCACATGGTTGGCGCGTCCGAGCGAGACATAGGCGCGTGATCCGTCCTTCATCATCGTGAGGTCGACGGGAGTGACCATCTCCTGCCGCATTCCGGGCGGCAGGAACGCGATCGTCCCCACCACCTCGAGCCTGGACAGATCGATGATGTCGACGACGCCCCCAATCTCGCAGGATACCCAAAGCTCCTTGCCGTCGGGGGTCAGCGCCAAGCGGCGCGGGCGCGTATGGACGATGATGGACTTGAGCTCCGTTCGCGCGACCGGATCGATCACATGGACGAGATCGGCCGCCTCCGAGGTCACGAACGCCCGCTTTCCGTCGGGGGTGACGAGGACGCCTTCGGGCTCTTCGCCCGTCGCATAACGGGCGATGATGCTCCCCGAGACGGGGTCGAGTATGGTGAGCTCCGCGTCGTCTTCGTTGGCGATGAAAAGTTCGCCCTTGGGGTCGATATCGAACATCTCGGGATCGGGGATACGGTCATAGCGGCGAACGAGCTTCATCGAGTTCACGTCATAGACCGCAATGGCGTTGTCGTCGCCACAAGCAACGTAGATCGAGGTGCGCCCCGGAGCGAACCTCATCCCCCGCGGCCTCGCGCAGCTCTTGACGACTGACAGAACGGCGTTCGAGGCATCGAGCACTGTGATCGTGCTGCTTTTCTCGGAGCTGACAAAGATATGACCAGTGTCCTTGGCGTTTGCCGGTCCGAACGCGTTCGCGGTTATTGGCAAAGCACAGGCAATCGCAAGCGTCCATCTCACATCAGAGACTCCGTCCGTTGCGGTGAGCCGGCGGCGGCAGTACTGCCGGTCATCGCGTTCACGATGGATGTTGGTCCATGAAAGTCGTCATTCTTGGCGCCGGAGCCGGCGGCGGATCGCCGCAGTGGAACTGCCGCTGTCCGGTCTGCGCACTGGCCTGGGCTCATGATATTCGAGTCAAGCGCCGGACGCAGGTGGGCTTCGCCGTAAGCATGGACGGCACTCGATGGATCCTCTTCAACTGCTCCCCGGATATCCGCGAGCAGATCGCAAAAAGCCCGTTTCTTCAACCCCTCGCCCCAAGAGACAGCCCTATCTGCGGGATCGTCCTGACGAGCGGTGACGTCGATCATATCGGCGGGCTCCTTTGCCTTCGCGAGGGCCATCGGTTCGATCTTCATGCGACGGCCGCCATTCACGCCATCCTCGATCGCAACCCGATCTTTCGCGTTCTCGATCCATCGGTCGTGAACCGGATAACCGTTGAGCCGGATCGTCGTTTTCGGCTCGAGGGCGGGATCGAAATCACGGTTTTCGTAACTTCCGGAAAAGCACCGCTCTATCTCGAGGGGGAGCCGGAGGGCACGGTTCTGGGAACCACTTTCGGCATCGAAGTGGCGACCGGACGAGCGCCGTTCTTCTACGTTCCGGCGTGCGCCGATATCGATACGAGATTAGCTGACCGGCTCAGGAACGCGGCCCTCGTGTTCTTTGACGGCACGCTCTGGACGGACGAGGAGATGATACGGCTGGGGATAAGCTCCAAGACCGGGCGCCGGATGGGACACATGCCCGTCGCCGGGGAGGATGGCTCTCTCGCGCGCCTCAGGGCGCTCGGGGTGAGCCGGCTGATCTACATTCATATCAACAACACCAACCCGATGCAGGTCGAGGGCTCGCCCGAGCACGCAGCCGTGCTTGCGGCTGGAGCGGAGGTTGGCTTCGACGGCCAGGAGGTCCTGCTATGAGCGAAATGCTCACACCAGCCGTTCTCGAGGGACGCCTGCGCGCGATCGGCGAGGAGCGATACCATGACAAACATCCCTTCCATGGGCTCATGAACTCAGGCGCCCTCAGCCGCGGCGAGCTCCAGGCCTGGGCGCTCAACCGATACTGCTATCAGGCCGCGATCCCTCGGAAGGATGCGGCGATCCTGTCCCGGATGGAAGACCCGGCTGAGCGCCGGATTTGGCGCCAGCGCATCATCGATCATGACGGCAGCGGCGAAAAGGATGGCGGCATCGCACGCTGGCTCGCCCTGACCGATGGCCTCGGCCTCGACCGTGATTATGTGATCTCACTGGAGGGCATCCTTCCCGCAACGCGCTATGCGGTCGAAGCTTATGTTCACTTCGTTCGCGAGAGAACGCTGCTCGAGGCGATCGCTTCTTCGCTGACCGAGCTCTTCTCGCCCTCGACAATCAGCCTGCGCGTCTCCTCCATGCTGCGCAATTACGATTACATCACGCTCGATGTGCTCGCCTATTTCGAGAAGCGCCTCACCGAAGCGCCCCGCGATACGGACTTCGCGCTCGATTACGTCAAGCGCGAAGCGAGGACGCCCGAGCAGCAGGAGGCGGTGATGAATGCGCTCATCTTCAAGTGCGATATGCTTTGGGCGATGCTCGATGCGCTCCATCACGCCTACGTCGCGCCCGGGCTGCCGCCGCCCGGCGCTTTCCGCCCGAGCGCCTGATCAGAGCGAAACCGAGAGACCCCCGTCGACCGCGAGCACGTGGCCATTGACGTAAGAAGCGGCGTCGGAGGCGAGAAACACCACGGCCCCGCCGAGCTCTTCGGGCTTCGCCCACCGGCCGGCGGGAGTGCGGCTCTCGACCCAGCTCGTGAACTTCTGGTCGGCGAGAAGCGCCTCGTTGAGCTCGGTCGCGAAATAGCCGGGAGCGATGGCGTTCACCGTGATGCCATGCCGGCCGAGCTCGGCTGCCATCGACCGCGTCAATCCGTGCAGTCCGGCTTTCGCCGCCACGTAACCATGGATCGTCGGCCTGCCGAGAAGTGCCGCAACCGAGCCCGTGTTGATGATCCGCCCGAAGCCTTGGCTGAGCATGATGCGCGCCGCGTTCCTCGCCAACCGGAAGCATGCCGTGAGATTGACGGCAATGACGCGGTCGAAGTCGTCATCCGCCCATTCCGTGAGCGGCACCCGATGCTGAATGCCGGCATTGCTCACAAGAATATCGAGCCGTCCGTAACGGCGGGCGATCCCGTCCACGGCCTCACGCGAAGCTTTCGCGTCGCTCACGTCAAATGCCGCGGTCCCGATCTTGCGCCCTTCACCGGCGAGCCGCTTCGCCGCTCGATCGAGCGAAGCCTGATCGCGTCCGTTGATGATGACCGAAGCCCCGTGATCGGCGAGCGCTTCCGCCATGGCGAGCCCGAGCCCGCGCGAAGCGCCCGTGACGAGCGCCACGCGGTCCTTGAGCGAAAACCGATCCGTCATCGTCTCCCCATGAAAAAGGCGGGAGTTTCCTCCCGCCCGATCCATTCGTCTTTTCGCCAGCTACTTGCCGAGGCAGTTGTCGGCGTTGTCGGCCGTGCAGACGTCGAGACCCGTATACTCCGGATCCTTGAGCGTCTTTCCCTGCTTCATGTCGAGAAGCCGCTGCATCGCGAGCCTGCCCATTTCGAAGGGCCGCTGGCCGACCTGGCCGTCCGACAGCCCGTCCTTCAGCTGCTGCATCTGCATGTCGAGCGTGTCCGCGGACACGAAGACGAGCTGCTTCGATTTGAGCTTGTCCTTGTAGGGCTCCATCGCCTGACGGAACGCGTTGTCCGACCACTGCGTGAAGGCGCCCGTGGTGATGTAGACGTCGAGATCGCCGTATTTGCCGAGGATGTCCTGCAGCTGCTGGACGGCGGTCGCGCTGTCGTCATTAGTGATGAGCGGACAGCCTTCGACCTCGGTCCAGCCGTTCTCGCCCTTGAGCGGCTCGCCTGGAGGCTCGGTCCCGGAACGCCCGCCCAGCGTATCGCGAATGCCCTGGAGGCGTTCATTATGGTTCGCCGCGGAGGCGCCGCCCGTCTGGAGGCAGATCTTGCCGCCCTTGGGCTTCATCTTCTGCGCGATTTTCGCGAGGTTCACGCCGATGTCGTAATTGTGCGTGCCGACGAATGCCGCCCGATATTGCTTGTCTTCGGGCAGAAGATCGGCGTCCCAGGTGAGCGTCGGGATTCCCGCTTCCTTGGCCGCCTTGAGGGCAGTCGCCATCGCCGCCGCATTCGAGGGCGACACCGCGATCCCGTCGATCCCCTTGCTGATGAGATCCTGCACGATCTGCACCTGCTCGGCCTCGGTGTGCTCGGAGGGACCGATATAGACGCATTCGACGTTTTGAAGCTCTTCTTGAGCTTTCATGCAGCCGTCGCGCGCCAAGTCGAAGAACGGATTGTTCATCGCCTTCGGGACGAGAGCGAACTTGTACTTGTCGGCCGAAAAGCCTTGGCCGGAAAGGGACACCACCGCGGCAACTGCTGCGGCGGCCAACAACCAGCGTTTCATGTCATTCCTCCCATTAAGGATAGCCCTCTCGGGCGCGCCTAACCTACCTTGCGGCCCCGCACGCGTTCAAGCAGAACCGCTAGGATTATGAAAATGCCGACGAACGTGCCTTGCCAATAGGGATCGACCCCGGCGAGAAGCAGGCTATTCCGGATTATCTCGATGAGTGCCGACCCGACCACGACCGCGTAGGCCCCGCCCTCGCCGCCGAGCAGATTGACGCCGCCGATCACCGTCGAGGCGATGACTCTCAGCTCGTAACCGATGCCGATGCCGTTGGTAACCGAGCCAAGCCAGCCGACCATGAGAATGGCGGAGATCGCCGTCATGAAGCCCGACAGGACATAGACCGAGAGCTTGAGGAAGTCGACCGGGACGCCGGTGAGCCGTGCGGCGTGCTCGTTGCCGCCAATCGCGTAGAGGTGGCGGCCGTAACGGGTGTACTTGAACACGAAACCCATGATCAGGGCGAGAATGACGAGAACGATGACCGGGTTGGCGATCCCGAGCGTCTTGCCGCCGCCCAGCTGGATGAGAATATCCTGGTCGGGGCCAAACTTGTGGAAGAACTTGTTGTTGGAGATGGCGAGCGCCAGGCTGCGGCCGATGCTCAGCATGCCCAGCGTCACGACGAACGGCGAGAGGCGCCAAAAGGCGATGAGATAGCCGTTGACGGCGCCGACCGCGACGCCCGTCAGGATGCAAGCGAGGGCGGCGAGCCAGAAAGAATGGCCGCCCGCCATGAGGAGGCCGAGCACGATGCCGCAGACAGCGAGTGTGGACCCGACGGCGAGGTCGATGCCGCCGGTGATCATCACCGCCACCTGGCCGAGCGCCATGATGGCGATGAAGGCGAAGTTCCGGGTGGTGTTGAAGAAGTTGTCTTCCTTGAAGAAGGCGGCGCTGAACGACGGCTCGACGAAGGTCATGACGATCGGAATAATGATGACCGCCAGCGTCACCCAAAACGCTTGCTTCGACACCATCTTCTGCCACAAGGTCGGCCGCGGCCGCGCGAATTCGGTGTCGATCGCCGGAGCATGTTGCGTGGTCGTCATCGGCATCCCTCCTAGGCGGCCCGGATCGCGCCGGTGATGAGGCCGGTCACCTCCTCGGGCGAGGACTGTGCGATCGGCTTGTCCGCGACTTTATGCCCTCGCCTCAGGACGACGATCTCGTCGGCCACTGCGAATACGTCCGGCATGCGGTGGCTGATGAGCACCACCGCCATCCCCTGATCCCGCAGCCTCTTCAGAAGCTCGAGAACCTCTGCCACCTGCCGCACGCTGATCGCCGCCGTCGGCTCGTCCATGAGGACGATCTTGGCCCTCGAAAGGTGCGTGCGGGCGATAGCGACCGCCTGCCGCTGACCGCCCGACATCTGGCGCACCACATCGTCGGGACGGGTCTCGGATTTGAGCTCGGCGAAAAGCTCTTTCGACCGGGCGCTCATTCGCCATTCGTTCAGAACCCGGAACGGCCAGAAGCCTTCCGTCACCTCGCGGCCGAGGAACACGTTGGCGGACGCCGTCAGATTGTTGCAGATGGCGAGATCCTGATACACGACCTCGATGCCCTCCGCCCGAGCGTCCACGGGCTTATGAAAGTGCACCCTCTTCCCTTCGAGCCAAATCTCGCCCTGAGTTGGCGGGAAATTTCCTGCGATGATTTTGACCAGGGTGGACTTGCCCGCGCCATTGTCGCCCATGAGGCCGGTGATCCTTCCCGCTTCGAGCGAGAAGTCGACGCCCGCCAGCGCCTCGATGGCGCCGAAGTGCATCGTGATCCCTTTCATGTCGAGCAAAGGCATCGAGCGTCCCTCCCGGGCTTTTCTTGTTTCGCCCACGCTGCCTCAATCATACCCGGCATGACAACGGAAATCTGATCCCTCAACGGCGCTTCGAGTGGCCTGCGGCGATCAGTCCGGAAGGCTCGGCGGCGGCTGGGGCGCGCTGTTTGCGCAGCCCAGCACCTGCTGGTCGAAATCGATGATCGACCCCGTCATCAGGCCCGATTCGTCGGTCGCGAGATAGGCGACCGCTCGGGCGACCTCTTCGGGTTTGATGAGCCGACCGAACGGCAGCTTGGCCTCGGCTGCGGCAAGCCAACCGTCTTTGGCGTCGTGATAGGTTTTCATGATCCGATCCTCGCCCGGCGTGTCCATCCAGCCGATGCAGAGCCCGTTCACGCGGATCGAATCGCGCATCAGGCTGAAGGCGACGTTCTTGGTGAGGGTGATAAGCGCGCCTTTGGAGGCGCTGTAGGCCGTTATGAAACTCTGGCCGCCGTGGCCCGACATCGAGATGATGTTGATTATCGTGCCCTTTGCCTCGTTCCGGCGCATGAGCTTGGCGGCATCCTGCATGAGGAAGAAAGGAGCGCGCACATTGATCGCGAACATGCGGTCGAAGAGTTCCGGGCTCGTATCGAGGATGGTGCCGCGATCGGTGATGGCCGCCGCGTTGACGAGCACGTCGAGGCGCCCGAACGCCTCCTCCGCTCCGGCAATCACCCGCCGGCAGTCCTCGATACGCGCGAGATCGGCCGCCACATAGACCGCCTTGACGCCTTTGTCTGCGAGCGCCGACTTCACGCGTTCGCCATTCGCCTGGTTTCGTCCGCAGATCACGAGCCCCGCCGTTCCGCGCTCGGCAAAGATGTGGGCGATCGCCTCGCCCAATCCCTGTGTGCCCCCTGTCACGACCGCCACTTTGCCGGTCATCCCGAGCTTGTCGAAGGTGTGCGTATCCATCCTGCTCCCCTGTTTTGGGTAATCCTATGCCGGATGATTGGACAGGGGTGCAAGAGCGTGGCAATGGAGCCGAGCATACCTTCCGAGGGGACTTTCATGATACGCGTCGCTGTCCTGGGCGCCGGGCGCATCGGTAAGATTCACGCCGGCAACGTCGCCCTGAACCCGCGCTGCAAGCTCATCGCCGTCGCCGATCCGGCCGAGGATGCCGCTCGCGCGCTTGCCGAGAGCCTCGGCGCCGAAGCCGCCGCGAGCGCGGGTGCGACCATCGCGCGGAAGGACATCGATGCGATCGTGGTCGGCTCGCCGACCGATACGCATATCGACTTCACGCTCGAAGGCGCCCGCCGCGGCAAGGCCGTGCTCTGCGAGAAGCCGATCGACCTCGACATCCGCAAGGCCGATGCGGCGGTCGCCGAGATCGAGAAGCTCGGCGCCAAGGTGATGATCGCCTTCAACCGCCGCTTCGATCCGAGTGCTGCGGCTCTGAAGCAGGCAGTCGCCTCCGGTGCCATGGGGGACGTGCACCAGGTCGTCATCACCAGCCGCGATCCCTCGCCGCCGCCGCCCACCTACACGAATTCGGGCGGTATCTTCCGCGATATGACCATCCACGATTTCGACATGGCCCGTTTTCTCCTCGGCCAGGAGCCGGTTGAGGTCATGGCCTCGGGCAGCTGCCTCGTCGATCCCGCGATCGGAGCAGGCGGGGACTACGACACGGTTATGGTCATCCTCAAGACGGGGTCCGGCAGCCAGTGCCACATCAACAACTCCCGCAAGGCGGTGTATGGCTATGACCAGCGCTTCGAGGTCTTCGGCTCGAGGGGCATGCTGCTGAATGATAACCTGCGGGCGACCACACTGCGCAGCTACGCCGAGGACCACACCGAAAAGCGGGAGCCGCTCCTCAACTTCTTCCTCGAACGTTATGAGGCGGCTTACCGCCTCGAGCTCGACGCCTTCATCGATGCCCTGG
>JBJMRA010000200.1:0-7781 GCA_045802365.1 Hyphomicrobiales bacterium | reverse complement strand
TCACCTACATGTCTTTCGCGGGCGGGGTGCCGCGCGTCTATCTCTACAACATCGAGAACGGGCAGCGCGAAATCGTCGGCGAGTTCCCGAACATGAGCTTCTCGCCGCGCTTCTCGCCCGATGGGCAGGACGTCATCATGAGCTTGCAGGAAGGCGGTAACGCCAACATCTTCGCCCTCGACCTCCAGTCCCGCACGGTGAAACAGCTCACCGACGTGCCCGCCATCAACACCGCGCCGTCCTACGCGCCGGATGGGGGCCAGATCGCGTTCGAGTCGGATCGGGGCGGGGTGCAGCAGATCTACGTGATGAACGCGGATGGCTCCAACCAGCGACGGATCAGCTTCGGTGACGGGCGATACTCGACGCCGGTGTGGTCGCCCAAGGGCGACTACATCGCCTTCACCAAGATGGCAGGCTCGCGTTTCGCGATCGGCGTCATGAAGCCCGACGGGTCGGGTGAGAGAATATTAACCGAAGGCTTTCACAATGAAGGTCCGACCTGGGCTCCGAACGGCCGGGTAATCATGTTCTTCCGTGACGAGCCGGGCAACACCGGTGGCCCGAGGCTCTATTCGGTCGATATCTCAGGTTACAACGAACAGCTCGTGAAAACGCCGGGCTTTGCGTCCGATCCGGCGTGGTCGCCGCTCCTCAACTGAGGGCGTGGGGTTATTTCGGACACATCTCGGCAAGCCGGGGCAAGTGGAAGTCGAGGGCAAGGGGGCCCTTTACGCGCAAGACGCGCCTAACACCTGAAGGAGTGGGAAAAATGTTGATGAAGATCGGGGGCTTGAAGATCGCAGCGGTCTGTTGCTGCTTCCTGGCGCTTGCGGCGTGCTCCAAGAAGACCACGCCCAATCTCGATGCCAATAACAGCTTCGGCGTCGCCGCGCCGGGATCGGAGCAGGAGTTCAAGACCGTGGTCGGCGATCGCGTGTTCTTCGCCGAGGATCAATCGACCCTCAGCCCGGAAGCCCAGGAGACGCTCCGCAAGCAGGCCGCGTGGCTAAAGCAGTACCGCGACGTGAACATCCAGGTCGAAGGTCACGCCGACGAGCGCGGAACCCGCGAGTACAATATCGCGCTCTCGGCCCGGCGTGCGACTGCTGCGCGGCAGTACCTGATCGCGCAGGGAGTGACCGGAAGCCGCATTTCGACCATCGCCTACGGCAAGGAGCGGCCGGTCGCATTGTGCGATGCCGAACAGTGCTGGTCCCAGAACCGCCGCGCGGTTACAGTGATTACCGGTGGCGCCCGGACCAGCTGATCCGGGAGGCCCTTCGGCCGGGCGCGGCGGCGACGCGCCCGGGAAAAGGAGGTGGACATGATGGGTCGTCTTGCCGGCCTCAAAGTCGCGGTCATGCTTTGCTGCTTTCTCGCGCTCGCAGCATGCTCGAAGAAGAATCAGCCTGACCTCGAGGCCGGCGGCGCTGGCATGGCGACACCTGGATCCGAGAAGGATTTCTCCATCAATGTCGGCGACCGTATCTATTTCATCGTCGACCAGTCGACGCTCACCCCCGAAGCCCAAGAGACGCTCCGCCGCCAGGCGGCGTGGCTCAAGCAGTACCCAAAGGTGATGGTCCAGGTCGAAGGGCACGCCGACGAACGCGGCACGCGCGAATACAATCTCGCTTTGTCGGCGCGGCGCGCCACGACCACGCGCGATTTTCTCATCGCCCAGGGAATACCGGGAAAAAGGATTTCCTCCATTGCCTACGGCAAGGAACGGCCGGTCGCATTGTGCGACGCAGAGCAGTGTTATTCCCAGAACCGTCGCGCAGTGACCGTTATCACGGCAGGCGCGGTGTCCGGCTGAGGCCGATGTTGCTTCCCTGCCACATCGCTAAATTCAGATTCTAGCGGCAGAGCCTCGACCAGTCCGGAGCCTCAATTTCACCGCCTTTGGGCGCGACAGGGCAGGGCCTAAGAGGGCGGACGATGTCCTGTGAAGCTTCAGTCAGTCGTGTGAGAATGCTCATGAGGTCGGCGGCGGTTTCGTCCGCGCTTCTCATGATCGCGGCAGTCGCCGAGGCCGGTCCCGTTTGGGCGCAGAGCGATGCCGAAATGGCCGTTCGGCTGAGCCAGATGGAAGAGCAGATGCGGCAGTTGAGGGGCCAAGTCGAGCAGCTCAACTATCAGGTCGAGCAGCTTCAGACGCAGCTCGCTGCGAGCCGGAATACGGTCCCCCCCGACAATCAGCAGCCCAAGAAGAAGAAACAGGCGGCCGCCCCGCAAGCGGAGCCTGCCGGGCAAGGCATCGAACGCATCGACGATGATGTCCGCTACTCCGAGGAACCAGCCGCGGCCGTGGATCAAGACGGTCAGCCGGTCCGCAAGGCTCCCGGGCCCAAGATACTCGGCACGATCAGCGGCAGCGCGCTCCAAGGCACCACCATCCAGGGCACCACACTCCAGGGCAGCACATTCGAGGGCCAAGTGCTCGTGCCGCCGGCAGCGGGCGAGGGGCAGGGACAGGTGGTTGTGCCGGCCGACTCCGGCAATGGTCTCGTGCCCGACTCCGTCGAAACCGTTTCGCTCGGACCGGCGGGCGGCAACGATGACCCGGAAGCCGTGTACGAGCGGTCCTATGAGAGCCTGCTGCGCCGCCAGTTCGGCGACGCCGAGACGGGTTTTCGCTCGTTTCTCCAAAAACACCGGGACCACAGCCTCGCCGGCAATGCGCAGTACTGGCTCGGCGAAACTTATTATGTGCAGGGCGATTACAAGGGCGCGGCCCAGGCGTTCCTCGTCGCATATCGCGACTTTCCAAAGAGCCGGAAGGCAGCGGACAGCCTCCTGAAGCTCGGCCTCTCCTTGAACCGGCTGGGGCAGAAGCAGCAGGCCTGCGCCGCCTACTCCCAAGTCGACACGCAGTTCCCGAAGGCCACGGAAGCGAGAAAGCGAGCCCAGTCGGAAATGAAGCGTGCCGGCTGCTGAGCCGCCGGGCTCTGACTTTTCACTTTCCGAGATCACACGCCTGTTCGAACCTGTTGCCGGAGAGGCGAGCCTTGCGCTTGCGGTATCCGGCGGTTCCGATTCGACCGCGCTCATGCATCTCGCTCATCGCTGGGGGGCGACCCGCGATTCGCCGCCGCGGCTGACCGTCCTCACGGTCGATCACGGGTTGCGGGCGGAGTCCGCGGCCGAAGCGGCGACAGTGGCCCGGTGGGCGAAAGAGCTGGGGCTTCGCCATGCGACGCTCCAATGGACGGGAGCGAAGCCTTGGACGGGACTTCAAGCGCTCGCCCGAGAGGCCCGATATCGGCTCATGACCGGCTGGTGCGCCGAGCACGGCGTCAAAACGCTTATCCTCGCTCACACGATCGACGACCAGGCCGAAACCGTACTGATGCGCCTCAAGCGCGGCGCAGGGGTCGAAGGCCTGGGCGGGATGGAGCCGGTTTCGGAACGCGACGGAGTGGTGCTGTTCCGGCCCCTGCTGGGGGAAAGACGGGAACGGTTGCGCGATCTCCTGCGGTCGATCCGGAGATCGTGGATCGACGACCCAAGCAACGAGGACGAGAAATTCGAGCGTATCGGGATGCGAAGGGCGCTTGCCGAGGCAGGCATCGCGGCCGAGAGCCTGGCTCTGACCGCGAGGCGAGCGCGCCGGGCCTTCGATGCGATCCTCGATGCGAGCCGGACGTTTCTCGAGGCCAGCGTCATCCATCACGAAGAGGGATACGGCGAGATCGCCCGCGACCGATGGCTTGCCGCGCCCGCCGAAATCAAGCTCCGTGCGGTCTCCTCGCTCGTGTCGCGCTACGGCGACCGCAGCTTCACGCCTCTGTCGCAGCTCGAGATGCTCGCGGAATGGCTGGACTTCGGAGAGGGCCGGGCGCGAACCCTGGGCGGATGCCGGATCGAAAGAAGCAAATCAAGCGTCCGCTTCGGGCGAGAGCCGGGTCGGATCGATCCATCGCCCGTGCCTGTTTCCGAGCGGCTGAAATGGGACGGCCGGTTCGATATCGTCGTGCATGGGCGCAGCACGGGCCTTGCCGTCATTCCGGCCGGGGTCGCTCGCGATCTGAAGCGCCGGCCGGCGCTGCCAGCTTTTGTTCAAGCCGGGTTGCCCGCCATCCTGCTCGACGGGGAACTTGCGGCCGTTCCCCACCTCGGACTGAGGACCGAGGCGGCCCCTCCGCATCTCATGGTCACCGCCGTTTTCGATGCCCGACCCTGGTTCTAAGACGAGGAATTCACGGTGTTCGCCGTGTGTCATTGCTTGGCAAGGCTTCTTCAGGTTCCTATGTTAGGCTGAGGCCAAGAGCCGAGCCCGGTCTTGGCGGGTCCCGCAGAGGTTTACGTGAGCAATTTCCGCAGCTTCGCAGTCTGGATTGTCATCGCCCTCCTGCTCTTCGCTCTCTTCAGCCTGTTCCAGGGTCAGGCCAGTCGATCCGGCAGCTCGAGCATCCTCTATTCCGACTTTTTGGACCAGGTGAACGCAGGCGAAGTCAGGAGCGTCACCATCTCGGGCGATTCGATCACCGGCAAATTGGCTGACGGCAAGACGTTCCAGACGTATGCGCCACTCGATCTCGAGCTCATCAAGACGCTTCGCGACAAGCGCGTGCAGTTCGATGCCAAGCCCGCCCAGAGCGACTCCTTCATCACCAACGCCTTGCTCTACTGGCTGCCCACTCTGCTCCTGATCGGCGTCTGGGTGTTCTTCATCCGTCAGATGCAGTCGGGAGGCGGCAAGGCCATGGGCTTCGGCAAATCGAAGGCCAAGCTTCTGACCGAGCGCCAGGGCCGCGTCACCTTCGAGGACGTTGCGGGCGTCGATGAGGCCAAGGAAGACCTGCACGAGATCGTCGAGTTCCTGAAAGATCCCCACAAGTTCCAAAGGCTCGGCGGCAAGATCCCGAAGGGCGCGCTCCTCATCGGGCCGCCCGGCACCGGCAAGACGCTGCTCGCCCGGGCCATCGCTGGCGAGGCCAATGTTCCCTTTTTCACGATCTCGGGGTCGGACTTCGTCGAAATGTTCGTGGGCGTCGGCGCTTCGCGCGTGCGCGACATGTTCGAGCAGGCCAAAAAGAACGCGCCCTGCATCATCTTCATCGACGAGATCGACGCCGTCGGCCGCCATCGCGGCGCCGGCCTCGGCGGCGGCAACGACGAGCGCGAGCAGACCCTCAACCAGCTTCTCGTCGAAATGGACGGCTTCGAGGCCAACGAGGGGGTGATCCTGATCGCCGCCACCAACCGGCCGGACGTCCTCGATCCCGCACTCCTGCGGCCCGGCCGCTTCGACCGGCAGATCGTCGTGCCCAATCCGGACATCACCGGGCGCGAGCAGATCCTGAAAGTTCACATGCGCAACGTGCCGATCGGCCCCGATGTCGAGCCGCGCGTGATCGCCCGGGGGACCCCCGGATTCTCCGGCGCCGACCTCGCCAACCTCGTGAACGAGGCCGCACTCCTAGCTGCCAGGCGCAACAAGCGGCTCGTCACCCAGCACGAATTCGAGGATGCCAAGGACAGGGTCATGATGGGCGCCGAGCGCCGGTCCATGGCGATGACCGAAGAGGAGAAGAAGCTCACCGCTTATCACGAGGCGGGCCACGCGATCGTCGGCCTCATGGTTCCGCAGCACGACCCCGTGCACAAGGTAACAATCATCCCGCGCGGCCGGGCGCTCGGCGTCACGGCCTATCTACCCGAGGGCGACAAGCACTCCTATACGCGGCAGTACTGCGTCTCGCGGCTTGCGGCGATCTTCGGAGGCCGCGAGGCCGAGCTCCTCATCTTCGGGCCCGAGAACGTGACCAACGGCGCAACCGGCGATATCCAGATGGCGACGCGGCTCGCCCGCTCGATGATCATGGAATGGGGCATGTCGGACAAGCTCGGGCGCGTGCGCTATCAGGGCAACGAGCAGGAGGTGTTCCTCGGTCACTCGGTTACCCAGACCGTGAACATGTCCGAGGAGACGGCGCGGGATATCGACGCCGAGATCAGAAAACTCATCGAGGACGGCGAGAAGACGGCCCGCGAGATTCTGAGCCAGAATCTCGACAAATTGCACGCGCTCGCCAGGGCGCTCCTCGAATACGAGACGCTGAATGGGGAGGAAGTCGGGCGGATCCTCAGGGGCGAGGCCTTCCATCGCGAAGACAGCGGTAACGCCAAAAAGCCCGAGCGCTCCTCGCCCTCGGTTCCGGTGACCGGACAGAAGAAGCGGGAACGCCCGCAGGGCGGCCCCGGCGAGATGGAGCCGCAGCCTCAGGCCTGAACCGCGCTATCGATCCCGGATGAAGCGTTATCACCGTCCGGCGGCGTTCCTGTTCGGACCGGACGCGCGGCGGGCGATCGCGGAAGGATTGGCGGGAGCGCTCGGCGGAAGCGCGTTCATCGCATTCACGCAAATCGAGATCAGCGGGCGGACGGCGGGCCACGTCTCGCGCGCTTTCGAGGCGTTCTCCCCGGGCCGCATCCCGCCGTTATCCGAAGCCCGTCAACCGGTCTGCGGTCTCTCCCTCGATCATCCGCGGCTGATGGGCATTGTCAACGTTACCCCGGACAGCTTCTCGGATGGCGGCCTTCTGCCGAATGCGGAGACGGCAATCGCGCACGGAATGACACTCGCCGAGGAAGGAGCGGACATCCTCGACATCGGCGGGGAGTCGACGAGGCCGGGATCCCACCCCACCCCTCCCGAGGAAGAGTGGTCTCGCATTGGCCCGGTCGTCTCGGCGCTCGCCAAAGCAGGCCTCCTCGTGTCCGTCGACACCCGAAAGGCGGAGATCATGCGGCGGGCGGTCGATTCCGGCGCCCGGATGATCAACGATGTGTCGGCGCTCGGCTTCGATTGCTTGAGCGCCGCCACCGTCGCGGCGCTCGGGACGCCGGTGACCCTCATGCACGCCAAAGGGGATCCGAAGACGATGCAGGCCAATCCCACCTACGACGACGTAACGCTCGATGTTTTCGACATGCTCGAGGCGAGGCTCGCGGCGTGCGAGGGGGAGGGCATTTCGCGCGGCAAGCTCCTCATCGACCCCGGGATTGGCTTCGGGAAGACTCTCCGGCACAATCTCGAGCTTCTGCACAATCTGGCGCTGTTTCATGCGCTGGGCGTGGGGATCGTCGTCGGGCTGTCCCGGAAATCGACCATCGGCACTCTGACAGGCGAGCGTGAGCCGCGGAACCGGGTCATGGGATCGGTGGGGGGTGCGATACACGCCGCCCTCACCGGGGCACATATCTTGCGTGTTCACGACGTGAAGGCGACGAGGCAGGCTCTTTCGGTGGTGCTCGCCACCGCCGATCCCGAGCGGAGCCCGTGACTTGCTGTCAAGATTGTTACAGTGGATATTGTCGGTTTAAGAGAGACAGCCATGGTTGATATGGACAAGGATGGCCAGTCCGCTCCGGACGAAAGTTGGCGGATAACATCGAATTCGGCCATTGTCGGCGGCAAGCCGTGCATTAGGGGCCTTCGCATCAGGGTATCGGATATTCTGGAGATGCTCGCCGGCGGCTCCACTCGGCAAGAAATCCTCGCGGATTTTCCATATCTCGAGGACGGGGACGTCACGGCCGCCCTCCAATACGCCGCGGGCGCGGTAGACCATCGGGTGATCCGAGCTGCCTGACCCTTGCACTTTGTAATCGATGCGCAGCTGCGCTCGAGACTTGCGGTCTGGCGGTCCGGCCGGGGGCATGAGGCGGCTCACGTTCGCGATCTCGGGCTGGCTGACAAGCCCGACGAAATCATCGCTCAGTACGCGGCGAGCAAGGGCGCCGTCATCCTGATGAAGGATGCGGATTTC
>JBJMRA010000199.1:0-4500 GCA_045802365.1 Hyphomicrobiales bacterium | reverse complement strand
AGCTCGTCGGCGTCAATGAGAACTCGGTTTACGGAATATTCCGGCTGGTCGAGCGGACCGGAAACGCGCTCGGGCCGCTGATCGCCGGAGCGCTGGTCGGAATGTACGGCTTTCGGATCACCGTGGTCCTTATCGGCGGGGCCACCGCCGTTTCTGCCGCGCTTTTCGGAATACTCGTTGCGATCGCGCGGGAGCGGCGGGCCGGCGCGCCGGCGATCGGAGGCGGAGGATGAGGAGACGCGAATTTCTTTCAGCAGCGGCCGGGGCCGCCGGGGTGCTCACCTCGGTGAGGGCGCGCGCCGACAATCAACGGCCTTTCGTCATCTATCGCGTCACTTATCGCGGCCGGACCGAGGTCGAGGACGGCTTTGACGATTATCTCGCGAGCAACGGCATCCCGGTGACCTTCATCGAGCGCGACGCCAACCGCGACGCCTCGCGGCTTCCGGGTTTCGTGGAAGACATACGCCAGAAGAAGCCCGACCTCATCTACACCTGGGGGACTCCCGTGACGCTCGGGATCGCCGGACGTTACGACGCGCCCGACAAGACGAAATTCATCACCGAGATCCCAATCGTGTTCGCGCTTGTCGCGACGCCCGTCGCTTCGGGCCTCGTCGCCGACCGGCTGAGACCCGCGCGCAACCTGACCGGGGCCGTTCACGTGGTTCCGACCGAAACGCAGCTGCGGGCCATGCAGTCCTACAGGCCCATCGGGAAGCTCGGGGTACTCTATACGGCGAGCGAGCAGAACTCGGTCTCCGTAGTCCAGGAGCTTCGCGATCTCGAGCCCAAGATGAGCTTCACGCTCATCGAGCGGCAGTTCCGGCGCGACGGCGACGGCCACCCGATCGCCGAGGGCATCGAGGAGACGATGTCGGAGATCAAGCAGGCGGGCGCGGATTGGCTCTATCTCCTGCCTGACACTTTCCTCGGCACACAGTATGCGCGCGTCGCCCCGGCGGCGCTTGCGCAAAGCCTGCCGACCTTCGGCGCGGCCGAACTCGCGATCAGGCAAGGGGGCGCTCTCGTGGCTCTCGTCAGCCGCTACTACTCGGTCGGTCAGCTTGCCGCTTCCAAGGCCCTGCGGATCCTCAGGGATCATGTTCCCGCCGGGGAGATTCCGATCGAAACGCTGAAGCGCTTTTCGCTGATTATTAATATGGCGGTGGCAAAGAAGCTCGATCTCTATCCGCCGATCGATATGTTGAACTACGCCGAGGTCATGACGGGATAGATCGAGCCCGGAGGTGATCGCGTTGCCGGTCGAAACCATGTCGGTGCCCGAGACCATTTTCACCGCGCTCACGCCGGGCGATCTCGACGCCATCTTCTCGCTCCACCTCGAGGCACTCGCGGCGGTCGGCCGGCCAGAGCTCGTCAAACCTGAATCGAAAGAGTTCTTTGAGCGCATGCTCGCGGGCGCGGGCCGGGTCATCGGCGCCTCCCGTGACGGCGCGCTTATCGCCTACGGTGTGCTGCAGTTCGATCTCCCCTCGTCCGAGGATGCCCGCCCGTTATTGGCGCTCGACAGCGGCGATGATCTCGCCAAGCTCGCAGGCGCTTCGGTTCATCCCTCCGTCTGGGGCAAGGGTCTGCACGATGCGCTGATTGGCCGCCGCATCGAGGAAGCCGGCCGGTTGGCGATCCGGCATCTCTATTCGACATCGGCGCCGGGCAATGCGCGGAGCTGGGCCAATCTCCTCGATCGCGGCTTCTGTGTACGCGGCATCATCGAGAAATACGGCGGTCACCTTCGTTATGTGCTCTATCGCGACCTCGCGCTGACGCCGGGACGTTCGGGCGAAGGCCTATGGTGCGATGTCGGCGACATTGCGCGCCAGCGGCTCTTGATCGCCAACGGCTTCGCCGGCGCAAGATGGCGCACGCGCGAGGATGGCGGCTTCGACATCTGCTATCGGGAAGCGCGATGACGGCGGCGATCTCGCTTGCGAGCGTCTGGAAAGCGGCCGGGGAATCGCATGATCGAGCTCCGGTGCTCTCGGTCGATCTCGACGCCATCCGATCGAACTATCGCGAGATGCGCCGCCGCTACCGCGGCGAGGTCCTCTCCGCGGTCGTGAAGTCGGATGCCTATGGCCTGGGCCTCGAGCGCATTGTCGGGGCACTTCTTGAAGCGGGCTGCTGCGTCTTCTGGGCGAACGATCTCGCCGAAGCTTCGCGCATCCGCTCGTCTGCTCCCAATGTGGGCATCTTCACTCTCATGGGGCTCGCCGGCCATCATATGGGGGATTTCGAGGAGGTGGGCGTGATCCCGGCGCTTGCCGCACTCGAGGAGGTCGAGGTCTGCGCCAGGCATGGGCTTCTCGAGGAGCGGCGGATCGCGGTCGCGGTCCAGATCGATACGGGCCTCGGACGGCTTGGCCTCGGCGAGGAGGACCTGGCGTTCCTCGCGGAGAGGAAGGATATCCTCGACTGTCTCGACGTGCGCGTATGGGTCTCGCACCTCGCCTCCTATAACCTGCCGCACGATCCCCGGAATGTTTCTCAGCGCGCCATGCTCGCGGCATGGATCGCGCGCCTGCCGAGCGCGCCAGTCAGCCTTGCCGCATCCTCGGGCGTGTTCATGGACAGCGATTGGCATTTCGACCTCGCCCGCGTCGGGAGCGCCGTGTTCGGCGTTCAGACCTCGGTCGAATGGCAGGACGGGCTCGTACCTTGCTATGAACTTCGTGCACCCATCCTGAGAGTAGCGGACTTCCCGGCCGGGCGGCAGCTCGGCTATCGAGGCGCCACGACCCTCGACCGCCCATCCCGCATCGCCACCATCGCCATCGGCTATGCCAATGGCCTTCCGCAGCGGTTTGGCGAATGCGGTACGGCGCGGATCGGCAATCATGTAGCGCCTCTCGTCGGCGGCATCGCCATGAACATGTCGATGCTCGACGTGACGGACGTGCCCGCTGCGGCTCTCCTCGAGCACGGCGCCGCCGTGCTCCTCGACCGCGATCAGCCGGTCGAACTGATCGCCGAACGCCTCGGCTGCGCTCCCAATCTGCTCCTGACCCAGATCGGCGCGGGCACCGGCAAACGCTACGTCGGCGACTGAGGTTCACGAGGATCGGCCGCGAGCGCGCGGATGGCGCTGTCCCGGTCCGGGTAGATGGCGAAGAGCTTGGCGAAGCCGCTGATCTTGAAGACCTCCGATACGGCGTTGCTCATTCCGCATAGCGCGAGGGCGACTTTGGAGGCCTTGCTGCGCTTGGCGGCGAGGAGCATCACCCGCAAGCCGGCGCTCGAGATGTAGTCGAGTGCCGAAAAGTCGACGAGCACCGGCCCGCTCTCGTCGAAGAGCGGCAGAACCACCGCCTCGACCTCTCTCACCGAGTTGCTGTCCATCCGCCCCACGGGAGTGATCACTCTCACCCCCGATGCCGTTTCCCGTCGAATGTCCACATCCACCTCCCGGATCAGCTCTCGAGGAGCTTCGTCAACGTGACCTCGTTGTGGCCGTCGCTGCGCCTGTATTCCACGCTGTCCATCATCGTCCTGACGAGGTATATGCCGAGCCCCCCGACCGCGCGGTCGTCGATTTCGGCCTCGATATCGGGAGCGGCGGCGAGGGTCGGATCGAACGGCTCGGCATCGTCGCGGATCAAAAGCGTCAGGCGGTTTGCCGTAGCGCCGAGAACGACTTCGATCGTGTGCCGCGCTCGATCGCGGTAGCCATAGCTGATGGTATTGGTCAGGAGCTCATCGATTGCGAGATTGACGGCATACGCGACGTCAGGGCCGATCCGCCGCTCCGCGCAGAAGGAGTCGACCGCCGAAGCGATCCGCCCGATTTCGGCGAGATCGTTCGAGAGGATGAGGCGAAGCTCGGATGATTGCGGCCTATCGTTTGTCGAAATGACTTCGCCTCCGGACCGACGGAATACGCGATAGATCGATTCGCGGCCGAATTGCTTCGGCAATTCGAGAAGCCCAACATACTCCATGTCGTAATGATCCCGATACATGTTCCCGAGGACTCGCGCTTCATGCTGGGCGGAATCCATTTCCGAGCGCAGCAGCGCGACGAAATGCTGCGATGCGCAGATCTCCCCCGGGGTGGCGATGGGCTCGATGCGCGCGGCGCGATTGACATGGTGCCCGTAGATCATGCTGCGCCCGGTGAGTGGATGAATGCCGACGAACACGGGACCCGCATGAAGCGCCATTCGCAGCAAAGGCCTGCGATCGAGCCCGAAGGGAGCGATATCCAGCGTGGCGATGACCTCCGTCAGCGACATCGTATAGTCGGCGAGGTCGTGAGCCGTTTCCGCCGCGGCGTGGACGGCGTCTCCCCAGCTAATGATGAGCAGAGGCGGCTTGGTCTTGCTCGCAATCATGTCCTGGGCCGCGGCGAGGAAGTCCCACAGAAGCGGCAGCTGCTCATCGGGGAACTTGGTATAGGTCGCGATGTCAGCGAAGAGGATCGCCCGGATCGCGCGCGGACTCGATGGAATTCCGGCAAAGAGTGAGGTAGGCGGCTCGGCT
>JBJMRA010000198.1:0-9198 GCA_045802365.1 Hyphomicrobiales bacterium | reverse complement strand
GGGCTCGTCGAGCTCATCATTCTCGACCTCCTCATGCCCGGCATGGACGGTCTCGAATTCCTCGAGAAAATGACAGCCGTCAGGGGGGACGTGCCGGTCATCGTCCAAACCGCCCAGGGCTCGATTGAAACCGTCATCAAGGCGATGCGGGCGGGGGCCGACGATTTCGTCGTGAAGCCGATCAGTCCGGAACGGCTCAGGGTTTCGATCCAGAATCTCCTCAAGGTCAATGCGCTGACCGAAGAGGTCCAGCGGCTGAACAAAAAGGTGGGGAGCGCCCTCACTTTCGGAGATCTGATCGCGTCCTCCCCCGCCATAGCCAATGTCATGCGGCTCGGGAGGCGGGCGGCCCAATCGACCATCCCGATCCTGATCGAGGGCGAATCGGGAGTTGGAAAAGAGATCATCGCCCGTGCCATTCAGGGCGAAGGCGACCGCCGCGGCCGGGCTTTCGTCGCCGTCAATTGCGGGGCAATTCCGGAGAATCTGGTGGAATCCATTCTCTTCGGTCACGAAAAGGGGGCCTTTACCGGCGCGACCGGCAAGCACCTCGGGAAGTTCCAGGAGGCCGACGGCGGCACGCTTTTCCTCGATGAGGTCGCCGAGCTTCCGCGCGACATGCAGGTCAAGCTTCTGCGCGCGATCCAGGAACGCGAGATCGATCCTGTCGGCTCGCGCCGGCCGGTCAAGGTCAATATTCGGCTCATTTCGGCAACGAACCGGAACATGATCGAGATGGTCAAGCAGGGTCAGTTCCGGGAGGATTTGTACTACCGGCTGAATGTCTTTCCGATCATGGTTCCGCCGCTCCGCGACCGGAAGGACGACATTCCGGCGCTCGTCAATCACTTCATCACGCGTTTCGCCGCCGAGGAAGGCCGCAAGGTCCGCACAATCGAGCCGGGAGCGCTCGCCATGCTTCAGGCCTATGGCTGGCCGGGAAACGTTCGCCAGCTTGAAAACACCGTCTTCCGCGCGATCGTGCTCTGCCAAGGCGACGTGCTCGAGGTTCAGGACTTTCCCCAGATTGCCTCGCTCGTGCAAGGATACGAGGTCAAGATCCCGCAACTGCCGCCGGCGCCTCAGAAGACCGTCGGGCAGACCGCGCACTCGGCCGCACCAGTGGGCAGATCTCAGGGAGCGATCGTGTCCGATGGCATGGCGCTCGGCATACCGGCGGTCACCGATGGCGGTCACATCCGCAAGCTCGAAGAGGTCGAGGCCGACATGATCCGCTTGGCCCTCCACCGCTATCGCGGTCAGATGTCGGAAGTCGCCCGAAAGCTCGGCATCGGCCGCTCGACCCTCTACCGCAAGATGCGCGACCTCGGTCTCGAAGAAGCAAATATGTGACACTGTTCCCGAATTTGGAACCCGTCCCGACCGCTCGAATTGAATGTCAACGGGTCGCTCTCTACGTAAAACCCGGGTCGCAGGAGCAATCGCAAATGAAAGCCGCTCGGTGTTTCATCGCCGCCGCTGCGCTGAGTTTTTCCTTTCTAGGGGGCGTTCACTGGTCTTGGGCCGAGCGAGACGGACTTTTCGTGCATCAGGGCTTCAATTCGCCTTCCTTTGTCGAAGAGGCGCCCGCCCGAAGCTGGTGGTTCGACAACTTTCGCCGGAAACGGCTGCGCAAGACGTCCGGCGCTGAAAGCGAGCGGCCGCAGAAGCGAGCCGTTCAATCGGTCGATGTCGAGCCGCCTCCGCCCATCGAGAAGATCTCGGTCTATGAGCCCGAGCGGCTGGTCGCGCTCTCCGCCGCGGCCTTTAGCGAGCCCGCGCCGAGCGATCCTCTGGCGGCAGCGATCTATACGGAGCTTTTGGACCCGCAGAGCGCAATCAGGATCACGCCCGCCCAGGAGGCGGTCATCCTCGCCCTCTATAAGACGAATGGTTTCAAGCCGCTCTGGACAACTGCTGGGGGGCTTTCGCCGCGCGGCAAGGAGGTGTTGGGCTTTCTCGCGTCCGCGGCCGAGGACGGGATGGAGCCCGAAGACTATCTGCCACCGGCCCTTCAGTCCTTCTCCGATCCGGTCGAGGGAGCCGATCTCGCTCAGCTCGCCAGAGTCGATCTTGGCCTTTCGGCGGTGGCTCTCCGTTATGCTCGGGACGCTTCCGGGGGCCGGCTCATCCCCGGCCGGCTGACAAGCTACAACGACATCACGCCCGAGCCGGTCGATCTCAAGACCGCCATGAAGGTTCTGGCCTGGAGCCCATTCCCGGTCGCCTATCTCCGCGATCTGCAGCCGCATCATCCGGCCTATGCCGCGCTCAGGAAAGCGCTGGCCGATATGCGCAAGGAGCTCGCCCATGGAGACGAAACGGACGCGATCCCAAGCGGCAAGCGAATCAAGCCCGGTCAAAGCGATGCTCGTGTGCCGCTCGCGCGAAAGGCACTCGCGAGACTTGGCTATGTCGATGAGAGCGGCTCAGGCGAAGACGAGAAGCTCGATTCCGGCCTCTCGGCCGCACTCAAATCGTTCCAGAAGGCCAATAGCATCAAGGCCTCCGGCAGCCTCGATGCGGCGACGGTTGCGGCGCTCAACGAGCGCAGCCCCAAGCGCGACCTGGAAAAGATCGTCTACAACATGGAGCGGCTGCGCTGGCTTCCCAAGGCGCTCGGGGCCCGCCATGTCTTCGTCAACCAGGCGGCGTTCGAGCTCCGGGTGATCGACCGCGGCGCCGAGACTTGGCGCACGCGGATCATCGTCGGCAAGCCCGATACCCAAACCTTCGCCTTCCACGACGAGATCGAGATGGTGGTGTTCAATCCGTCCTGGGGCGTCCCGCAGTCGATCATCAAAAACGAGATGTTGCCGATGCTGCGGAAGGACCCGTCCTATCTCGACCGCCTTGGCTACCGGGTGATCAATCAGTCGGGCGACATCGTCCGCTCTAGCTCGATCAATTGGTGGGGCGTCGGGGGCAAGGTCATCCCGTTCGCGATCCAGCAGCCTCCATCCGACGACAACGCGCTCGGTGAGATCAAATTCCTGTTCCCGAACAAGCACGACATTTACATGCACGATACCCCGACGAAGCCCCTCTTCGCGAAGGCGATGCGGGCCTACAGCCATGGCTGCGTGCGCGTTCAGGACCCCCGCCGATTCGGTGAAATCCTGCTCGGATGGAGCGCCGAGGAGATCGCGGCGAAGATCGATTCCGGGCGGAGCGAGACGGTGAAGCTGCCCCACAAAGTGCCGGTCCACCTCACTTATTTTACCGCATGGCCCGAAGAGGATGGAAAAATCGCTTTTTATTCAGACGTTTACGGCCGTGACCAGCGTATGGAGCGGGCGTTTGCCGGCATCGAGCTCGCCTCGCGCTAGGTCAGCTTCGGCCGGTTCTTAAATCGCTGTTAATCATAGGCATTTAGTCTATTCTTAGACACCGGCTGCCGCAGAGTGGCCGCATTCTTGTCGCAACTTTTTCGTCGGTGTACGCCGGTCAAGCGGGTGGGCACCGGTTTTGGGGAACTAGAAGCATAGAGGGGACCGGGGCTCTGCCGGTCATTGTTGGGGAAGAATGGGTCTCGTCGCCAAGCACGCCGAACGCCGCTATACATTCGCCAAAACTCTAAAGAAGGTCGCAGTCACTGCCGCTCTCACCGTGGCGCTCGCCTCAGGCGCCTGGTTTTCGACGCATAAAGTCGCAGCGGGCGGCGAAACCCGCACGGTGTCGCTCTACCATGTGCATACCGGCGAGAGCCTCACCGTGACCTACAAGGTCAATGGACGCTACATTCCCTCGGCTCTCGAGAGGATCAACCGCCTCATGCGCGACTGGCGCCGGGACGAGGTGATCACCATCGACCCCAAGACCATCGATCTCATGTGGGAGCTGCATGCCGATCTCGGCTCGACGCGCCCCATCCACATCATCTGCGGATACCGATCGCCCAAGACCAACGCCTTCCTCAAACGGATCGGCCGCAATGTCGCGCGCAAGAGCCAGCATATGCTCGGCAAGGCGATCGACCTCTACTTCCCCGACGTGCCGACGGAGAGGATCCGCAACAGCGCTCTCGTCCGCCAGATCGGAGGCGTCGGCTACTATCGCAGCGCCGGGGGGCCGACCGGCTTCATTCACATCGATTCGGGCCATGTCCGCCATTGGGGGCCGTACATCAGCCCCTCGCAGATGGCCCGGATTTTCCGCGACTACCGGCGGACGATCGGCGCCCGCCTCGCCCGGCAGGATCAGGTGATGGTGGCGAGCAGCGAGAGCAGCCGCGGCAAGCCGAGGGTCCAGCCCATCGCGGTAGATGAAGCTGACGACGACGAGGCGACGCCGGCGGCGGCGCCCAACTTCACCGCCCCGCTGCCGCGCGCCAAGCCGTCCACGGCACCGCTCGTCGACCTCGCCCAAGGCTATCCGGTCCCGAAGCCCCGTCCAAAGCCGATCGAGGTCCTTATGATGGCCGCGGCCAACATGCAGATCGAGCCTGCCTCGGCGCCTGCACCGCGAGTCAATTTCGCCGAAAAGCCGAAACCGGTGGCTGACAGCCTCGGCGTCGTCGCGGCGGCGGAATCGATGGCGGAAGAGCCGCCGTCCGAGCCGACGATCAATTCGAGCGCCAAGGGAAGCTTCGCCGATTCCTTGAGAGACGGCACGGCGACCGGCACGCCTCTCATCAAGCCGCTCATCGCTTCAGCGACCGATGAGGAGACGTTCTGGTGGCCGAAGCGTCTGGTCTTCAGTCCCGACAAGGCGGTCCGGCGCGACGGCGCGCCGCAGCTCTTCGCCAACGGAGAGCCCCAGCCGGTCAGCGATCTCGCCACCCTTGCCGAGCGGGCTGCTGCGGCGCCAGAGCCTGTGGTGATCAAGGCCGATACACAGCCGATCGTGCTCACCTCGCTCATCAGCACGGCATCCGGCAAAGGCGATCGGCTCGACGTCAACCGGGCTTCCAAGGGAAGCCTGCTCGGAGGAAATGAGGCCACGCCCAAGGTACGCGGCTTCTCGAGCATTAGCGAGTTCCTGTCGTCGGGCGACGAGCAGTAGGAGCCATCACACGCGCCCATGAGACTGATCGCCGCGCCGGGTACGGTTGCTTGCAGCGCCCGCGCGATGTGAGCTAGTTATCCCCGCCGTTCAGAGACTTCAGGGGAATCGCGATGGCCGAACATACGCTCGAAGGTCCGGCTCAAACCGGGCCAATGGATTCGTCGAGCCATTTGGCCACATATCAACTGTTCCTAAGAGTGACTGTCGCCGGCATCATTCACATCGGCTTCGTGATGGTCGCTCTCGTCTCCTTCGCCTTCGGCCACAGCGCTTCCGTCTTCCTCGGCTTCCTGGGCCTCGTGCTCGGAACCGTCGCGGTGATCATCGATTTCCGCAGCCGATCCCGCTATTTCCTGTCGCTCGGGCTCCTCGCGATCTTCGCGATCATCACCGCCATCAACGTCTACTGAACAGATGAAAATCGCGGTTGCCGCCGAGACTCAGCCGGGCGAGTCGCGCGTCGCCGCGAGCCCGGACACGGTCAAGTCCTACGCCAAAAAAGGATTGTCGGTCGCCGTCGCGGCCGGCGCCGGCCGCGGCTCGTTCATCCCCGATGAGGCGTTTGCCCGGGCCGGGGCACAGATCGTCGCGGATGGAGCGGGAGCCCCCGATGCGGACATTCTCCTCACCGTGCGGCGGCCGACGCTCGAGCTCGCAAGGTCGGTGAAGAGGGGCGCAATCGTGATTGGCATGCTCGATCCCTACGCCGACCGGGCGGGACTCGATGAGCTTGCGAAGACGGGGGTCACGCTCTTTGCGATGGAGCTCATGCCGCGCATCACCCGCGCGCAGTCGATGGACGTCCTTTCGAGCCAGGCCAATCTCGCCGGCTACAAGGCGGTGATCGATGCGGCCGCGCATTTCTCGCGCGCCTTCCCCATGATGATGACGGCTGCGGGTACCGTGCCTCCCGCCAAGGTCTTCGTGATGGGGGTGGGTGTTGCGGGACTGCAGGCGATCGCCACGGCCCGGCGTTTGGGAGCGGTCGTGTCGGCCACCGATGTACGCAAGGCCACCGAAGAGCAGGTGAGAAGCCTCGGCGCCAAGTTCGTCTACGCCGATGTTGCCGACGCCGCGACCTCCGCGGGCTATGCCAGGGAGCTGTCCGAGGACGACAAACGCAAGCAGGCCGAGCTCGTCGCCGAGCACCTGAAGAACCAGGACATCGTCATCACCACAGCCCTCATCCCGGGAAGGCCGGCGCCAACTCTCATCAGCGAGGCGATGGTGGACACGATGAAGCCTGGATCGGTAATCGTCGACCTCGCCGTGGAGCGGGGCGGCAACACCCCGCTCTCCAAGCCCGATCAGGTGGTCCGCCACAATGGCGTCGACATCATCGGGACGGTCAATCTGGCGGGAAGGCTCGCGGGCAACGCGTCGCCGCTCTACGCGAAGAACCTCGCCAATTTCCTCGACCCGCTTATCGGCAAGGATGGAAGCCTCAACATCGATTGGAAGGACGAGATCGTTGCCGGGACGCTCGTCGCCAAGGACGGCGCGCTCGTGCACCCGATGTTCACCGGAGGCAAGGAGTGACCCTTGCGACTCCTCATGCTGAGGTGCCCGCGCAGCGGGCCTCGAAGCACTCGCTTCGCCTGCCACTTGCTATCCTTCGAGGTGACGCCGGCTTAGCCGGCGCCGCACCTCAGGATGAGGGTTGAGCGGCAGATAGAAGGAAATTCAGGGCACGTCATGGACCAGATCGCGCATTCCGTTGACCCGTTCGTCTCGCTGTTGGCGATCTTCGTGCTCGCCGTCTTCGTCGGCTACTACGTCGTCTGGAACGTGACGCCGGCGCTCCACACGCCGCTCATGTCGGTAACGAACGCGATCTCTTCGGTGATCGTCGTCGGAGCCCTGCTGGCGGTGGCGGCGGGAGCGATCGCCACCGGGTCCACGGCGGCCATGATCTTCGGCTTTCTCGCGCTCGTCCTTGCCTCGGTCAACATCTTCGGCGGATTTCTCGTCACCCATCGCATGCTTGGCATGTATCGCAAGAAGGGGAAGTAGGGCATGTCCGCTTCCTTCGCGGCGCTCCTCTATGTGATTGCTGGCGCGCTCTTCATCATGGCGCTGCGCGGCCTCTCTTCGCCCGAGTCTGCGCGCCAGGGGAACCGTTTTGGCATGGTGGGCATGGCGCTCGCCATCTTCACTACCCTCGCGGTGGCGGCGCCGGCGAGCGGGCTCGCGTGGCTCTTGATTATCGCAGGGATCGCCATCGGCGGCTCGATCGGGGCCTTTATTGCCCGACAGATCGCGATGACCGCCATGCCGCAGCTCGTCGCGGCCTTCCACTCCCTCGTCGGCCTCGCCGCCGTATTCGTGGCGGCGGCGGCGCTCTATTCTCCGGCCGCCTTCGGGATCGGCGAGCCGGGTAACATCCACGCCCAAAGCCTGATCGAGATGTCGCTCGGGGTAGCGATCGGCGCCGTCACCTTCACGGGCTCGATCGTCGCCTTCACAAAGCTTCAAGGCTTGGTTTCGGGCGCGCCGGTGGTGTTCCCGAACCAGCATTGGCTCAATCTCGGCCTTGGCATCCTGCTCATCGTGCTCATCGCCTTTTTCGTCGGCACGCAAAGCCCGGTGCTTTTCTGGGCCATCACGCTCCTCTCTTTCGCGCTCGGTGTGCTCATCATCATCCCGATTGGCGGCGCCGATATGCCGGTCGTGATCTCGATGCTCAACTCCTATTCGGGCTGGGCGGCGGCCGGCATCGGCTTCACCCTTGCCAACACCGCGCTCATCATCACGGGCGCGCTCGTCGGCTCCTCGGGCGCCATCCTCTCCTACATCATGTGCCGGGGCATGAACCGGTCGTTCTTCAACGTGATCCTCGGCGGCTTTGGCGGCGAAGTGGCAGCACCGGCGGCGGGCAAGGAGACGCGCCCCGTCAAGCAGGGCTCGGCCGAGGATGCCGCCTTCATCTTGAAGAATGCCGGGAGTGTCATCATCGTGCCGGGCTACGGCATGGCGGTCGCCCAGGCGCAGCACGCGGTGCGCGAAATGGCGGACCATCTCAAGAAGGCGGGCGTCTCCGTCAAATACGCGATCCATCCGGTGGCGGGGCGCATGCCCGGCCACATGAACGTGCTCCTCGCCGAAGCCAACGTGCCCTATGACGAGGTCTTCGAGCTCGAGGACATCAACTCGGAGTTCGCGCAGACCGACGTCGCCTTCGTGATCGGCGCAAACGACGTCACCAATCCCGCGGCGAAAGAGGATCCGCAGTCGCCGATCTACGGCATGCCGGTGCTCGAGGTGTGGAAGGCCAATACGGTGATGTTCGTTAAGCGCTCGATGTCGTCGGGCTATGCCGGTATCGACAACACGCTCTTCTACCGCGACAATACCATGATGCTCTTCGGCGACGCCAAGAAGATGACCGACGAGATCGTCAAGGCAATGTAGCCACCGGCCGGCTACGCCGCCTCCCGGCCTGTCGGCCGAATGAGGATTTCCGCCGGAATCTCGAGCCGGTCATGCAGTCGCCGGATCATTGCGAGCGATAATTTGCGCTTACCCTCGAGTACTTCAGCGATACGGGGTCCGGCAATGCTTTCCAGCTCCTGCATCGTTAGACCTTGTTGCTCCATTCGAAATTTTATGGCCTCGATCGGGTCCGGAGGATCGAGCGGATAGTGCTCGGTTTCGTAAGCCTCAACCAGCGTGGCAAGAACATCGAGCCGATCTCCTTCAGGCGTTCCCGCCGGAGAGCCCCAAAGGCTCTCCACTTCCTAGAGCGCATATTCGTATTCGTCTGGCGACCGAATGGGTTTGATCTCAACCATGGTGTTCGATCTCTCTCACGTCGATCAGATCATAGTCCCGATGGGTTCCTATCCACTTGATCCAGATTATGCCTTTGGGGAAATCCACCGCAACTACCAGACGGTATGAGTTGCCTTTGGAGATTAAACACGATCCGCTCGCTTGTGATCACGCTCGCCGTCGCATATAGGCGCTTCACGTCTGCCGCGCTGGTCCAGCGCGCTTTACTCAGCTGGCTACTTCTTTAAAAACGAGAATTTCTGATTGAACTTGCTGACGCGCCCGCCGCGGTCGACGAGCTGCTGCTGGCCGCCGGTCCAGGCCGGGTGCGAGCGGGGGTCGATGTCGAGGTTCAGCGTGTCGCCTTCCTTGCCCCAGGTCGAGCGGGTCTCGAACTTGCTCCCGTCGGTCATGACCACG
>JBJMRA010000197.1:0-11486 GCA_045802365.1 Hyphomicrobiales bacterium | reverse complement strand
TGGGATTTTAGCCGCGCGCAGTCGGGCAGGGCCGGGCTCATCGTGAATTACACGGGCGGGGACGTCGCAGGCTCGTTTCAGCCCGCGTCTCCTTATTCGCGCGCCGATGATGATCCGAAGATCGCCGCCTATGCCCGCGCCTTCCTACGCCAGTTCGAGACTGTCTTTCCCGGCATCACCGCGCAGTGGACCGGGCGGGCGACGCTTTCCGTGCCCATGCTCGATCCCAACCTTCTCTGCTCCTACTCCTACTGGAAAGTCGGACAGTATACAGCCTTCGGCGGCTACGAGGGCGTGCCGCAAGGCTCGATCCACTTTGCAGGCGAACACTGCTCGCAGGACTTCCAAGGCTATATGGAAGGCGGTGCTTCGGAAGGAATTCGTGCCGCTCTCGAAGTCTTTCATGACGTTGCGGGTAACGGCTGACGGCAGTTCCGAGCAGTGATCGGCTGGGGCGTTGGGGAGCCAGTCAAGGGTCAACGCGGCGAGGCCTACCCCGTCGCACCGCCCCGACGTGCCGGGCAAAATCGGGCTTGGCCATCAGGCGCTTGCAGCGCTCGAAGCGGTTGATGGAATAGGCCCAGAAATCATCCGCGGGGTTGCCGTTGGCGAATTGAATGAGCCCCCAGAGAGTCCAGAGAAGATCGCACATCGCCTTGTAGATGACGATGCGCCCCCGCTCGGCCGGCGTAGGCTCGCCTTCGAAATAGGCGGCGATCATCTCCTCGTCCTGCTGCTCATCGAACTCTCCCTCGACCGAGAGGTCGCCCAGGTCCCACATCGGATCGTTCATGCCCGAATATTCCCAATCGACGATCCACATCCGCTGGCCATCGTCGAGGAAGTTCTCGCACAGGGGATCGGAGTGGCAAGCAACGATCGGCAGCGGGTGGGCGCCGAGCGCGGCGCGGACACCCTCCGCCTCTTGGAGGACGTCGTGGTAGCCATCGGGGAGCTTCACATCCTTGCCCGCGAGGACCGCGAGATAGTCGTCGATCATGCGGAACAGCTCGAAGCGGGACTTGAATTGCGCGCGCGAGCGGTGGAGGGTGCGGAAGGCCCGCGCGGCGCGCGCGGGCGCGCCTCTTCTCTCCTCGAACTTCGCAGGCGTCATGGTCACCGCATTGTCGATGAGGCGGGTGAGCATCAAGCCCGACTGGGCATCGAAATAGAGCACGTCCGGGCTCACCCCGACGCGCGCGGCTTCGCGCGTCGCCACCTCCTCGTTGGCGCGGTTGATATATTCTTCGGTGCCCCTGCCCGGCACCCGCAGCACATACTGCTCGCCGCCCAGATCGACGCGGAAGACGAGATTGGTGAGTCCGCCGAGCCTCGTGATGAAGACATCGGAATCCTCGAGGCACCAGAGCATCGGAATGCGTCTGACCGCCTCGCGAGCGATATCGATGTCGCGTTCCACTACGCTCCTCATGCCTTTAGCCGTTCCATTTTCGGATCATAGAGACAGCGCGGGCCGCGTTTGGCGGCATAGTTCCGTCCAAACGCTTCAATGGTGAATTCGGTTTCGGAGGCCGCTTCGACGGGCAGATAGCCGAAGGCGATCGTCTTGCCGAGGGTGTGGCCGTAACCCGTGCTGGTTGTCGATCCGATCACCTCACCGTGGCGCAGGATCGCTTCTCCGCCGTGGAGCGGCGCGAACCCGTCGACCGTGAACGAACAGAGCTTGCGCCGGATACCCTCGGCCTTGATCTTCCGCAGCGCATCGCGGCCGGTGTACTCGCCCTTGTCGAGCGCAACGCAGAAGCCGAGCCCCGCCTCATAAGGGTTGTAATCGGGACCGATGTCTCCCGACCAATAGAGGTATCCCTTCTCCATCCGGCAGGAATCGATCGCCCGGTAGCCGGCATTCGCAATCCCGTAATCCTGCCCCGCCTTCCAGAGCGCATCATAGACGTGAGCGGCTTGCTCGACGGGAATGTAGAGCTCGTAACCGAGCTCGCCTACATAGCCGATCCGTACCGCTCTCGCCCGCGCGTTCCCGACAGCGATGTCCCTCCACGCCAGAAACGGGAACACGGCATTCGACAGATCATCGTCGCTGACCGATTGCAGCACGTCTCGCGACAGCGGGCCGCAAATGTTGAGGGTCGCCCACTCGGCGGTCACCTCGCGCAGACTGAGACCGGCCGGCAACTGGCGCCCGATCCAGTGCGCGTCATGAACACCGAAGCCTGAGCCCGTGATCACGTGAACGAGGTCGTTGCCGAAAGCGAGCGCCGTCACGTCCGCTTCGATGCCGCCTCTTTCGTTGCAGAGCTGCGTGTAGACGGCGCGGCCGAGACCAAGGTCGTTGGCGGCGATCCGCTCCATGGCCGCCAAGGCTCCTGGACCTCTAACCTCGAGCTTGGCGAACGAGGTCTGATCGATGAGCACGACGCGCTCGCGGATTGCCCGATGTTCTTCGGCAATCGCGTCGAACCAGTTGGGCTTGCCCTCGAAGCTCGCGATGTCGCGGCCGTCGCCTTCTCTTGCGAACCAGTTCGGCCGCTCCCAACCGAACTTCGAACCGTTGACCGCGCCCGCGCGCTCGAGCCGGTCGTGAAAGGGCGAGCGCCTGAGGCCGCGCGCCGACTGCATTTCTTCGCCGGGCCAGTGGATCTTGTAATAGGAGGCATAGGCCTCGACGGCGCGTTCCTCGAGATAGCGCGGCTGAGCGTGCATTATTCCGAAGCGGCGGACGTCGAACGGCCAGAGGTCCATGCCGGCATCCCCGTGGAGGATCGTGTTGGCGAGAGCTAGCCCCGCCCCGCCCGAGGCGGCGATGCCGGCGGTGAAGCCGCAGGCCACGTAGAAGTTATCGAGTTCGGGAGCGAGGCCCATGATCGGCTCGCCATCCGCCGAAACCGGGATCGGGCCATTGATGACGGTTTGAATTCCGATCTCGTTGAGAATGGGGAGGCGTTCGGCGGCAGGCAGCGCAAAGAGCTCGAGCCGCTCCATGTCGGGCGCAAAAAGCTCGCGGCCGAAGTCCAAAGGCGGCATGCCGCGCCAGCAGCCTTTCGAGCCCTCTTCCCATCCGCCGATCGCGAACGAGCCGGTGTCGGGCTTCAGGTAGAAATTCTTGTCGGGATCGCGGAGCGTCGTCAGATCGGGCGGAAGCGTAAGAGACTTCTCGGTCAAAAAGTACTGATGCTCGACGATGCCGGCGGCGAGAGGAACGCCGGCCATAGCGCCAACGCGTTTCGCCCAGAGTCCCGCGCAGTTTACGAGGATATCGCAGGCGATATTTCCTCCATCGGTCTCCACTCCAATCGCACGGCGGCCCTCGACGACGACCTCGCGGACCGTGACCCCCTCCTCGATCCTGGCGCCGTTTGTGCGAGCGGCCTTCGCATAGGCCATCGTGAGCGAATGGGGATCGATGTAGCCGTCGCCCGGAATGAAGGCGGCGCCCTCGATCCCATCGGTGACGATGTAGGGAAAACGCGACGTGGCTTCCTCTGCGGAAAGCACATGGCACTCGACTCCGAAGCTCTTCGCCTGCGTCATGGCGCGCCGGATTTCGCTGCACCGCTCGGGGCTGCCCGCGAGCCTCAGCGATCCGACCTTCTTCCACGCGATCGCCTGCCCGGTTTCTGCTTCGAGCCTGTCGAATACCGCAACCGAGTTCTGCATGAGCCGCGTGAGATTTTTCTTGCCCCGCAGCTGTCCGACGAGCCCCGCCGCATGCCAGGTTGAGCCATGCGTGAGTTGCGCCTTCTCCACGAGAAGCAGGTCTCTCGCCCCGTCGCGGGCGAGATGATAGGCGACCGAGGTCCCGATCGCCCCGCCGCCGATGATCAGGATATGGACGTGCCGGTCGGCCCGGAATCTCATGGGTTTTACCGCTTACAGGCGAATGCGTGCATTCGCCGGGTCATAGAGGGGCGCGAGATGGACTCTGGCCTTTACCACCTCTTGAGCCACGACCAGCTCATATGTGCCTGAGAGAACGTAGTCTTCGCTGACTCCGGCGCCCCCGCGCACGTAGCCGTATCCGACCGGACCGCCGATCGTATACCCGTAGCCGCCGCTCGTGAGGTAGCCCACCGGCTTGCCGTTGCGCAGGATCGTCTCGCGGCCGAGGAGGACCACATCCGGGTCGTCGGTAGTGAAGCCGGCGAGCCTCTTTTTCAGAGGCGCGCGCGCCTGCGCCGCGCAGGCTTCGCGGCCAATGAACCGAATATTCGATTTGAGCTTCACTGCGAATCCGAGCCCCGCCTCGAACGGATTGTCGTTCGGCGTGATATCGGAGCCCCAGGCGCGATACCCCTTCTCGAGCCTCAGGCTCTCGATCGCACGGTAGCCTGCGGGCGCGATCCCATGCTTGGCGCCTGCCGCCATCAGAGCGTCGAAGACGTCGCCGATCACGCCGATCGGGACGTGGAGCTCGTAGCCGAGCTCGCCGACATAGGTGACCCTGAGCACTCTCACGGGAGAGCCGGCGACCGCGATCTCCCGGACGTGCCCGTAAGGGAACGATAGGTTCGAAACGTCCGCTCGCGTGACGGCGGCGAAAACCTCGCGCGAGCGCGGCCCCATCAGAGACAACGTTCCCCACTCTTCGGTCACGTCGGTGAGCGCTGCGTCGAGATCAGGGGTTATGTGGTCGGCGATCCATCCGAAGTCATGCGTGCGGAAGCCAGTGCCGGTAACGATATAGAACCGGTCGTCCGCAAGCCGGGCCACCGTCAGGTCGCATTCGATGCCGCCGCGCGAATTGAGCATCTGCGTGTAGGTGAGCCGCCCGGCCGGCTTGGTAACGCCGTTGGCGCAGATCGACGACAGCGCCTCGGCGGCGTCCTTGCCCGTCATCTCGAACTTGGCGAACGAGGATTGGTCGAATAGGCCGACGCGCTCGCGGACGGCGCGGTGCTCCTCTCCGACGGCCTCGAACCAGTTCTGGCGCCCCATCGAATAGATGTCGCGCGGCTCTGTCCCGCGTGGCGCGAACCAGTTCGGCCGCTCCCAGCCGAGCTTCGAGCCGAAACAGGCGTTGAGAGCCTTCAGGCGCTCATAGAGCGGAGAGACGATCCGCGGCCGCCCGCTCTCGTATTCCTCATGGGGAAAAGCGATCGTGTAATGCTTAGCGCATGCTTCGATGGTCCGCTCGCAAACCCATTCGCGGTCGGCGTGAAGCGTAGAGAAGCGACGGAGGTCGACCACCCAGAGGTCCATAGGCGCTTCGCCGCGCGCGACCCATTCGGCGAGCACCCAACCCGCGCCCCCAGCCGAAGCGATCCCGAATGCATTGAAGCCGGCGCCCACGAAGAAGTTCTGGAGGTTGGGCGCGGCGCCGAGGATGAAATTGCCATCCGGCGTAAAGCTCTCGGGACCATGGATCAACTTCTTGATGCCGGTCTTTTCGAGTGCGGGGATGCGCGGCAGGGCCTGCTCGATGTGCTGCTCGAAATGATCCCAATCGTCTTCGAAGAGCTGGAATGCGAAATCGTGCGGAACGTCACCGAGCGTCCACGAAACCGGATCGGGCTCATAGCCTCCGAACACGAGGCCTCCGACCTCCTCCTTGAAGTAGGTGCGCCGGTCGGGATCGCGCACCGTCGCGATATCGGTCGCGAGCCCGTCCAGCTTCTCGGTGATCACGTAATGGTGCTTGACCGGCTGGAGCGGAACGTTGACGCCCGCCAGCGCGCCGATCTGACGCGCCCACTGGCCGCCGCAGTTTACGACTTTCTCACAGCCAATCCTGCCTTGATCAGTAATGACGGCGGTCACCCGTCTGCCCGCGATCTCGAATCCCGTGACGCGAACGCCCTCGCGGATTTCCGCGCCGTGCATGCGGGCACCCTTGGCGAGAGATTGCGTGATATCGGATGGGCTCGCCTGACCGTCGGTCGGTAAAAAAGTCGCGCCGATGAGATCGGAGACATCCATGAGCGGCCACATGGATTTCGCTTCGGAGGGGGAGAGCAAATGCATTTCCATCCCGAAGCTCTGGGCCGTGGTGGCGAGCCGCTTGAACTCGATCCAGCGATCCGCGTTCATCGCGAGCCTGAGGCAGCCCGTCATTTTCCAGCCGGTCGCGAGGCCGGTTTCGCGCTCGAGCCCCTTGTAGAGCTCGACCGAGTACTTGAGCACTTGAGTGATCGAAGCTGAGGATCTGAGTTGCCCGACAAGTCCCGCCGCGTGCCACGTCGATCCCGAGGTGAGCCTGTTCTGCTCGAGAAGCAGAACTTTCGCCTTGTGGTCGCGCGCGAGATGATAGGCGGTCGAGCAGCCGATGATGCCGCCGCCGATCACGACGACATCCGCATGCGAGGGCAGCGTCATAGTTTGCCGTAACGTTCCTGATATCCGGCGAGAAGCGCTTCGAAGCGGCCGAGGAACTGCTCCGAATAGTCGACGTAGTCGACGCCCGGAGCGTTCAGGTAGAGCTCGGACACCATGCCCCACAGCGCTTCGCGCAAAGCGGAAGCGGTCTTCATCGCATCGAAGGAGCGCCACAGCGCCTCGTTGGCCCGCCGGCTGAAGTAGATGTCGAGAAGCGCATCCTCCTCGATGCGTCCGAGCGCGCTGTTCGAGGCGAGATTGGCGAGGTCGAACATCGCCGTTCCGAAGGCGCCGTACTCCCAATCGATGAGCCATAGGCGCCGTCCGTCATTCAGGAAGTTCGTTGGCAGAAGATCATGATGTCCGAAGACGATCGGCAAGGATATCTGCGCGGCCTCTAGCTTCTCGGCGATGGCCAGCCACTTCTCGAGCTCGCCAGAATGGCGGTGCTGGGCATCGTTCAGCGTGTGGGCGTAGTCGCGGAGCACATGAAAGACCCAAAAGATCGCGCCGGGCCCGGTCATGTGCTGCGGCATGTCGCGATGGCAGCGGCGTACGATTTCGACGCATCTGACCGCGTCCGCCCGAACGTCCGTCTCGGTATAGGTGCGCGCGTCGATGTAGCCCACCACCATGATCCCGGGCTCGTCGTAAACGACCGACGGCGAGAGCCCGATAGCATGCGCGGCGCGCGACGTCCTGAGCTCGCGGTCGCGGAACACGTGGTGGAAAGGATAGTCCTCGCCGACCCGCGCCACATAACGTCCCGTTTCGTCGGCGACGATGAAGCTCGCATTGCTCACGCCGCCATGGAGAGGGCGGATCGACTTCAACCCGCGCCACACCGGCAATCCGCGCACGCGCTCTTCGGGCGTCATGGGATAGATCCTTCTCCCAAGCTGCACACGGGAGAAGGGAAACGTCGCTGGCATCCTTCCTCCCCCTGCAAGGGGGAGGACTGAGGTGGGGGTTCTCTCCGCGAGTCTTGCAGTGGGAAGGGACGTGTGTGAGGCGAGCGCGAGCTCTTCGTCACGCCAATCCCCGCTGCGCCTTGACGCGATTGACCCATGCGGTGATCAGCCGATCGGCGACGATGCCGATGAACGCGATCGCGAGCCCCGCCACGATTCCCTTGCCGGCGTCGGCCTTGGCGAGCGCCTTGAAGACTTCCTGGCCGAGGTCGCGCGTGCCGATCATGGCGCAGATGATGATCATGCTGAGCGCGAGAAGAATAGTCTGGTTGATTCCGAGCATGATCTCCGGAAGGGCGATGGGCAGTTGCACGTTCCAGAAAAGCTGCCGCTTGGTGCAGCCCGAGACGATCCCCGCTTCGATGAGATCGTGAGGCACCTGCCGGACGCCGTGATTGGTGTAGCGGATCGCGGGCACGATCGCGAAAGCGACCGTCGCAATGAGCGCGGTCACGTCGCCGACCCGGAACAGCATCACGACCGGAATAATGAAGCAGAAGGACGGAATCGTCTGTAGCGTGTCGATCACCGGGGTGACCGCCGCCGACAACCGGTTGCTCCTCGCGCACAGGAGGCCGATCGGGATCCCGAGGGCCGCCGCGACAAAGGCCGATGCGCCGCAAAGATAAACCGTCGCCATGGTCTGGACCCAAAGGCCCGTCACGGCACAGAAGGTGGCGAGCGCCGCGACGATCAGCGCCAGTGGGATCGCTCCGAGCCGCAGGCCGGCATAGGCGAGAATGAGGACGACAGCGAGCCACGGCAACCCCTCGAAGAAGGCCCGCATCGGATTGAGAACGTAGATCAGGAAGCCGGTACGAAAGAGCTCGATCGAGTCGAAGAAGTTCAGAGTGATCCAGTCGACGCCGGCCTTCCACCACGGGGCCGTCGAATAGGTCGCGGCCGCGGGGATGCCGGCGAGGGCGGGAACGAACAGACTGGCGAGCGTCGTCGCCGCGACGAACAGCAAGGCCAAAGCGAGGTTCGGGTGCCGTTTCAGCCACGAGGAAGCGCTCACATCCTGTTCGGACGGCCGCTGCTGGGCCGCGGCTTGGCTCATCCTGTCGAGCACGATTGCCAGCACCACGATCGCGAGCCCCGCTTCCATTGCCTGGCCGACCTTGAGGGCCCGGAGCGCGAGGAGCACATCGTATCCGAGCCCGCCCGCGCCGATCATCGAGGAAATGATGACCATGTTGAGGGCGAGCATGATGACCTGATTGACCCCGATCATGAGCGAGGGCTTGGCCGAGGGAACGAGCACCCGCCAGAGCTTCTGCCGTCCGGTGCAGCCCGCCATGTCCGCGAAATCGCGGATCTCCTGAGGGACCTTCGCGAGCCCAAGCATCGTCGCGCGCACCATCGGAGGCGTGGCGAAGAGCCCAGTCGCAAGCAGCGCCGACACCGGGCTGTTGCCGAAGAGGAGCAGCATCGGAATGAGATAGGCGAAGGTCGGCATCGTCTGCATGAGATCGAGAGCGGGGATGATCGCGAGCCCGCTCGCGCGCGGCGAGTAGTGGCCCCAGATGCCGAGGAGAAGCCCGGTGAAGACGCAGATCGGTACGCAAACGATGATGAGCGCCAAAGTGAGCATGGCGCTGTCCCATTGGCGAAATACGGCGATGTAGAGAAAAGCGAGCCCGCCGAGGAGCGCCAGCCGCCAGCCGCCGAGCGCATGACCAATGAGCGCCGCCGTGGCGCAGACGCCGAGCCAAGAGAGGCGCGGGAGAATGTAGGTCGCGTCCCCGATACCCACCTTATAGCCTTTGGCGAGCAGGCCCATCATTGCCCGGAGCGGGACATCGATGATGGCCGCCAGCCCTCGCGTCAGCCAAGTGAAGTTGGCCTTGATCCAGAGGAAGACGGCGGTCGTCCAGTCGGCGAAGGGGATGATAGCCTGGTTGGGATATGAGACCCCCCATGGAACTGCTCGTGCGAGGCCGAATGCGACGAGGACCGCCGCGATGGCTATCGCGATCCCGAGCGCGCGCCGGTCGCCGGCGACCGCAGGTGAGCGATCGAGAGCGACGTCGCTCACGGTCCCCCTCCTCCCCCGTCGCGTCCCGCCAGAAGATCGATCACCGATTGGGGAGTGACCTCACCGATCACTACGCCGCCATGGTCGACGACCGCGAACGGCAGCCTGGCTGTCACGATTTGCGAAGCGAAGCTCGCGATCTTCGCGTTCGAATCGATGCGTCCGCCGTGCTCGCCTCCGAGCGCCCGCCGCATGAGACGCCTAGCCGACATCACCTTGGAACGGTTCACATCCCGCGTGAACTCCGCGACATAGGAGGTGGCGGGACTGATCACGAGGTCCTCCGGCGTCCCCACCTGGATGACTTCGCCGTCTTTCATGATGGCCGCACGATCAGCGAGCCTGATCGCCTCGTCGAAATCATGGGTGACGAAAACGATGGTCTTCTTGAGCACGCCCTGGAGCCGCATGAGCTCCGATTGCATCTCGCGGCGGATCAGCGGATCGAGAGCCGAGAACGGCTCGTCGAGAAACCAGATCTCGGGCTCGACCGCAAGGGAGCGAGCGATGCCCACCCGCTGCTGCTGTCCTCCGGAGAGCTGCCGCGGATGATGGTTCTCGCGCCCCTTGAGGCCGACGAGTTCGATCATCTCGCGCGCCCGCGTCTCGCGCGGCGCCTTCGCGATCCCCTGGATCATAAGGGGGAAGGCGACATTCTCGAGAACCGTCAGGTGAGGGAGGAGCGCGAAATGCTGAAACACCATCCCCATCTTATGGCGGCGAAGCTCGATGAGCTCGGCTTCGCTCGCTTTCAGGAGATCGCGCCCGTCGAACACGACCGCCCCGAAGGTCGGCTCGATCAGCCGCGACAGGCATCGCAGCAACGTGGATTTGCCCGAGCCCGAAAGTCCCATCACGATGAAGATCTCGCCCTCATGGACGTCGAGGCTGACTTTGCGCACCGCGCCGATCAGCCGCGCGTGATCGAGATCGGCGGTGCTCGCCTCGCCGGCGCGCGAGCGGATGAACTCGCTGGCACTCTGGCCGAAAATCTTCCAAAGATTGCGGCAGGCGAGCTTGACCGGACGCGCGGCGGTCTCCTCCGCGTGCACCGGCTGCCGATCGACGGGAGACGCCGCGACGGACTCGCTGCCCGGCGTTATTTCATCGGCTACTGCGCCCAAGCCTTCCACTTGGCCTCGTTCGCGTCGACCCATGCCTTGGCGACCTCTTCGATCGACTTGCCGTCGAGATCGACTTCGGCCGACATCTTGTTGAGCTCGGCGGTATCGATCTGATAGGCCTTGGCGACTTTGTAGGCGACCGGCCACTTATCCTTCATGCCGGCCCAGGCATACTTCCAGATTTCGCCGTGCGGCTTGCCGCAGTCATGCGCCTTGTCGGGATTGATGCCCCATTTCGGGTCGGTGTAGCACTCGGGCGTGTATTCGGGGAACTGCACCCACTCTCCCTCGTATTTCGCGGGCGCCCAATGCGGCGAGTAGATCCAGAGCATGATGGGTCCCTTGCGCTGATAGGCCGATTCGAGCTCGGCGAACATCGCGGCGTCCGTCCCGGCATGCACCACCACGAACGGCAGCCCAAGCGCCTCCACGCGCTCGTCGTCGAAACCTTCCCAGGTCACCGGGCCGCCGAGATAGCGGCCCTTGGGCGCGGTATCGGGCGTCGAAAAAGCTTCCGCGCATTTGGGGTCCTTCAGCGCCTCCCAGTTCGGAAGGCCCGGGCACTTTTCCTTCATGTAGATCGGGTACCACCACTCTTCCTTGGCTTTCGGTCCGAGCGTGCCGAGCTTCTCGGTCTGGCCCGTTGCGTCAGAAGCTTTCATGGCTTCCCCGGCGGTCGTGTCCCAGAACTCGAGTCCGACAGTGAGGTCTCCGTTCGTGAGACCGGTCGTTAGACTGGAGAGATAATCGCCAGTCGGATACTCGACTGTGTAACCGAGCTTCTCGAGTATGCCGCCGAGGACCTTGGCGTTGATATTGACGCTCGTCCAATCGAACAGCGCGATCTTGATCGGATCCTTTGACTCTACCGCCGATACGTTCGCCGGCGCTAGCGCGGCCGCGGCAAACGCAGCGAGGCCGATCATCCCACCTTTGACTCCGAACATGCTCATAATCCCGGTTCCTCCTGCCTTCTCCCACGACGAATTGCGCTGGTCGCGTCTGCCTTGCGATCCGCGTCACATTCGGAGTGTCCACCTTGCCCATCCCCGGTGTCAATGG
>JBJMRA010000196.1:0-16385 GCA_045802365.1 Hyphomicrobiales bacterium | reverse complement strand
GCCAGGCGCAAGCCGCTGATCCCACATGATCGCCAAGCCTACCGCCAACGCAACCTGATCGAGCGCATGTTCGCGCGCCTCAAAGACTTCCGCAGAGTCGCAACCCGCTACGACAAGCTCGCCAGAAACTTCCTGACTGGCGTCCTCATCGCCACAACCGTACTCTGGTGGCTCAATTGAGTCCGGACCCTAGTCTAAGTCCGGGCGTACGTGGCATCGCATTCTTCTCGCCAAGTACCTGCAACTCATGCACGAATTGCCCCGCCGTAAGTCCATCAGCACGCGCTCACTCTCAAGTATCACAGATACACCCGCTGTTGCCTATTCTCACAATGGAGCGGGGTTTCGGTATGCGATCGGCCCTGGCCATCCATTGAACGGATCGCCGCTGCTTTGGATGCGGCGCAAGGTCGTACTGCTCGTCCGCGATCCCCGAGACGTTCTGACGTCCGGATACTTTCATGCTGTCGACCGCGATCGCTCGTTCCACGGCTCGCTGTCGGAGTACATCCGCCATCCCTATACGGGCATCGACAAGCTCGTTATTGCGCATCGGCGCTGGAACAGCTTCCGGCGCCTGACCTCGTCGTTTCTCCTTCAGAGATACGAATCCTTTCATCGCGACCCGGAAGGTTCATTCTCCGAATTTTTGGACTTCATCTCGATCCCAATCGATCGCTCCGCACTTCGAGGGGCAGTGGAGTTCTGCCGTTTCGAAAATTTGCAGCGGCTCGAGTCCGAGGGACGTTTCGGAACCAAAGCCATGAAACTCAGGGAGGGTGGGCCTCATTCCCTCAAGATGCGGGAAGGGTTGATCGGAGGTCATACCCGATACATGTCGGACGACGATGTCTCATTCGTTCAAACCAGAATAGCCCAACTCGGATATCCATTCTGACCCCGTGAGCCAACGCTGAGCCCAAGGGTGATGCCGCCCACGATTTTGCCATCAGTCGCCAGAGTGGCCGAAGCTTTGAACCTGCCCGTCCTGGTTGCGAACCCATTTGCTATCCACAGGGTGCCCCTGCATGCCCGGGATTTCCCGCTAGTGCTCCTGTACACCGCCCGAGCCGGGTCCAGCGCCTTCATCAAGTGGTTTCTGTTTCAGACCGGTCATCTCGATGAGACGGTCCCGCTTCGGCGGGGCGTACATCGGTTCGAGAGGTCCATTCGAGACCCTGGTACGGCTGGCAGGCTCTGCGGCTCGTGACTTTCCATGAAAAGCCCATCCTCAAGCTGGTGCGCAACCCCTATGATCGGGCAGTGAGCTCGTTTCTCTCCATGATCATTCACTCCCGCCCCGAACAGGCGAATCCATGGGGACGCAAGCCGATCGCCGCCGCACGGCAGCTTCTCGGCAAACCTTCTGATGCAAGTCCCACTCTCTCGTTCCGCGACTTCCTGCGATTTCTCGCGCACAATGGCACTCAAAGCGGACAGATCAACGGTCACATTGCACGGCAGCATCTGGCGGGCGAAGACGGCTGCATCGACCGCATTGTACGGCTTGAGCGATTTGCCGGAGAGATCAGGCAGATCGAGTCCGAATACCGCTTGTCACAATCGCCGCTCGAATGGATCGGCATCCTCCGCAATGAAGGATCGGCTGAGCGCCCAGAAGGGGGTTGCTCACCCTGCGTGGCCGACTTCGAAATGACCCCGGACCAACTCAAAGACGGACGCTTTCCGCCCTACGCCGCATTCTATGATGAGGAGACGCGAAGATTTGTTCGCGAGTGTTTCGCCGCCGATTTCGAGGCTTACGGCTATGAGGGCTGACAACTCGAGCGGCAGTGGGGGAAGCAAGCAAAGGCGCGGGCCTTGGAGAGCGCCAGACACTTGCAATTGGCGGATCGCTCCGTCATAACCCGGCCCGCCAAGCGGCTTCCGGTTGGGGGCTGAACGGAAGACTGCGTACCCTCTAGGTCCGCGGCAGGGGTGACCCCCGGCTTCCCGTGTCTCCGCTCTTTCGAGAAACCGGTCTTTCGAGCCTTCAACAGGTTCGGAAGGGGCTCTGCGCCGGAAACGCGAAGGCGATGGACAACGAGAAAGGCTCACCATGCCATTATACGAGCATGTGTTCCTGACGCGTCAGGACGCATCGAATGCACAGGTCGACCAGCTCACCGAGCAGTTCAAGTCGGTGATTTCGGGCCTCGGCGGCCAGGTCGGCAAGACAGAATATTGGGGCGTGAGATCGCTGACGTTCCGGATCAAAAAGAACCGCAAGGCGCACTTTACGTTGATGAACATCGACGCGCCGCCCAAGGCGATCGCCGAGGTGGAGCGCCAGGAATCGATCAACGAGGACGTCATCCGTTTCATCACGATCAAAGTCGACGAGCTCGAGGACGGACCCTCGGCGATGATGAAGGCGGGCCGGCGCGACGACCGCGATAGAGATCGCGACCGCGGCGGGCGCGGCTTCGGGCGCGGACGCGGCTTCGAGGAGGGCGAGTTCGGCGCACCCGCGGAAGAAGGAGAGCGACGCGATGGCTGAGCGGCAAGGAGGTTTCGGGGGCGCCGGGGCAGGTGCCGGGGGAGCGAGGCGCCCATTCTTCAGGCGGCGCAAGAGCTGCCCCTTCAGCGGCGACAACGCGCCCAAGATCGACTACAAGGACGTGAGGCTTCTGCAGCGTTTCGTGTCCGAGCGCGGCAAGATCGTGCCGTCGCGCATAACCGCGGTGTCGGCGAAGAAACAGCGCGAACTCGCCCAGGCGATCAAGCGCGCCCGATTCCTCGGCCTCCTTCCTTATGTGCTGAAGTAGGGAGACGGAAATGGAAGTCATCCTTCTCGAGCGCGTCGACAAGCTCGGCCACATGGGAGAAGTGGTCAAGGTCAAGGACGGCTATGCCCGGAATTTCCTGCTGCGGCAGGGCAGGGCGCTTCGCGCCACCGACGCCAACAAGGCGCGTTACGAGCGCGACAAGGCGATGCTCGAAGCCAAGAGCGCCGAACGGCGCAAGGGCGCCCATGGAGAGTCCGCCAAGCTCGAGGGCAAAAGCTTCATCGTGCTCCGCCAGGCGGGCGAGTCCGGTCAGCTCTACGGCTCGGTTTCGACGCGCGACATCGCCGAAGCCGCCTCGACGACCGGGACGGCGGTCAACCGCAGCCAGGTGATGCTCGACGCGCCGATCAAGACGATCGGCCTCTACACGGTCAGGATCGCGCTTCATCCCGAGGTGATCGTCTCAGTCACGCTCAACGTCGCCCGCTCCCAGGACGAGGCCGAAGCCCAGGCGCGCGGCGAGGTGCTGACCGGCACTGTCTCCGAGCGCGAGGAAGCCCGCCTTGCCGCCGAGCAGCTCTTCGAGTCCGAGGAGCAGGCGCGGCAGACGGCCCAGTCGGAAGAACGCTAGCCGCACTGGTACGGTTGCGAGGCGGCGGGCCTAAGGCTTAAACTGCGGAGCCCGCAACCTTAGGGCCCCGGAGCTTTCCGATGTATGCTTTGCTCGACCAGGTTCTCGACCGCGTGGTGAAACGCGGCGCGCTGATCATCACGGACTGTGAGGGGCGGCCTCACTCCTACGGCGATGGAAGCGGCGAAGCCGTCCGGTTCAGGATCGCCGACCGGGCAACTGCGGTCAAGCTCGCGCTCGACCCCGATTTCTACCTCGGGGAAGCCTATATGGACGGCGGAATCGTGCTCGAGCGGGGGTCGATCTACGATCTTCTTGCGCTGCTGCTCGAAAATATCCGCGGCCGGCATGAATGGCCCTGGGCCATGAAGCTTCTCGAGCGATCGCGACGGGCTGTGCGGCGCATTCACCAGTTCAACGGGCTTCGCCGCGCCAAACAGAACGTCACCCATCATTACGATCTCTCGGGTGAGCTCTACGACCTCTTCCTCGACCGGGACCGGCAGTATTCCTGCGCCTATTTCGATCACCCGGGCGCATCGCTCGACGAGGCGCAGCTTGCCAAGAAGCGCCACCTCGCCGCGAAGCTTGCCATCGAGCCCGGAATGCGGGTGCTCGATATCGGTTCAGGCTGGGGCGGGCTCGGGCTCTATCTCGCAGAGACGTGCGGAGCCAAGGTTGTCGGCGTCACGCTTTCAGAAGAGCAGCACAAGCTTTCGAACGAACGCGCCCACCAACGCGGGGTCGCCGACCGGGTGGAGTTCCGGCTTCTCGACTATCGCCAGCTCGAGGAGCCGTTCGACCGGATCGTGTCGGTCGGCATGTTCGAGCACGTGGGGATCGGGTACTACGCCCAGTTCTTCTCGAAATGCCGCCAGCTTCTCAAGGATGACGGCGTCGGCGTGCTGCATTCGATCAACCGCTCGCGCGGGCCCGGCTCGACGAGCGCCTGGATCAACAAGTATATCTTCCCGGGAGGGTACATCCCCGCGCTCTCGGAGGTGTTGCCGGCCATGGAGTGCAGCGGGCTCTATGTTACCGATATCGAAATCCTCCGCCTCCACTATGCCGAAACACTGAGGGGATGGTCGGAGCGGTTTCATGCCAATCGCGACAAGGTCAAAGACATCTACGATGAACGCTTCTGCCGCATGTGGGAGTTCTATCTTGCGGCCTCCGAAACCTCGTTTCGCTTCGGCGGAATGAACAATTTCCAGATCCAGTTTGCGCGCAACCAGCACGCGCTGCCGATGACCCGCAACTACATGCTCGAAGAAGAGGAACGCCTGCGCGAGATCGACCAGAAGCGCCCTCGCCTCAAGTCCGTTTCAGCGGAATAGGACGGCTTCCGTTTATACACTCCCGTTGATATGTCTGGCGAGAAATGTCCAACGCAGCACAACGGAGGGCGTCGGCGGCGCACAGAAAGAGAGCCTCCAATCGGGGGCTCGCAAGGGTGGAAGTGCAGGTTCCTCAAAGGGACGTGGAGCTCCTCCGCCAACTTGCAGGACGGCTTAGGGGAGCCGGTGCTGAAGCTGAAACGGCCCGGGAGAGCCTTCGGACCGCGCTGGGGAAGCCCATTTTGACGGGGCTCGATGTCTTCGCAAGCGATCTTCCTGACGACTATTTCGAAGGAATATTCGACAGCGGTATGTGACAGGACAAGTCCCGCGAAGCGGATCTGTGAGTTTCCTCCTCGATACGAATGTGATTTCCGAGCTCCGCAAAGGCGAGAAAGGAAATGCAGGAGTGGCGAGGTGGGCCAGCGCCCTCCCGGCCATGTGGTTTCACACCAGTGTCCTCGTAATCGGAGAGCTGCGGCGCGCAATCGAGCTGAAACGCAGGGTCGACCGCGACCAGGCTGAGGCTCTCGACCATTGGTTTTCGGCAATTTGCGCGGCTCTCGGATCGAGAATTCTTCCGGTCGATAGTCGCGTCGCCGATGCTTGGGGAAGATTCGGCATACCGGACGCCCTCCCGGTGATTGATGGCCTTCTCGCTGCCACGGCAGAAGTGCACGGGCTCACTCTCGTCACGCGAAACGTGCATGACGTAAAGCGAAGCGGTGTTCCGGTATTCAACCCGTTCACGCCTTCATAACAATGGCTCGGATGACTTTGATGCTGACCTAGTGGTCGGTTGCCCAGATGTGAATAGCGGGCATAATGCTGAAACGATTCGTCTCACATTCGAGGCAATCTGTAATAGTCCCGCATGGCCATCCAAACGAGCGTTCGGGCCGTCGAGCCCGAACAGGAGACCGATTCCTACCGCCTCCCGCCGCACAATCTCGAGGCGGAGCAGGCGCTATTGGGCGCGATTCTCGTCAACAACGAGGCTTGCGATCGGGTCAGCTCGTTTCTCGGTCCCTCGCACTTCTTCGAAGCCGTCCACGCCCGCATCTATGAGGCGGCATCGACCCTCATCCGGGCCGGCAAGCTTGCATCGCCCGTCACGCTCAAGACCTATTTCGAGCGGGACGAGACCCTCAAGGAGATCGGCGGCCCCGTTTATCTCGCCCGCCTTGCCGCAGCGGCGACCACCATCATCAACGCGGAAGAATACGGCCGCACGATCTATGAGCTCGCGCAACGGCGGAAGCTGATCGTCATCGGCACCGATGTCGTCAACGAGGCCTATGACACGCCGGTCGACACCACCTCGCGCGACCTCATCGAAGACGCCGAGCAGCGGCTTTACGAGATCGCCGAGTCCGCCAAATACGGACAAGGATTCCAGCCCTTCGGGCGGGCTCTCACCGATGCCGTCGACATGGCGGCCAATGCCTATCAGCGCGACGGCGGGCTTTCGGGCATCTCCTGCGGGTTGAAGGATCTCGACGAGAAGATGGGTGGGCTCCAGGCCTCGGACCTCATCATCGTCGCGGGACGCCCGGCGATGGGCAAGTCGGCGCTTGCAACGAACATCGCCTATCATGTCGCCAAGCATTATCGCGCCGAGCATCAAGCGGACGGATCGGTGAAGGTCCTCGATGGCGGGGTGGTCGGACTCTTTTCGCTCGAAATGTCGGCGGAGCAACTCGCCACCCGCATCATCGCCGAACAGTCCGGCATCGCCTCCGAGCGCATCCGGCGCGGCAAGATCGCCGAAGAGGAGTTCCATCGCATCGTCGAGGTCTCGCGCGAGTTGCAGTCGCTGCCCCTCTACATCGATGCGACGGGCGGGCTCACGATCGGACAGGTTTCGGCGCGGGCGCGGCGGCTGAAGCGCCAGCGCGGGCTCGGTCTTCTCGTGGTCGACTATCTCCAGCTCCTCGGCGGATCGACCAAGCGCGCCCAGGAGGGCCGGGTACAGGAGGTTTCCGAGATCACAACCGGGCTCAAAGCGCTCGCCAAGGAACTCAACGTGCCGATCATCGCGCTTTCCCAGCTCTCACGCCAGGTCGAGAACCGCGACGACAAGCGGCCGCAGCTTGCGGACCTCCGCGAATCGGGCTCGATCGAGCAGGATGCCGATGTCGTCCTCTTCATCTATCGGGAGGAGTATTACCTCGCCCGCAAGGAGCCGCGCCCCAACACGCAGGACCATTTCGACTGGCAGGAGCAGATGAATCGGGTGACGGGCGTCGCCGAGGTGATCATCGGCAAGCAGCGCCACGGGCCGACGGGCATCGTTGAGCTTCAGTTCGATGCGACCCTCACGAAATTCCAGAATCTCGTGAAAAGCGATTATTTGCCGGAGCAATTCCAGTAAGATCGCGGACATGGATCAAAGCCCGGCCATTTACGCAAGCGGACCTCCCCAGGACCTGGCGGGGGCGGTGCTCACGATCGACCTCGCCGCGATCCAGGAGAACTGGCGGCGGCTCTCCCGCTGGTCGGCGCCCGCCGAATGCGGCGCCGCCGTCAAGGGCGACGCCTATGGATTGGGCGTCGGACCCGTCGCAACCGCATTGTGGGATGCGGGATGCCGGACGTTCTTCGTCGCGCGTCCGATGGAAGGCGGTGAGCTGCGCGCCATCCTGCCGCGCCAAGCCATCATCTATGTGCTCGACGGCCTGTTCCCGGGGCAATCGGAGTTCTACGCGCGCGAGGATTTGCGCCCTGCCCTCATCAGCCGCGATGAGGCGCTAGAATGGATCGCCTTCGGCACGGTGTACGGTCGGGCGCTCCCTTGCGCCCTCCATATCGATACGGGCATCAACCGGCTCGGGCTGTCAATGGAGGAGTTCGAAGCGCTCACCCTCGAGCGTGAATTGCTCGACGGGCTCAACCTGACGCTCGTCATGAGTCACCTCGCTTGCGCGGACGAGCCCCCGCACACACTCAACGACCTCCAACGCGAGCGCTTTTGCCGGGTGCGGCGAAGGCTGCCGGAGGTGCCGGCGAGTCTCGCCAATTCGAGCGGCATCTTTCTCGGCGCGGAATTCCGCTGCGATCTCGTCAGGCCCGGCATTGCGCTCTACGGCGGCAATCCGGTCCGGCCGCAACCCAATCCGATGCTGCCGGTCGTCCATCTCGCCGCTGCTGTCCTCCAGTTGCGCGATGTTGAGGCCGGCGAGCCCGTCGGCTATGGCGCGACATGGACCGCGGAGCGCCCGTCGAGGATCGCCGTCATCGCGGCGGGGTACAAGGACGGCGTATCGCGCGCGCTCGGCTCGGGACAGGACCGAGAACCGGCCGAAGTCTGCCTTGGAGGTCACAGATGCCCAATCGTCGGCCGGATTTCGATGGACATGCTCGCCATCGATGTGACCGGCGTGCCATCGCATCTCTGCCAGCGCGGCACTAAGGCGGAGATCATCGGGCCCGCGATCGCCATCGACGAGGTTGCCGAGCGGGCGGGCACGATTTCATATGAGTTGTTGACACGGCTTGGCCAACGCTTCACGCGGGTCTATGCCGGCGCGGGACCGGCGTCTGCGGAGAGTCCATAATCGTGAGCTTCCTCGTAAATCTCGGGCGGGTCGTCATCGCTCTTCTCGCCCAAACGGGGCGGGCTGGGCTCTTCATCAAGGATGCGTTGATCCAGGGCCTAACGCCGCGCATCTACTTCCGGCAGATCGGCGAGCAGATGTACCGTATCGGGTACAACTCGCTCCTCGTCGTCGGTCTTACCGCTTTCTTCACGGGCGGTGCGCTGGCGCTCCAGATCTATCTCGGCTCATCTCGCCTCAACGCCGAGCAGGCTGTCGCCTTCATCGTGGCGATCGGCATCACCCGTGAGCTCGGCCCGGTCCTCGGTGGTCTCATGGTGGCGGGCCGGGTCGGCGCCTCGATCGCCGCAGAGCTCGGCACCATGCGCGTCACCGAGCAGATCGATGCTCTCGTCACGCTGTCGACCAATCCCTTCAAGTATCTCGTCGGCCCGCGGCTCGTCGCCGCCGTGGTGACGCTTCCTATTCTCGTCGGCATCGGCGACATCATCGGCATTCTCGGCGGCTACATGGTCGGAACGCGCTCCCTCGGCTTCAACTCCTATGCCTACATCAAGAACACGACATCGAATCTTCACTTTGACGACGTGACCTCGGGCCTCATCAAGGCGGCGGCCTTCGGTTTCATCATCGCCATCATGGGCTGCTACCACGGCTTCCACTCGCGGGGCGGCGCGCAGGGCGTGGGACGCGCGACCACCAATGCCGTGGTCAGCGCAGCCATTCTGATCCTCGCCGCGAACTTCGCTCTCACCTCGATCCTCTTCTCGGACTGAGCCAATGGACGGCTACATCGTGCTCGGTGACGTCCGCAAAGCCTTCGGCAGAAAGAAGGTGCTGAACGGGATCAATATTTCTGTTCCGAAGGGCCAGTCGCTCGTGGTGATCGGCGGCTCGGGAACGGGCAAGTCGGTGATGATCAAGACAATCCTCGGCATCATTCCCGCCGATTCGGGCTCGATCCGCGTGGCGGGCCAGGAGGCTACGCGCCTGCGCGGCGGCGACCGGGACGCCTATCTCGCCCGCTTCGGCATGCTCTTTCAGGGCGCTGCGCTCTTCGATTCGATCCCAGTGTGGCAGAACGTCGCCTTCGGCTTGATCCAGGGCCGCCGGAAGGGACGAACCCAGGCGCGTGACATTGCGATGGAGAAGCTCGGGCAAGTCGGCCTCGGACCCGAGGTGGGCGCCCTCTATCCGGCCGAACTCTCGGGCGGCATGCAGAAGCGCGTCGGCCTCGCCCGCGCCATCGCCGCCGACCCCGAGATCATCTTCTTCGACGAGCCGACGACCGGGCTCGACCCGATCATGGCCGACGTCATCAACAACCTCATCATCGATTCGGTGAAGCGCCTCGGCGCTACGACGATCTCGATCACCCACGACATGGTGTCGGCGCGCAAGATCGCCGACCGTATCGCGATGATTCACAAGGGCGCCATTGTCTGGGAGGGCCCAGCCGGCTCCGTCGACCATAGCGGCAATCCGTTCGTCGAGCAGTTCATCCACGGCCGCGCCGAAGGCCCGATCCAGATGGAGGTATTAAAGCCCTGAGCGCTGCCGCGGGGCTTGTCACACAGGGCGACGCGCGTCAGAAGCCGCGGATGGCCAAACCACCGCGCTTCGTCTGCCAGTCTTGTGGAAGCGTATCGTCGAAGTGGGCCGGCCGCTGCGATTCCTGCGGCGAGTGGAACTCGATCGTCGAAGAAGCAGCGCCCATTCCGTTGTCCGGCGCTAAGGGTGTGGCCCTGCCGAAAGGCCGCACGACCGCCCTCGTCGGCCTTAAAAGCGAGAGCGCCGCACCGCCCCGCATCGAGACGGGCATCGCCGAATTCGACCGCGTGCTGGGCGGCGGCCTCGTACCCGCATCAGGCGTGCTGATCGGCGGTGACCCCGGGATCGGCAAGTCGACTCTGCTCCTCCAGGCGCTCGCCTCTCTTGCCATGCAGGGGCGGCGCGTCGTCTACGTCTCGGGCGAGGAGGCGGTCGCACAGATCAGGCTCAGGGCAACCCGGCTCGGCGTTGCGCAGGCGCCGGTGCTCCTCGCGACAGAGACGAACGTGTCCGACATTCTCGCAACACTTTCAGACGGCGAGCTGCCCGCGGTGGCGGCGATCGATTCGATCCAGACGATCTGGTCACCGGTAATCGAATCGGCGCCGGGCACGGTCTCGCAGCTCAAGGCCGGGTCGGAAACGATGATCCGCTTCGCCAAGGAGCGCGGCACGGCGGTGCTCCTCGTTGGCCACGTGACCAAAGAGGGCCAGATCGCCGGACCCAAAGTCATCGAGCACATGGTCGACACCGTTCTCTATTTCGAGGGCGACCGCGGCCACCAGTTCCGGATTCTCCGGGCGGTCAAGAACCGGTTCGGCCCGACCGACGAAATCGGCGTGTTCGAGATGTCGGACGGCGGGCTCGAGGAAGTGGCCAATCCCTCGCGGCTCTTCATGGGGTCGGCCGAGCGCGCGACGCCCGGCACTGCGGTCTTCGCCGGCATCGAAGGTACGCGTCCCCTCCTCATTGAGGTGCAGGCATTGGCTTCGCACTCCGTGCTCGGGACCCCCCGGCGCACGGTCGTCGGCTGGGATTCGAACCGTCTCGCAATGGTGCTCGCGGTTCTCGAGGCCCGCGCCGGCGTGCAGATCGGGATGCGCGACATCTATGTCAACGTCGCCGGCGGCCTCAGGGTGCGCGAGCCCGCGGCCGATCTCGCGGTCGCGGCGGCGATCCTCTCCTCGCTCACCGGCACGATCATCCCGCACAGCACGGCCTTCTTCGGCGAAGTCGCGCTTTCCGGCGCCATTCGTCCCGTCGGACAGACGGAGGCGCGGCTCAAGGAAGCCCAGAAACTGGGGCTGCTCGAGGCCGTGACTGCAGCGCGTCCGGATCCGGCAGCGACTAAAGGCATGCGCGTGCGCGGGGTGGAGACCATCACCGACCTCGTCGCCTGGGTGGCTGGCCAGGACAAACCCGTACTGGATCAGCCTCGAAAACGTCCGTATAAGAACGCCGAGTCGACGTAAGATCAGGCCATGCCCTTTCAGCTGCTGGACATCATCCTCATCGCGATCATGCTCGTCTCGGGCGTGCTGGCGCTCATGCGCGGCTTCACCCGCGAAGTGCTATCGCTGATCGCCTGGGGCGCCGCCGCGGTCGCCGCCTATTTCGCGATTCGCTCGCCTGAGCTTTTGGGCTTTGCCGGCAAGTATCTCCAACCCGACATCGTCGCCAAGATCGCGGTCGGAGCGGGCGCGTTTCTCATCGTCCTCATCATCGTCTCGCTCATCAGCGTGAAGCTGTCGGATGCGGTCGTCGATTCGCCCGCGGGCGCCTTCGACCGGCTGCTCGGCTTCGTCTACGGGCTCGCGCGGGGGCTCGTGCTCGTCGTCATCGCCTACCTTTTCTATGGATGGCTGATCCCGGTCGACCGCCAGGAGCCGTGGGTCAGGAACGCCCAATCGCTGCCGCTCATCAAGTCGGTCGGACAGATGATCCTCTCGCTCGTTCCGCCCGACATCGCCGAGACGCTCACCAACGCGGCGATCCTTGACAATCAGCCCTCCGGCACCACTTCCGTCACGGTGCAGCCGGACTCGGAAGAAGGAGCGCCCTCCGACGAAGAAGGCTACAAGAAGAGCGATTCCAAGAGCATGGACCAGCTGATCCAGGGCACCCAGGGCCAGCAGCAGCAGCCGACTTTCGGCGGCCAGGACAACGCGCAGTAGGGACCGGCCGATGGCCCGTGATTTCGATCTCGCCGGGGACACGCTCCGCGAGGAGTGCGGTGTATTCGGCGTCTTCGGCCATCCCGATGCGGCGGCGCTGACGGCGCTCGGCCTCCACGCCCTCCAACATCGCGGCCAGGAAGCCGCGGGCATCGTCACCTTCGATGGCGAACGGTTCAACGCCGAGCGGCGCCTCGGCCTCGTCGGCGACCATTTCTCACAGGAAAGCACGATCCGACGACTCAAAGGCCGGAACGCGGTCGGGCACGTGCGTTATTCGACGACCGGCGAGACGATCCTGCGCAACGTGCAGCCCCTTTTTGCCGAGCTCGCGACCGGTGGCCTCGCGGTCGCCCACAACGGGAACCTCACCAACGGCTTGACGCTGAGGCGCGAGCTCATTGCCGAAGGTGCGATCTGCCAATCGACCTCCGACACCGAGGTGATTCTTCATCTCGTCGCCCGCTCGCAGAAGCCGCGCATCATCGAGCGCTACATCGATGCGCTGCGCTCGCTCGAAGGCGCCTATTCGCTCGTCGCGCTCACCAACAAGAAGCTCATCGGCGCACGGGATCCATTGGGGATCAGGCCCTTGATCCTGGGCGAGCTCAACGGCGCCCACATCCTCTGCTCGGAAACCTGCGCGCTCGACATCATCGGGGCGCGCTTCATTCGCGAGATAGAGAACGGCGAAGTGATCGTGATTTCCGAGGAAGGCCTCGAGTCGCTCCGCCCGTTCCCGCGCCTGCCCGCCCGGCCGTGCATCTTCGAATATGTCTATTTCTCGCGGCCCGACAGCATTCTCGGCGGACGCTCGGTCTACGAGGCGAGGAAGCAGATGGGCCGGCAGCTGGCGATCGAATCCGCGGCCCCGGCCGACGTCGTCATCCCGGTGCCTGATTCGGGCGTGCCCGCGGCCTTGGGCTTCGCGCAGGAATCGGGCATTCCCTTCGAGCTCGGCATCATCCGCAACCACTATGTCGGCCGCACCTTCATCGAGCCGACGCAGACGATCCGGGCGCTCGGCGTCAAGCTCAAGCACAATGCCAATCGCGCGGCGATCACCGGCAAGCGCATCGTGCTCGTCGACGACTCGATCGTGCGCGGCACGACTTCGGTCAAGATCGTGCGCATGATGTACGAAGCAGGCGCACGCGAGGTGCATATGCGCATCGCGAGCCCGCCGATCCGTTTTCCCGATTTCTACGGCATCGACACGCCGGAGCAGAAATCCCTGCTCGCCGCCACGCATACGCTGGATGAGATGCGCGCAAAAATCGGAGTCGATTCGCTCGCGTTCCTGTCGGTCGACGGCCTCTATCGCGCGCTCGGCTATGAAAGGCGCGATCCGCACCGGCCGCAGTTCACCGACCACTGCTTCACCGGCGACTACCCGACGCATCTGACCGACATCGCGGGTGAACCCTCGAAGCAGCAGCTCTCGCTTCTCGCTGAAGCGAGCTGAGCCGTCCATGGATCGAGCGCTGAGCGGCCGCGTTGCCGTCGTGACCGGCGCGTCACGGGGCATCGGACGGGCATTCGCGCTCGAACTCGCGCGGGGGGGCGCGCATGTAGTGGCGCTCGCGCGGACGCAGGGCGCCCTCGAGGAACTCGACGACGAGATCGTCGCGGCGGGCTCGACCGCCACCCTCGTTCCGGTCGATCTCAAGGATTCACCGGCACTCGACCGTCTCGGCGCCGCCGTCCACGAGCGCTGGAAGAAGCTCGACATCCTCATCGGCAATGCGGGCGTGCTCGGCAAGATATCGCCTCTCTCCCATATCGAGCCACCGGTCTGGGACGACGTCATGACGGTCAACGTCACCGCGAACTGGCGGCTCATCCGGGCGCTCGATCCGCTCTTGCGCCAGTCGGATGCAGGACGTGCCGTATTCATTTCCTCGGGCGCCGCCCATAACTTCCGTGCTTATTGGGGTCCCTATTCCATCTCGAAGGCGGCCCTCGAAGCGCTTGCCAAGACCTATGCGGCCGAGGTCGCGACGACGCCGGTCCGGGTCAGTCTCTTCAACCCAGGGCCGACGCGGACGCGCATGCGCGCCCAGGCCATGCCCGGTGAAGATCCGGAAACGCTCCCCCCGCCCGAGCAGATTGCGGCTCAGGCGATCGCGCTCTGCATGCCCGGGTTCGACGACAATGGTGCAAACTTCAAATATACGCCCAACGGCCTTGTCAGGATGACCCCATGAACGAAACCGCGCGCGTACTCGCCGAAGGCCGCCGCTCCGGCGAGAAGATCGAGACATATCCGGGCCCAGAGCCCGCCGACCCGCGCGAAGCCTTCGCGATCCAATGCAAGGCGCGCGAGCTCTTGGGCTGGCGCCAGCGTGGCTGGAAAGTCGGCTGCACGAGCGAGATTGCGCAAAAAGCGCTCCTGACCGATAGGCCTTTTCCTGGACCGGTTTATGCCGAGCGGCTGTTCAAGCCGGGCGAGCACGTGCCGACCAGACCATCGAATTGGCGCGTCACCGAACCCGAAGTGGCCTTCACAATGGCGCGCGATATTCCCGGCCGCGGCAGGCCTTACGAGGTGAAGGAGGTGCTGGCCGCGGTCGAGAGCGTCCATCCTTCGATCGAGGTCGTCAATCCGCGGCTGCCCAACGGCTTCGCCGATCCGATCGAATGGTACATCGCCGACGGCGCGGTGAGCGATGCGCTCGTGCTTGGGCCCGCCTTCAAGCCCCTGGCTCCGCACGAATATGCCGAGCTTCGCAACGAAGCCCGAAGGAACGGCGAGGTGGTGGGCCGAGGCATCGGGGCCAATGCGCTGGGCGGCGCCGATCGTGTCCTCACCTGGCTCGCCAACGACCTCATCGACAAGGGACTTCACCTGAAGGCAGGCGATATCGTCTCCACCGGCGTCATCACCGAGGTCTTCAGATCCGATCTCGGCGATGAAATCACCGCCGTCTACGACCGCCTGGGAACTGTCTCGATCCGCTTTTGATCGGACCGCCGAAAAGTCACCTCGTCACTCCGGCGAAAAGCCGGAGCCCCTCCGAACCGGCCGGCCGCCCGGGCGTTGTTTGAAAAAGAGGAGATCGCTAATGTCGAAGATGCCCCCCGTTCCCCCCGAGAACCGCAGCCCCAAAGGGACCGGCGCCGATCCCGAGATGAAGACTGACGAACACTTGCCTGAACGGAAGAACCTCAAGGAGCAGGGCCGTCAGGGGAATATTCACCAGAACACGCATAACCAGGGATACCAGCAGGACCGGTAGCCCCGAAAATCGCACATGAAAAAGCGCTGCCTCTCGGCAGCGCCTTTTCCGTAAACGTCAGCACTGGGTGGGATCCCAGCTGCCGTGGTACTTCCTGAAATTGCAGCTGCCGCCGGTGTCGGGCTCAGTCGCCATTGCGGTGGGTGCGACCGCAAAGGCATTGGTCGTGACTGCACCCATACGCGAGGGCTCGGACCGCCAATGGGCGCCACAAGCCGTCGGGTCATAGCTGCCGTGGTACTTGTAGAAGCTGCAGCCGCCGCTTTCCTCAGCCGGCGCCGTTGTCTGCATCGAATGCGTGCGCGCGGCGTTCGAGGCCGCCGGGAACGCGAGAGCGGCAAGAGATACTGCCGCGACTGAAAGTAAGCTCTTGATCATCGGTCCCTCCATTCGAAAGTGAACCGCTGTTTCAATTCGGCCTTTCGAACAGGGTTTCCTTACGCGCTCACCACAATAATGTGACGCGGTTCAATTAACCCAAGTAGAACCTATTGAAACTCCAAAGGCTGGTAGATACTGCCCGTATTCGAGCTCCGCTTCGCGCTTCCTACTAGCGATTGATCTCGACCAGAAGAACCCAGGCATCGATCACGGCCTTGACGAATGAAGCAATTACCGCAACGGCGAGGCAATAGAGCCCGGCCGGATTCCCGGCGAGCAGGATCAACCCGCCCAGAACGTAGGGCGCGGCCGCGATCTGGAGGATCGCCATGTTGACCGCGTACTGAGGTACGCTCTGTAGGGCCCGGGTCCGGAATACATGAATGTCCATCGCAGTCACAGATGCCCAGACTGCGACGGCCACTATGAATATCTCAATCGCCAAGGCATGCTCGCTTTGACCGGGAACCAATGCGACGGATGAGATGACGAGGACGGCGAGCAGGAGGACGAGCGCAACCAAAGCCCTAATAGGTAGCGCTGGGTAAGACAGTATCTTCGTCAGGTTCAGCGAAAGGCTGACAAACAGCAATCCGCCGAGGGCCGCCGCCGCACCGAGTTCAGCCGCAAAAAATGGCTGCCACGCTTCGAGGGTGGCCTCGAAATCTTGCGTCATCTCTCAGTCATGGCAGGAGCCGGCCAAGGGAGCCACCGGCGCATACTCCTACACATGAAAACCAAGCCGCCGCAGTTCGCCGGCAAGTTGCTCGGCGCTCGTGAAAT
>JBJMRA010000195.1:0-8947 GCA_045802365.1 Hyphomicrobiales bacterium | reverse complement strand
CGCAGGCGCACATCGATATCAACCTGCCCGCTTCAGACCGGTCGAGCGGAGCACGTTGTCGTAGATGCGCCGCGTGAGCAGGGCGAGACCGGGCATCATCGGATAGGCCTCGGCGGCGACCCGCTCGTAGGCGCCGCGCCCGAGATTGGCCTCGAGCGAGGCGATATAGCCCGGGAGCGACTCCCACGAGGCGACCGTCTGGGGCGTAAACTCGGCATGGAACTGGAGGCCGATCGCGTGGTTGTCGACGGCGATCGTCTGCACCGCGGTCGTGGGCGAACTGGCGAGCACGGCCGCGCCCTCGGGCGGGCGCTTCACGTCGGCGAAATGCCATTGCACGACCTTGTGGGCCCCCTTGATCCCCTCGAACAGCGGATGCGCGGCACCGTCGTCCGTCACGGTGATGTCCTTGACGCCGACTTCGCTGTGCGAAGCAAGCCCGACCTCGCCGCCTAGCGCATCCGCGAGGAGCTGGTGTCCGAGGCACAGCCCGATATAGGGCTTGGCCAGCGTTCCTACCCATTCGCGGATCGCTTCTTTCTCGGCGATGAGCCACGGATACTCTTCGGTCTGCCAGGTGTCCTGCGCGCCGCCGAGAACGAGCAGAAGGTCGAATCCGGCGAGTGCCGGGATCTCCTGGCCTTCCCACAGCCGGACCGCCTTGGGCAGAAACCCATCTTCGGCAAAGAAGTCCATGAACCGACCGGCGTTGTCGTGATCCATATGCTGGAAGATGAGGACGCGCCGCATGCGCTTATCGCACCCTCGGCAATACGAGGGTGTTCGCCCGGCATTGCCGGCGCTCGTTTTCCCGGCATGGACTGAAATCGCCGTCCCGGTCGAAACAGATCCTGAGCTCCGATAGCCTGGCGGTATCGGTACGGTTGCCGCAGACGACGGAGATCATCGAATAATCGAGCCCGGAGTTCGTCTTCACGAAATCGACGACGAGCTGTTTCGGCGTGACCGCTATATCGCGATTGGGCGCGGCGTAACGGGCGGGGATGCGGATTTTCGCGAAGAGCTCCCGCGTCTTGCTGAAGTAGCGATCGATCCCGAGGCCCGAGCACGTTCCATGTTTCCTCCACTCGTTGATGATGAGCTTGCGGGATGGCATGATCCCGAGCATCGACGCGATCGTCTCCTCGGGAACCCAGGTCTCGTCCGCTTCGCAGTTTTCGGGCCAACCCTTCTCGTATTGAGGCCAGAGGCCGTGCGCGACGAACGCGAAGCGGCGGCCCGGCGAGCATTGCTGGCGATCATCATCCCCGGCCTTGCTCGCGCAGTAGGTTGGCGACCACGATAGGGAGAGCGCATAATAATCGAAGGTGCGTGCGCTTTCGCCGGCAGCGTTCAGTCGCGGGGCAAGGACTGCAAGCTGAACGATAACCGCAACGATGACACTGAGGGCGCGGAAGGCGCGGCGCGAGACTGAGGACACGTGTCGCTGATCGGCTGCCATGATGGATTGTTCTGGTTCATTCGGCATTGCGACAGGCGTCCCCTGACGCACACGATCTCGCCGATCTCGAATTTTCGGCCGTTCGCCCGGCAGGTGCAATTGGGGTCGGCCGACCCTGACTGCGGGGCTGCGACGACCCCCGCCGCGGCGAGAGCAAGCGCCGTCAAGCCCAATTGAATCACCCCCATCCTCAACATCCTCGTGGAGGGGTGGACGGCCCGTCAGACGAGCTGCAGATCCACCGCCTGCGGTCCGCGACCGCGCTTGTCGGGCTGGATTTCGAAACTGATCTTCATCCCCTCGCTGAGCTCCGGTATTCCGGAGCGCTGGACCGCAGTGATGTGGACGAACACGTCCTTGCCACCGCCGTCAGGGGAGACGAAACCGTATCCCTTGGCCTGGTTGAAGAATTTGACGGTGCCGTTCTGGCGCATGCGTAGGAAGCTCCCTTGACCCCATTTTCTCTGACCCCCGCTCGAATGAGCTTCACGCGCTCACTGAAGCGAGCAAGGCACAGCTCTTTTCAAGACAACGGGAAGCCAACAGCCCACTGACCGCACGACATTCACCGGCTTCGAAGCGCTTTGCCCGACCGGAACACGTTGCCGCATCCAGCGCGCGAAATATGCGCCAACACCGGTTTTTGGGCAAGCAAAGTTTCCATCACGTCCAGATGCAATGGTTTCTTCGCTTGTCCTCAAATGCGTTTTGCGGCAAAGTAAAAGAAAAACACGATGGAGAACGGGTAGAGGGGAGTCATGCGGCCAGCTCTGATCGCTTTAGCGATTGCATCCTGCTTTTCAGCGGTTTCGGCTCACGCCAAACCACAAACCAGCACCAAGTACCAATACTATTCCGTGAGCGGCAACACAGCGCTCGAAGTCTATCGCTCGATGCTGAGCCGCGGACCGCGGGTGAACGGCGCCAAAGCCTACGCCGCGACCTCCGCACAATCCTCGCAGGCCGGATTTTTGGTGCAGGGCCAGAGCTGCCGGATCAAGGATTATCGTTTCAAGATCGATTTCGTCGTCAAGCTTCCGAAGGTGACGAACGAAGGGCGGCTGCCGCCGCTGCTTCGCTCCAAGTGGAAGGAGTTCGCAGCTTTCGTCCGCAAGCACGAGGACACCCATCGCGCCATTTGGATGGGCTGCGCGAAGGATTTCGAAGCCCGTGTCGCTTCGATGAAATCGGGCGACTGCGACGCGCTCGATGCGCGCGCGGCACAGCTCTGGAGCCAGATCAGGAAACAGTGCGACCTGAAGCATCAGGCCTTCGATGCGGCGCAGCAGAAGCTGCTCGTCGGCCACCCGTTCATCAAGCTTGTCCTCGGCACGGCCCGGCCGGGTGCGCCGAAGGTGTCCATCGACGACTCGGGCGGCCGGAGTTCCGCGGCGCTCGCCAACTGATCCGCCTTCGATCGAGTCTAGCAATCCGGCCATGCCGAAGTCGGCCCGCTATGGGTCGTGGAAGTCGCCGATTACCTCGGATCTGATCGTTTCGCAGTCGATCGGCCTTTCCGAGGTTCGTCTTTCAAATGGCAACATCTACTGGCTCGAGAGCCGGCCGCAGGAGCAGGGCCGCAATGTCGTTGTCGGGTTCGACGGTACGCGGCAGGCTGACCTCACCCCGAAAACATTCAGCGTACGGACCAGGGTCCATGAGTATGGCGGCGGCGCTTGGACCGTGGCCGGCGGCGGCCTTTATTTCTCGAACTTCCTGGACGGGCGGCTCTATCGGCAATTGGGCGATCGAACCGACCCCGAACCGCTGACCTCTCCTTCTCCTGAGCCCCAGCGGCAATGGCGATTTGCCGACGGTGTCATCGATGCCGGCCGCGCTCTCTGGATCGGGGTGCGTGAGGACCATACCGGAGAGGGCAAGGAGCCGGTCAACACCATTGTCGCCGTCGATCTGCGCGGGCCTCCCGAAGCGGCAGGACGCATTCTCACCGAGGGCCACGACTTCTTCTCCTCGCCCTGCCCGTCGCCGGACGGTGCACGCCTCCTCTGGCTCGCCTGGGATCACCCCAACATGCCTTGGAACGGCACAACCCTCTACGTGGCGGAGTTCGGGCCGGATGGAATGCTCGGAAAGGCCGAGGAGATCGCCGGCGGACCGGAGGAATCGATATTCCAGCCTGAATGGTCGCCCTCGGGCGATATTATCTATGTATCGGACCGGAGCGGCTGGTGGAACCTCTACCGCTTCGATTCCAAACGGCGGGCAAGCGAGCCCATCGCCCTCCTCGAAGCTGAGTTCGGCCAGCCGCAGTGGGTGTTCGGGATGTCCACCTACGCTTTCGCTGGGAAGGACCGCCTCCTCTGCACCTACTCGCAGTCGGGCCTCGGACGGGTGGCCGAGATCGACCTCACGAGCGGAGCTTTGCGGCCCCTCGAGCTGCCGTTCACGCAGTTCGCTTCGGTGCGGGCCGAGGCTACTCGGGCCGCGTTCATCGGCGGCGCCCCGAACCAACCGGCAAGCGTGGTGAGCCTCGATCTCGAGACACACGAGTATCGCGTCCTCAAGAAGGCGACCGGTCTCCTCGACCGTCCAGACCTGCGCCTCGCTGATTACCTTTCCACTCCCGAGCCGATCGCATTTCCGGCGACCGGCAACAGAACCGCGTACGGGCTCTTCTATCCGCCTCGCAACGCGGATTACGCGGGCCTCGACAGCGAGAAACCGCCGCTCGTGGTCAGGTGCCATGGCGGGCCGACCGCCGCCGCTTTGAGCACGCTCAGCCTCGGCATCCAGTTCTGGACGAGCCGCGGCATTGCCGTGCTCGATATCAACTACGGAGGGAGCACGGGCTTTGGCCGCGCCTACCGCGACCGGCTTCACCACTCCTGGGGCGTGGTCGACGTCGATGATTGCATTAGTGGCGCCAAGCACCTCGTCCGTGAAGGCCATGTCGATGGCGACCGGGCAGTCATAACCGGGGGCAGCGCCGGCGGCTACACGACGCTCGCCGCCCTCGTCTTCCACGATTTCTTCGCCGGCGGAGCGAGCCACTACGGCGTGAGCGATATCGCGGCGCTCGCGCGCGACACCCACAAATTCGAGTCCCGCTATCTCGATTGGCTGATCGGCCCCTACCCCGAAGAAGAATCGCTCTATCGCGAGCGCTCGCCGCTCTTCCACGCCGAGCGGCTGTCGAAGCCGGTGATCTTCTTCCAAGGGGATGAAGACGCCGTCGTGCCCCCCAACCAGACGGAAGCAATGGTCGAAGCGCTAAGGAAACAGGGCACGCCCGTCGGCTACCTGCTCTTTTCGGGCGAGCAGCACGGTTTTCGCAACGCCGACAATATCAAGCGCGCACTCGACGCGGAGCTTTACTTTTATTCGATCGAGGTGTTCCGGACGGGCCTCACGTTCTAAGCGGGCTCATTGCTCGTCGAGTTTCAGGACGAGCTTGCCGGTGTTGCCGCCCGTGAAGAGAAGATTGAGCACGTCGGGAAACGCGGCGAGCCCGCCCGGGCGGACGTCCTCGCGGAACCGAAGCTTTCCGGCGGCATACCATTCGCTGAGCTGCTTCAGCGCCTCGCCGTATCGGGAGGCGAAGTCGAACACGATGAAGCCCTGCACGCGAAGGCGGTTGACCAGAATCGAGCGGGTATCCCTGAGGCCGGGAGGGGGCTCGGTCGCGGCATAGCCCGAGATCAATCCGCAGACCGCCACCCGGCCGAAGCGGTTCATCTGCGCGAGCACCGTATCGAAGATCTCGCCGCCGACATTTTCAAAATCAACATCGATCCCTTGCGGACAGGAATCCTTGAGCTGATCGGCGAGCGCGCCCGCCTTGTAATCGACGCACGCGTCGAAGCCGAACTCCTCGAGCGCGATACGCCGCTTTTCGGGTCCGCCGACGATGGCGACCGCACGGCAGCCTTTGATGCGCGCGATCTGGCCGACGACCTGGCCGACCGCCCCCGAGGCGGCCGAGACGACGACGGTGTCGCCTTCCCGGGCCTGTGCCACCTCGAGAAGGCCGAAATAGGCGGTGAGCCCGGGCATTCCGAGCCCGCCGACCCACGTTTCGAGTGGGGCAAGACGCGGGTCGGCGCGGCTCACGCCATTACCATTCGAGATAGCGTAGCGCTGCGCCCCGAAAAGGCCGACCACCGCGTCGCCGGGTTTGAAGTCGCCGTGCTTCGAGACGTCGACACGGCCCACCGTATAACCGCGCATCACCTCACCGATACCGACCGGAGGCACGTAGGATCGCCCTTCGTTCATCCAGCCGCGCATCGCCGGATCCAGCGAGAGATAGTCCGCGCGAACCCGGAACTCGCCCTCCCGCGGCTCGGGAATGGGCTCCTCGCGGATGTCGAAATCCTCGCGCGTGACGAGCCCGCGCGGACGGCGAGCCAAGCGGACGACGACGTTCTTCTCCATGTTGCAGCTCCACTGATCCATCAGTAGTTCCCTTTCTCCCATGCTACGCATGGGCGAAGGGGTTAGCAGCCGCGCTTCAGCACGCGGCCGGCGACCGCGTCGAGTTTGCGCATGAGCTCGGGGTCGCGTTTGTCGGGTGCGGTCAGGATCGCATGGTCGAGCGCGGTGTCGGAGCCGAGGCGGCACGGTTCGTGCTCGCGCGGGAAGTCGCGCGCGAGCCTGTCGATGAAGCGGCTCGCGTTCTCGACATTGGCCTTCAGCACCTTGAGGATCGCGCTGATGTCGACTTCGCCGTGATGGGGATGCCAGGAGTCGTAGTCCGTCACCATCGCCACCGTGCAATAAGGCAGCTCCGCCTCCCGCGCGAGCTTGGCCTCCGGCATGTTGGTCATGCCGATGACGGAACAGCCCCAGGAGCGGTAGAGCTCGGACTCCGCCAAAGTCGAGAACTGCGGTCCTTCCATCACGAGGTAGGTGCCGCCCCGCGCGTAACGAATGGAGAGGGATTTGAGGGCCGCTTCCGCCTTGTCCTGCAGCGTCGGCGAGATCGGGAACGCGAGTGACACGTGGGCAACGCAGCCAGTCCCAAAAAAACTCTTCTCGCGGGCGAAGGTGCGATCGATAAACTGGCCCACGAGCACGAAGGTGCCGGGCGAGAGCTCCTCGCGGAAAGAGCCGCAAGCCGAAAGCGAGACGAGGTCGGTCACGCCCGCGCGCTTCAAAACGTCGATGTTGGCGCGATAGTTGATCGTCGTCGGGGAATAGGGGTGACCGCGTCCATGCCGCGGCAGGAACACGAGCGGCAATCCGTCGATCTCGCCGCGCCTCACCTGGTCGGAGGGCATGCCCCAGGGGCTGTCGATCGTTTCCCAGCGGGCGTGCTCCATGTGCATGTCGTAGACGCCCGAGCCGCCGATGATTCCCAGAACCGACTTCGCCATCCAATCCCCGCTTGCCTGGAGCACCACACCATGAGCCCTGCATCTCCCGCAAGTGCATTCTGGATCGGTTACGCAGGAAGCGGGTTGCTATGGTCTCGTATGCTCAGGCCGCGAAGCCGCTCGAGAGCGAGGAACACGACGGGCGTGATGTAGAGGGTGAGGAGCTGGGACACGATGAGCCCGCCGACGATGGCAATGCCGAGCGGGCGCCGGAGCTCGGAGCCCGCGCCGAAGCCGATCGCGATCGGCACCGCGCCGAGGATTGCGGCGAAGGTGGTCATCATGATCGGGCGGAATCGCAAGAGGCAGGCTTCGCGGATGGCGTCGAACGCCGATGCGCCCTCCGCCTGACGGGAAAGCGCGAAGTCGATCATCATGATCCCGTTCTTCTTGACGATGCCGATCAGCATCACGACGCCGATGATCGCGATGATCGACAGATCGAGCCCCGCCAGCATCAAGGCGATAAGCGCGCCCAGACCGGCCGAGGGAAGCCCTGAGAGGATGGTCAGCGGATGGATGAAGCTCTCGTAGAGGATGCCGAGAATGATGTAGATGACGAGCGCGGCGGTGAGGATGAGGAGGCCCTGCCCGGCGAGGCCCTGGACGAACACCTGCGCCGTCCCAGCGAAGCTCCCGCTCACCGTCTGGGGCAGATGCGCGGCCGCCGCTTCCTGGTTGACGATGCTGACGGCGTCGCCGAGCGACACACCGGGCGCCAAATTGAACGCGATGGTGACCGCCGGCTGCTGCTCCTGGTGATTGATCGACAAGGGTCCCGCGTCGCGCCGGACATGGGTTATCTGGTCGAGAGGCACGGCGCTGCCGTTCGCCGATTTGACCGAGATGAGCGACAGCACGTTCGGATCGTTCTGAAGCGCATTCTTGGCACCGAGAATGACGGCATAATCCGAAGAGGGCGTATAGAGCGTGGCGACCTGGGCCGTTCCGAAGGCATCGTAGAGATTGTTGCGGATATCGTCGACATTGATGCCGAGCGCTGCGGCGCGATCGCGGTCGATCTCGATGACGAGCTCGGGGTTGTCGAGCTCGAGGTCGGTCGTGACATCGCGCAGCTCACGGCGCCTCTCGAGGCGGTTCACGAGGTCGGGCACCGACTGGATGAGAGTGTTCAGGTCGATGCTCTGCAGCGTGTATTGATAGTCGGCGCGCGCCGAGCGCCCGCCGATCTGGATATTCTGCACTGCCAGGTAGAAGGCGTTGATGCCTGGAATGTCCGATGTTGCCCGCCGGAGCCGGCGGGCGATCTCTTCGGCGGTGGCTTGCCGACTCTTCTGGGGTTTGAGCGCGATGAATAGGCGGCCGGTATTGGAGCTCGCCCCGTTGCCTCCCGCCGTCGACAGGACATAATCGACATCCTTGTCCTTGCGAACCTTGTCGACGACCTGCTCCACCTTCGAAGCGAGCGCATCGAACCCGGTGTTCGAAAGCGTCTGGATCGACGCCGTCACGAAGCCCGTATCTTCGGTCGGAAAGAAGCCTTTCGGCACGATCATGTATAGCCAGACCGAAAGCGCGAATGTCGCAAGCGTTAGGACGAGCATCAGCGGTTGCACGCGCAGCACCAGATCGAGCGATCGCCGATAGCCCGCATGCATCCACCCGAACACCGCATCCGAGATGCGCGCGACGAAGCGGTTCCCTTCCGCGCCGCGGCTTCCGAGTATGCGTGCGGCGAGCATGGGGGTCAGCGTCAGCGACACTAAGCCCGAGACGAGGATGGCGACCGAGATCGTGACCGCGAACTCGCGGAACACGCGACCCACCACGCCGCCCATGAACAGCACCGGAATGAACACTGCGACAAGCGACACCGTCATCGATAGGATGGTGAAGCCGATCTCGCGTGCACCGGCGATTGCCGCTTCGAACGGCTTCTGGCCTCCCTCGATGTGACGCACGATGTTCTCGAGCATGACGATGGCGTCGTCGACCACGAAGCCGGTCGAGAGCGTGATCGCCAACAGCGACATGTTGTCGATCGAGTAGCCGAGGAGCGCCATGAACGCGGCCGTGGCGATGAGCGAAACGGGCAGCGCCAGCGCCGGGATCAGCGTCGCCCGGACCGACTTCAGGAACGCGAAAATCACGAGCACGACGAGGCCCGCGGTGATCAGAAGCGTCAATT
>JBJMRA010000194.1:0-25380 GCA_045802365.1 Hyphomicrobiales bacterium | reverse complement strand
GCCGCTGCCTTGTTCCCGTCTCAACCCGCTGATATCTTTTCGCAATAAAGCCACAGACGAGCCCCCATTGCGCATCTCTCTTCCAGCCGTGCTCCCGCTGTTGCTCGCGCTCGGCGCATGCGCAAGCCAGCAGTTGGCCGAGGACCGGACGATCAGCGTCGAATCGACGGCGATCCCGGCCGCCGCCTCGCCGGGACCGGAGATGTCCGGACTGCTCCGCTCGACGAGCCCGAGCTATGTCACCCTTACCGTCGCAGAGGCGCGAAGGGCCGGAAAGGTCGGTCAGGATGATCCGGGCCTCGCGGTCACCTCGGGCAGCGGATTCGTCGTCGATGACGATGGCCACGTGCTCACGGCCGGACACGTCGCCATCAAGGATGGCTTCACCGTCACGGCGCATGCCGCTGACGGGCATATCTATTCAGGGAAAGTAATCTCGATCCAGCCCAACAACGATATGGCGTTGATCAAGCTCGCGCGGTTCGAGGGCAGACCGGTCGAGCCCGCCGCGAGCGCCTGCATGCAGAAGGGAGAGCCCGTCTTCTCACTCGGCAAGCCGCACGCCGAAGGCGACACCGCGCGGCTCGGACAGGTCGAGTCGATGAGCTTCGGCCGGGCCGTAAACTACAACGGCTTCGGCTACCCGGATGCGGTCGTCCTTCATATGAATACGAAGAAGGGAGAGTCGGGCGGACCTCTCTTCAATTCGTCGGGCCGGCTTGCCGGCATGGTGGTCAGCACCCTTTCAGACGGGAACGGGCGCCCGCTCAACCTCGCTCACGCCGTGCCCGTCACCGCGCTTGCCAAGTTCCTGTGCTCGCATACGAGCTGCTCCGCTCAGTGGCAGCAGCTCTCGCGCCAGTCGACCCAATCCTGCCCCGGCGCCTAGGTCAGGACCTCGTGAATAGTGATTAGGACCTAGGCCGCGAGCGTTGGGGTGCATTACCGCGAGCTCGTCGTCTGGCGGAAGGCGATCGATCTTGCGAAGCAGGTCTATCGCGTGGCGGCCTTCCTCCCCAGGGAGGAGATGTATGGGATCAGGGCGCAGATTACCCGAGCCGCGGTCTCGATTGCGGCAAATATCGCTGAGGGCTGGACGAGGAGTCCGAGAAGGAGCGGGCGCAGTTTCTCGCCATTGCACAAGGATCGCTGGCCGAGACGGAAATCTGCTTACTCTGTGCGAGGAAATGGGGTGGATCCCATTAGGACGGTCTGCGCCGCTCAGTCGCTCATTGACGAAACTGGCAAGATCCTCAGCGCGCTTCGCCGCAAGCTCCGCGAGAGGCGCTAAGTCCTAGCTTCTGGTCCTAGTCGCTACGGAATGAGGATCGTCGTGCCGGTCGTGCGCCGGTTTTCGAGATCGCGATGGGCCGAGATGACGTCCGCCAGCGGATAGCGCTGGTTGATCCCGATCTTGACTTTCCCGCTCGAGACCATGTCGAGCACATCGCGCCCGAGCCGTTCAAGGTCGGAATCGTTGGCGGCATAGGTCAAGAGGCTCGGGCGCGTCACATAAAGCGAGCCTTTCGCGGCGAGTATCCCGAGATCGACGCCGGTGACCGGCCCAGAGGCATTGCCGAAGCTCACCATGAGCCCGCGCGGCCTCAAGCAGTCGAGAGACGCCATGAAGGTCGCCTTGCCGACGCCGTCATAGACGACCGGAACGCCGGCGCCGCCCGTAATCTCCTTCACCCGCTTAGCGATATCATCCTTCCGGGAATTAAGCACATGCTCGTAGCCATGCGCCTTGGCGGTCTCGATCTTGTCGTCCGAGCCGACAACCCCGATCGCTCGGGCTCCGAGCGCCTTCACCCATTGCCCGAAAATCAGGCCGACGCCGCCGGCCGCCGGCAGGAAAACGACGGTGTCGCCGCTTTTGACCGTGTAAGTCTGGCGGGTCAGGAAGGATACCGTCATGCCCTTGAGCATCATGCCCGCGGCGGTTTCGTCGCTCACGCCGGGAACGAGCTTCAGCACCCGGTTTGCCGGCACGTTCGCCGTCTCTGCATAGGCTCCGCGCGGGCCGTTGCCGTAAGCGATGCGATCCCCTACCGCGAAGCCGTTCACACCGGGACCCACGGCTTCCACGACGCCCGCCGCCTCGAGGCCGAGCCGTCCGGGAAGCGGAATCGGGTAGAGTCCCGAGCGGTGGTACGTGTCGATGAAGTTGAGCCCGATCGCCGTATGCCTCACCCTGAGCTCGCCTCGGCCGGGCGGAGGCAGATCGGCATCGATGATCCTCATCACCTCCGGGCCGCCCGTGGCATCGAAGCTTACGACCTTCACCATGCGTTCTCCTCCTTCTCTTTGCGCCCGCGCTTGTTGCTCAGGCTGTGCCAAATGACAAGCGGCGGGCCATTGCGCTACACCGGCAGAGGTGGGCCGATCGAACGGCCGTGAGGTGGGAATGGGTTTTCAGACGAACAGGGCTATCGGACACGTCGAGGCGCCGCCGATCGCCGAGGCGCTCACCTGGGTGAAGTCGGGAGAGCGGAATCGGCCGCTCATCGACCTCTGCCAAGCCTTGCCGAAGTACCCGCCTGCGCTGGAGGTGGCGCAGGAAATCGGCCGGCTCGCCCTCGAGGAGCCAACCAACCTCTACACCGATATTTTCGGGCTACCGGAGCTGCGGTCGGGTCTCGCGGCTCACATGGCTGCCGATTACCGCGGCGATGTCGAAGCCGCCGATGTCGCGATCACGCCCGGTTGCAACCAGGCGTTCGCGGCGGCGGCTATGGTGCTGGCCGGCCCCGGCGACAACGTCGTTCTGCCCGTGCCGTTCTACTTCAATCACGACATGTGGCTGCGGATGCTCAATATCGAGCCGCGGTATGTGCAAGCGATCGCTGACGGGTCGGCGGTGCCGCGCCCGGAGGCCGTCGTCCCGCTCATCGATCGGAACACGCGGGCCATCGCGCTCTGCACGCCGAACAACCCGACCGGCGCTGTCTATCCCCCCGACATCATCCGCCACTTCTATGAGATCGCACGCGACCACGGCATCGCGCTTCTTATGGATGAGACCTACAAGGATTTCCGCACGGATTCCTCCGTCCCACACGGCCTCTTCGCAGATGAAGGGTGGCGCGATACCCTGGTGCAGCTCTACAGCTTTTCCAAGTCGTACGCCCTTTATGGATATCGCGTGGGATCGATCATCGCAGGCCCTCGCTTTCTCGCCGAGCTCGAGAAGGTGCTGGATTGCCTCATCATCTGCGCGCCGCGCATCTCCCAGGGCGCCGCACTGTTCAGCCTCGAAAATGCCGGCGCATGGAAAGCCGGCAAGCTCAAGACAATGAGAGGGCGCGTATCGGCTCTGGAAGCGGCATTCACCCGGCCGGATCTGCGATATCGCCTCGTCAGTGTGGGCGCCTTCTTTGCTTATCTCGAGCACCCGTTCAAAGGCGAGAGCGCCAAGAGCGTAGCGCGGCGGCTAGCCGGCGAGCACGACCTGCTCTGTCTTCCGGGCAGTATGTTCGGACCCGATCAGGACTCTTATCTGCGGCTCGCTTTTGCAAATGCAGGAACCGAGATCATGCCGGAGGTGATCGATCGGCTGTTGGAGAGCCAAGGCGAAGGCGGGGCCGCATGATCTACACGTTCGGCCTCAAGAAAAAGTACGACGCCATTCTCGCGGCGGATCCGCACTCATTTTACAAGCGGGGGAAAAGCAATCCCCTGGGAAAGCCCGACCGGGGCGGAGGGGTCTGGAAGACACCCGAGGACGTCCGCGCATATCTTCGCTCCAAGGGATGGGAAGACATCAGGGATGTGTACGGCGTGGACGCGGATTGGGATCGCGACACCTATCAGGATCCCGAAACTCCGTTTCGCCGCTTGCTGCGCAGCGCGCGGGTGGTGAAACTCGAGCCTTGAGACGAACGCGAGCCGCACGGGGGAGGATCGTGCGGCTCGCTATAGAGCGCGTTCCACAGGCCTGCGACGCCGTATCTCATGTCTTTGTCTACAAGCTCTTGGCGATAAGAAGAAGGACGCGCAGCGTTTCGCGGTGGACAATTCTTTTGCTCGCGCCATCCACCCTTCGAAGCATCGCCTTCGGCGATGCTCCTCGGGGTGAGAGTGTGTGCTAGCTCACCGCTCGGGATCGAGACGGCTCTCGGCACGCATTTCCTCGAAGAAACTGCCCATCGCCTCGTGAGCCGCTCTCCAATCTTCGAGCGCCCGGTCGACGTGCTCGACATAGTCCGGAAGACCTCCGCGCGATTCCGTATTGACCGAAGTATCGGCGGAGTTCATCGCCGCGATGACCTTTTGGAACGCGCTACGCTCGCGCTGCTGCAAACTGTCGAACTCGGACCGCCAATCTCTGCTCATGACACCTTCTCTCAGGAAAGAACGGCCGGAAAACTCACGGCGCCCCGAACCTGGACGAGTGGAGGGCTCCTGGCAAGGGCTCGTCCGGGCGGAGCGCCAGTCTCCTCAGTTCGTCGAGATCGGTTTCGCCCGATTCGATTGCCGCCACCACCCGCCGGACCAGGACCATCCGTGCTTCCTCTTCGTTCCGGCCCAAATGAATCCGTCGCTGCTGTGCTTCCTCGAAGGCCTGCTCGATCGTCAAAGCGAGCAAAGCGCAGCGATCACGTTCGAAAACCAGGGGTCGGCGCATCGGCATCATTCATGCTCCATTCCGCTCGCTCCGGGCGGACGGTCATGAGTCGCAACGGATGGATGCCCGCACTCTTATCGGTGCTCGACTTGCGAATGGGGCAACCGATCCGCGACTCGGTTGCGCCAGCCCACACTCGCAACGGTCATGATAATCCTCCCGCCGCCCAAGGGCCAGCGCTGATTTCGACTGTCTCGCGGCCGCGACGGTCGAGGTCTTCGGCGAGGAGCTCCCGATTTATCGAGACGGCAGCCATGGCCCCCTCGGCCGCGGCCACTATTGCGAAGTCGATCCGGCGCGAGGCATCCCCGGCCACAAAAAGGCCGGGTACCGTGGTCGTCTCGCCGCTTCCCGTGCGGACGCTTCCCTTGTCGTCGAACTCGCAGCCGAGCTTCCGCAACAGCGGCGAGGGCTCGGGCGATCCCGCGACGAAAAAGAGAGCTCGCCGGGCCAAGCGCCTGCCTTCGGCGAACTTGATCGCGGTCAGCAGCTCACCATCGCTTTCGAGCTCCGCCAGGCGATCCTCGGCGATGCGGATGCCCAATTGCCCGAGCTCGTCCCGATCGCACGCGCTGAACTCCGCGGGACCATCGGTGCAGATTACGATGTCGCTCGTCCAGCCGAGAAGCTGCAGAGCAAACGTCTTGGCTCTTCCGCCGCGGCCGTAGATCGCAATCGGCTGATCCCGGATCTCCCAGCCATCGCAATAGGGGCAGTCGAAGAGGCCGCGCCCATAGAGCTCGCGGGCGCGCGCGAGCGGCGGCAGTTTCGGTTCGACGCCTGGCGCGAGGAGGAGCTTGCGCGACGCCACGCGGTCTCCACGATCGAGCACCGCTTCGAAATGGGATCCTTTGTGGTGAAGGTCGGTCACCCATGCTTCTTCAAGGCGGACGCTCGGGTAGGAGTCCAATTCCTCGCGGCCGATCCGCCGCATGTCGCCCGGAGCTATCCCGTCGCGGGTCAGGTATCCGTTAACGCCGCGCGAGTTGCCGTTTCGTGGTTCGCCCGCGTCGCAGATGAGCAAGCTTCTGCGCGCCCGTCCGAGAACCAAGGCGGCGCTGAGACCGGCGGGCCCGCCGCCAACGATGAGAACATCAATCACCCGCCCTCAACCGACCGCCCGCTTCGAGGTTCCTTCGAATCGATCACCGTTCTGGTCGCCTGCAACACGTCTGATAGGGATAATACCCGTTCTGGGGCCTTTGCTAAGGAGGGCAAGAGCCTCCGCCATATCACGCACGCCGGCATCGCGGCGCCTTCTGAGCGCGCGGGCCGAATAGTCGAAGGGCTTCTCCGAGTCGGCCTCCTCTGGGGGAGCGCGATAGCTCAGATAAAATACCTGCGGGAATTTATCCTTGCCTCTGCGGGCTGCTTGCCGCTCGAACAAACGTAAACGCAAATAAGTCTGGTTCGCAAACAGAAGGTCGTTCTTCCGGGCCAAGGCCCGGGCGACGTCACCCGGCCGCGCGCCATCACGGGCGAACACGTCGATGACGAACACGGTTCCGGCCATCATTTCTTCGAGCACGGGTTCGACTGGAGCATTGGCTGAGAGTCCACCGTCACCGAGCAATCGGCCGCCGATTTCGACTGGCGCAAATTCGGGCAGGAAGCCGCACGTCGCAAGGAGATGGTCGCGCCCGATCCGATCTCCCTTCGCGGTATCGAAGAGGACGACGTCGCCGCTTTCGATATCGGTGGTCGCGACCGTCACCCGTACGGGCCCGGAATTGAGCCGCTCGAAATCAACGAGAGCTGTCAAGCGCTCGCGCATCGGGGCGAGATCGTAGAGGCTCCTAAACTCGCGAGCCGGAGCCGGCATTCGAGGCCGGAATTGCCCCGGTACTCCGAAAATACGTGCACCACCGGCGCTGGTCCAGGACTGTACCCGGCTGAAGAAGGACGGCTCGGCAAGGCTCGTCGAGAGTGCTCCCTCGCCGCCCCAGAACTCGTTCAGGCGCGCGGTCACCCGGTCCGGCGCATTCCCCGCGATGAGCGCGGCGTTGACCGCGCCGACCGAGGAGGCAGAAAACCACTGCGGCCGCAGATGGACGTCAGCGTGAAGAACCTCATAGGCTCCGGCCTGGTAAGCCCCAAGGCCGATGCCACCGGATAAAACCGCAGCGATCATCACAACTCCGTTTGGGCGCGGCGCAAGTCCGTCAAACCATCCACGCGAGGGGAATGTTCCGGATTTGACGCACAGTCGCCTCGAGTCGTGAAACAACAGCTCGCGGGTGAACTTCGTTACGCATTTCTCGAAGCGAGCCCCGGGCCCTCCTCGGGCACCTTGTCGGCGACCGCGTTCACCCGCTCGGCTTCCTGTTCAGATGGCCGGGCGTGATCCCGGCCGCCCCCGCTCCACACAAATGAAATGGGACGACCTTTCGATCGTCCCATTCATTCTCCTGGCCGGGTCTAGCGCTTATTGACCGGTTGTCGTCATTCGCCGGCGGTCGAAGGCGGGCGCCTGCTCGAGCTCTTGGCGCGAGGCGACGATCACGTAGCGTGGATTGTTGTTGTTGTCGCGAACGAACTGCAACCGATCCATCGGTACGAGGATGTCCTTCTCGCCGAGCCCGAGGAAGCCGCCGACGCCGATGACCACTCCGTAGACCTTGCCGTCGCGGCCGATCACGATGTCGTTGATGTCGCCGACATTCTCGTTCGCAGCGCTGTAGACCGTGCTGTTGATGATTTTGGACGCCTGCATGTCGCCCATTGCAGCCCCGGCGGTCGTCGTTGCGGCGGTCTGCATGCTGGTCTTGTTTTGGTCGGTGGTCGTCGTGAGGTTATTCTTCTGGACTTCGCTCTGGTTCGAGGCGGCCATCGTGTTGTTGATCTGATTGGTCTGCCCGGCCTGCATTTGCTCGAAATGAACGACGGGTTGACCTTCGGCCTGCTTAATCTCGACCTTCGGCTGCTCCATGTCGTAGCGGATCTGCGGCTGACCCTGCTGCTGCACGTCGACCTGCGATTGCTGCTGGGCCTGGTTCACCTCGACCTTGGGCTGCGGCTGAGTGACTTGAACCTGAGGCGCCTCCTGCTTCACCTGAGCCTCGACCTGCGGCATGCGGACGGTAATCTCAGGCTGCGGGATTTCGACGACGATATGCGGAGCGGGTTGATGGACCAGGATCTCAGGCCGCCCCTGGCGAACCTCGACCTGCGCCGGCGGCTGCTGGACCGTGATCTGTGCCGGCTGCTGGCCCGTGGTCTGGGTATCGGTCGCCTGAGTTTGGGTTGTGGTCTTGGTGGTCGACTGATCTTGCGTCTGGGCGAGGGCCGCGGCAGCGATGAGCCCCGTGCTCGCCGAAAGGATTATCGCTAGGCGTTTTACAACCATCTAAGCCTCCATTGGTGGAATAGCTTTGGAAGCTTGAGGCTGAACGATTGTTCCGCGCCGTGAAGGCGTTCGCACGCGAAACCGCGCGCTCGCCGCCTGACCAAAGGGTCCTAGGCGGCGCGGCGGGCCTTGCGCTTGGTCGGAGCCTTCTGTGCTGCTTTCTTGGGAGCGGCGGGCTTGCGCTTCTTCGGAGCGGATCTGCCCGCTGGCTTGGTCGCTCCCTTGCTTTCGATGCTGCGGCGGAGCGCGTCCATGAGATTAATCACGTTGGCGGGCCGAGGCTCGGCGGGGGACTCGAGCTTCTCGCCTTTTTCCTTGCGGGCGATGAGATCGCGAACCGCATTTTCGTAGCGGTCTTCGAACTTCTCCGGCCGGAAGGGAGCGGCCTTCGATTTGACGATGTGGACGGCCAAGTCGAGCATATCTTTCGGGATCCGCTCGTCGGGAATGTCGTCGAACACCTCGTGCTCGTCTCGGACCTCGTAGGGATAGCGCAGAAGCGTCCCCATGAGGCCCTTTCCACGAGGCTCGAGGGCAATGACGTGCTCCCGGCTCGTCAACACCACACGCGCCAACGCGACCATGCCCTCTTTCGAAATCGCCTCCCTGATAACCGCAAAAGGCTGGCTCGCGACCTCGCCCTCGGGCGCGAGGTAATAGGGGCGGATATTGTAGAGCTGGTCGATCTCCTTCGCAGGGACGAACTGGTCGATATCGATCACCCGCCTGCTTTCGAGCGCGACCGCTTCAAGCTCTTCGTCCTCGATCGGAACGATCTTGCCGCCAGATGTTTCATATCCGCGGCCGAGATCCTCCTTGTCGATCACCTCGCCCGTCTCCGCATCGACGTTCTGCACGTGTACGCGGTGCCCGGTCCTCCGGTTTATGCGGTGGAAGTGGACCTTTTCCCGGTCGCTGGTTGCGGGGTAAAGCGCGATCGGACAGGCGACAAGCGAAAGACGAAGATAACCCCTCCAGCTGGCGCGAGCGGCCATGGCGAACTCCTCTCGATGACGTTGCGCCAGAAACGCCCGATCGCCAGTCCCGTTCCTGAGGGACAAGCGTATCGCTACTGGTAATTGAAGAAGTGATGAATGGCGTTGAGCCCCGTCAGGCCCACGATGATCAGGTAGATGGCGACGACGTAGTTGAGGAGTCTCGGTGCGAACAGGATGAGGATACCGGCGATGAGCGCAACCAGGGGGGCGATGTGGGCCGTGGTCAGGGTCATGTTGCATCCTCCTCGGGGCCGCGTAATGGCGGAGACGGAGGGATTCGAACCCTCGATACGGCTTTAGACCGTATAACGGTTTAGCAAACCGCCGCCTTCAGCCTCTCGGCCACGTCTCCGCATAATCCAATCAAGCACTTAGCAGACCAGGCCGGCCGTGAGAACCCATCATTTGGCACCCGATTGGCACCGGACCCCGTGGATCGCCGCTTCTCTTGTCCGATACCCGTTCGCAGGGCCCCCTCGATCGCCGGCCCGCGTTGTCGGTCTTTCGAACGGGATGAGTAGCTATTCAGGGTGACCAGTAGCGTTCCATGCCCCCGCCGTCTGCTCATTATCAACAGGTCGAGACCACTCGCGATGAGTGCCGATGAATGGGAATGCCGCAGGCCGTAAAACATGACATCTGGAAGCTTCTGGGCGGTAATTGCCTTTCGACAATCGCGGTTCAGGTTGTCGGGCGAGAGAGGCAAGCCCGGGATCTTTGTGAACACAAGGGCCTCACCTCTGGGCGCCCGTGCCTTAGCGCGAATCTTGTCTCGATTGTTACCCGCCAGTGTCCCAAGTGCCTCGACTGCACTGGCGGCAAGCAAAATCGTCCGCTCACAGACTTTCGTTCTCGGCGTCTTGAACCGGAGCCCTGCCTTCGTCGAGGACAGGGTGGTCTCGGGTGCTTACGAGGGTCCCCGAGACGCGATTGTCCGGGAGCTGTTAGCCAAGTCGACTTACATCATGACATTTGAGGGAAGGCATGTCGCACGGATAATCCTCGGAGGGGGACTCGTCCGGACGTTTGGAAGAGTCTTACCCTCGCAGAGTGGGTCCGCAATCGGAGTAGATCGGGTGGAACCCAGAAAAGCGCGTCGCCCGACAGCCGCCCTTCGCACTATCTTGAAAAGCTCATCAGAGGCGGTGCGGGATAGAAGGGACAACGTTCCGGCTGATTACAGGCTGCTCCGTGTGCAGGCAGTAAAAGGATGCGCCGGACCCCTTATGTCGGCAACCTTCCTTCAGTCGACTCGGCTGTTCCACCAGCGAGTCACCTGCGGCAAGAGAACGCGAAGGGTCGCCGGCTCCGTTGACAGGGAACGCTCGACGGCCGAATCGCTTCCTCTATTCTGACGCCGACAAAACACAGGAGTTGCGTGGTGGCATTCGAACATCCGGCAGTAGAGAAGACTTGGCTCACGTACCGCGTGACGCGCGAGGCCGAAGGGGAGGAAGAGGCGGAATTTCTCGTCGAGACGGTTCTGCAACTGGCATTGACGCGGGCCGGCCCGCCGCCCGACGAGCTGATCGATGCGCTCACCGATTTTCTCCTCGAGCACGATGACATCGACAGCGCCGAGCTCGTGCCGCCGGGAAGTCCGGTTTCGCAATGAGGTCTCGATGCGAATAAGATTTGAGCTGCACGGGGTGCCGATCTCGACTAGAGTGTTGCAGGGTCAAGGAGCTTCAAATGCGGATTCGGACATTGGTGTTCGGGACGGCGTTCCTGGTGATGGCGGGAACCTATGGCTGGGCGGCAGAGAATTTCATCGTCCGCGGCCAGCCTTATGCCCCGGGAGACGACCGGCTGCCGCCCCTCGGCAGCCCCAAGGACGATCTCAATCTGCAGACCGACCTCCGCGAGGCGGAGATCTACGTGAACCAGCGGCAGCGCAAAACCTTCGAAAGCGACATGTCCCGCTTCATCAACAACCAGGAGCTCGCCGAGCCCGACTCCACCCGGCTCGACTATTAGATCAGTGTAGGTTCAGCCAATGGCGGGCGAGCCGTTGCGCCTCGCCGATTTCGCCCGGCGACATCTCGATGGCGATCTCAGCCCGAAAGCTCCTCGCTTCGGCGTTGCCCTTCAAGGCCGCGAGATTGAACCACTTGTGGGCAGCGACATAGTCACGCTCCACCCCGCGCCCGTTGCAGTACATAAGGCCGAGCGAGAAAAGCACATCCGCGGGACATGCGCTCGTACTCATGTCCGCCGCGATCATTTCTAAACGAGCCATCGCCTTCCCCCGTCGTTTGCACCGGCGAAAATTCGTCCGGCCACACGTTAGTTCCTGCGTGCGGAAGCGATGTTGCGCCTGCCCAGGAGGAAAATGCGTTAAGGGGCATGCTGAACGGAGCGTTGCCCTCAACGTTGTCGACAGGAGACCTTCCTCGGAATATCAACGAATTAGGCTCGAACGGGACGGCACGAGATAGCGCACCGTAAACGGTCGGCTAACCACCGGGAGAAAGGGCTTCAGGCCCGACGGCGAACGCCGAACAGATTGCGATGGGCCTCATCGTCGTCGCGCAAGCTCGCGGCCGACCGGCGCTCTTCACCGATCTTCACCGCCCGCGCGACGGCGGGGCGGGCCGTGATCGCCTCGTACCAGCGCTTGAGGTTCGGAAAATCGCCGAGCGTCTGCCCGAGCCTCTCATGCGAGATGATCCAGGGATAACAAGCCATGTCGGCAATCGAGTATGCTCCGGCGAGATACTCCCGGTCAGCAAGTCTCCCGTCCATCACTCCGTAAAGCCTCGCCACTTCATTCGTGTAGCGGTCAATCGCGTAAGGAAGGGTCTCCCGGGCATAATTCCGGAAGTGGCCGGCCTGACCGGACATCGGCCCGAGATTTCCCATTTGCCAGAAGAGCCATTGCTCGACGTCGCTGCGCTTGCGCTGATCCGCGGGATAGAAGCGGCCCGTCTTGTTGCCGAGATACTGGAGGATCGCTCCCGACTCGAAAATGGAAATCGGTGCGCCCCCGGGTCCGTCCGGATCGATGATGGCGGGCATCCGATTGTTGGGCGATATGGCGAGAAATGCCGGCTCGAACTGCTCGCCTTTGAGGATGTTCACGAATTTGATCTCGTAACGGAGACCACATTCCTCGAGCATGATCGTGATTTTCCAGCCATTCGGGGTCGGCCAGTAGTGAAGCTGGATGGGTGCCGGATCGGGCATGACGGTCTCCTCGGAGCCCGCTGGTAGCCGCCGGGGAGCGCCCAAGCAAATGCATCAAGGGAAAATCAAAGTTGCCCGCCAGACATAACCGCGGAACGGCATTTCCCGTTCGATCCGTGCGCCGGCCGAGCCCGCAAGTTCGGCCATCGCGCTGAAGAGGTCGGCCAACGGCCTCACATGGTGTAACTTCAGCCAGCCGAACAACGCAATCTTGAACCAGCGCGGCAAGCACTCGCATTGCCCGAAGTCGACGACCAGCAGCTTGCCGCCGGGGGCCACCATTCCTGCCGCGTGCGCCAGCGCCTTTCGCCACTCAGGAATCATTGACAACGAGTACGAGAAGAACACCCGATCGAACCGGTCGCGGCCAAAAACGCGCTGCGGCTCGAAGCTCAAGGCGCTCGCCTCGACGAGAGCGATCCGCTTGGCCGCTGCGGTCGCTGAGATTGCCCGGCGTGCGGTCTTCAACATCTCGCTAGAGATGTCTATTCCAAAGAAGGTGACTCCGGGATACCGAATGGCCGCCTTGATCAGATTGCGCCCGGTCCCCGATCCGATTTCGAGCGCCGACCCGCCGGGCGGAGGCGCAAGCTCCTCGATCAATCGGTCGCGCCCGAGAAGGAAATAGCTGCGGGTGAGATCGTAGATATGCCGTTCGCGCCGGTAGATCCCATCCATAAGGGCGGCGTGCGAGCGATGTCCGGCTAGGTTCAATGGATGCTCCTCCGATTAAGGCGGCGAGACGGCGACTTCGGCAATCACCGGATAGTGGTCGGAACCGGCATTTCCGCCGATGCGCGGCGTCTCGGTCTCCCTCATTCCGCGCCCGATAAAGACGTGGTCTATCGCGAGCTGCGGCAGCCTAAGCCACGCCGGCCAGGTCGGATAATACGTCAACCGCGTCATCCGGCTGCGCTCCGCGAAGGTGTTGAGAAGACGCGAGAACGGGGTGGCGTTGAAGTCTCCCGCTAGGATGACCGGCCCCTCCATGTCATCGAGATAGCGGGTCAGCGCATTGATTTGCCTGAGCTGCGCCCGTTGATGAGGGAACCTGATCGTGTGGACGCCGATCACCGTCACGTTTCCCGATTCGGGCCCGAGCGTCGCTCGGATGAGGGGAGGACCCTCCCAACCCGTGCGCGATTCGACATTCGACATCGGCGCTTTGGCGACGATCGCCATGTAGCATTCGGGCGCCGCGAGGCAGTCGGCCTGATAGGGGTAGGAGGCCTTGAGCTTCTCGAGAGCGCCCCGCTTGTGCTCGCCGAACTCGATCAGGATGGCGATATCGGGAGCATCCCGCAGAATCTCCTCGGCGACGGCCTCGCCATTCTGTGATGCGAGTCTCGTATTGAAACTCATGACCCTGAGTGAGCGCTCCTTGGGGCTCGCCGCCGCTGCCGTGCTCCGGCTTTGCACCTGCGGCCAGATACCGATTGCCACGAGGCACAGGATGAGGAGCGTGATCGCCGCAAGCACCCGCGCCCTGGGCATGAAATAGCCGATCAGGAAGGAGAGCGTCACGGCGAGGAACTGCAAGGTGAACTGCGCGAACACGTCAAAGGAGATCCACAATACGCCGAGCCTGCCCGCGACCAGGCCGAGGACCCCGAGCAACATCCCGATCAGGCAGGCGAGGCGACCGCGCTTCCTTCTTCGACGAGGCGGCTGGTCGCTCGCCGCGCCCGGCTCGACAACGCGTGGCTCAGGCTCAGCGCGAGGAGGCGGAAGCGTATCGAAAGCCGGGGGAAACGGTTCCGAGCGAGCGGGAATCGGTTCCTCTGCCGCTCCAACAGGTGGCGGCTCGGGCGCCGCTTCGGCCAGTCGCTCGGAATCTACGCCCAGAGCGTTGAGCCGTGCCTCGCGCCTCAATCGCTGCCGTCTGGCTCTCGCCGAATCCTCCGCCGAGGAGTTCCCTTCATCAGTCAAAAGCGGCCTCAACCATACCTAGATCAGGCGGCTCTCGAGAGGAAGGCTCTGCTCGGGAGTGGCGAACCCCGGAAGAGCCTCGAAGCGCCGCTTCCAGTCCACAATGCGCGAATAGGCGCCGATGTCGACGCCGGCCTCATGCGCAAAGCGAACGACGCCATAAGCGGCGATGTCGGCGATCGTCGGCTTCTTCCCGACCAACCATTCTGATCGTACAAGCTCATGCTCGAGCAGCGCCAAGCTCGAGCGCGCTTCCGCATCGTACATCGATCTCACCTCATCCCCGAACTGGCGGAAGCCACGGGCGCGCTGACGGAGCCGGAACACCGGGATCGCCAATCGATCCCACATCCAGAACAGCCATTCCCGCATCCGGTGCTTTTCCGACGCGGTCTTTGCGTCGAACTTGTGCAACGTCTCGGCCAGGTACTCGAGTATGGCCGCCGACTGGCAGAGAAAGACCTGTCCATCGCGAAGGCAGGGAACCTGACCGTACCGATTCTTGACCAGATAGTCCGGTTCCTTCTGGGCGTTCTCCCGAAGGTTGACGTGGATGTAGGAATAAGGGTGATGACAGAGGTTCAGCATGAGCGCGACAGTATAGGTCGGTCCGGAGAGCGCAAAACCGTGGAGAGTGAAGCGTTCCTTATTGACAGGCACGGTGCCGTTTCCGGAAGATGAGCGAGACCTCTCGGGCTTCTTGATCCGGCTCCGCGCCAAAGGGCGCGCAGACACGAGCTTCCTCCCGGCTGCCTTCTTCGCAGCCTTTCCGGCCAACTTGCCCATCCGTCACCTCCGACCGCGCCGTCGAGCGCCCTGCCCCAGTCACTCCGGAGGCGGATTATAGCCTGTGCGCCCGCCGACGGGAATAGGCCTAACCTACGGGGTGCGTTGTGTTTTTCTAAGATCAGAGGCCGAGCCTGCGGCGTACGAGCTCGTTTACCGTCTGCGGGTTGGCCTTGCCGCCGCTTGCTTTCATCACCTGACCTACGAACCAGCCGGCGAGGCTCGGCTTGGCCTTTGCCTGCACGACTTTGTCGGGATTGGAGGCGATCACGTCATCGACGGTCCTCTCGATTGCGGCGGTATCCGTGACCTGCTTCAGTCCCCTGCTCTCGACGATATCGCGCGCCCGCCCGCCTTCTGACCACAGGATCTCGAACACATCCTTGGCGATCTTGCCGGAGATGAGTCCCTCCGACACGAGGTCGATCAGCTCCCCCAGCTGATCGGCGGAAATAGGAGCATTTTCAATACTTTTGCCCTCGCGGTTCAAGCGCCCGAAGAGCTCGTTCACGACCCAATTGGCTGCGGATTTGCCGTCGCGCCCGCGCGCCGCCGCCTCGAAGTAATCCGCCGTGGTCCGCTCGGCCACGAGAACGGCCGCATCGTAAGGCGTCAACCGATAGTCCTTGACGAAACGGGCTTCCTTGGCGTCCGGCAGCTCGGGCAGGCCGAGCCGGATGCGCTCGATCCAATCCTCCTCGAGCTCGAGAGGCAGGAGATCGGGATCGGGAAAGTAGCGATAATCGTGCGCTTCTTCCTTGGAGCGCATGGAGCGGGTCTCGCCTTTTCTTGCGTCGAAGAGCCGGGTCTCCTGCTCGACCGTGCCGCCGTCCTCGAGGAGGCCAATCTGCCGTTTGGCTTCGTAGGTGATGGCCTGGCCCATGAAGCGGATCGAGTTCACGTTCTTGATCTCGCACCGTGTTCCGAATGGTCCGCCCGGCCGCCGGACCGAAACATTGATGTCCGCCCGGAGCGAGCCCTCCTCCATGTTCCCGTCGCAGGTCCCGAGATACCGCATGATCTGGCGAAGCTTTCCGACATAGGTTTTGGCTTCCTCGGCCGAGCGCATATCGGGCTTCGATACGATCTCCATGAGACCGACCCCCGAGCGGTTCAGGTCGACAAAGCTCATACTTGCATGCTGGTCATGCATGCTCTTGCCTGCGTCTTGCTCCACATGGAGCCGCTCGATGCCGATCTCGATCGGTTTGCCGGGCTCGACCTCAATCAGGACGATGCCCTCGCCGACCAGCGGCTGTTTGTACTGGGATATCTGATAACCCTGCGGCAAATCGGGGTAGAAATAATTCTTCCGATCGAACACCGAGCGCGTGTTGATCTTGGCCTTTAGGCCGAGGCCGGTGCGAACCGCCTGCTCCACGCAAAACGCGTTGATGACCGGCAACATGCCCGGCATCGCCGCATCGACGATCGAGACGTGATCGTTGGGCTCCCCGCCGAATTCGGCGGAAGCGCCTGAGAAGAGTTTCGACTTCGACAGGATCTGCGCATGTACCTCCATGCCGATCACGATTTCCCAGTCGCCGGTCGCGCCCTTGATCCAATCCCGGCTGTGGGCGACCCGCTTGGCGGACTCCATTACGTGCTCCTTGCGGCCGCGGGCTTGCTATCTCCTCACTCTCGTTCTCGCAAGAGCCATGGCGAGCCGCTTCCTTCCGGTTTTTCCGGCGGTCGTGCTATGGCGCAACCTATGAAGAAGCCTCCGGCCGGATCGAAGAAATTCCGTCGTGCGACGGAGCTTGCCAATGCGGGACGGGAGTTTTCCGAACATGGCATGATCTCCCCCGCCGTCTATCACGCCTCGACCATCCTTTTTCCGACCACGGAAGCTCTGCTGGCCCGCAAGCAGCCCTATCTCTACGGACGTCGCGGCACGCCGACGGTTCGGGCGCTCGAGAAGGCGATCGCGGTTCTCGAACGTGGGCACGATGCCAAGATCTGCGGATCGGGGCTTGCCGCGGTCACGACCGCGCTCCTCGCCTTCCTCAAATCCGGCGATCACCTCCTCATGACCGATGCGGTCTATGCGCCCGCCCGTCACTTCTGCGACACCCTCCTCAAGGATTACGGCATCGAGACTACATATTACGACCCCGTGATCGGCGCCGGCATCGCGAACCTCATCCGCGACAATACGCGGGTTGTCTACTGCGAAAGCCCGGGCTCCCAGACCATGGAAGTCCAGGATGTCCCGGCGATCGCGGCCGCGGCGCACGCCCGGAACTGCATCGTCATCCTCGACAACACATGGTCGGGCGGCCTCTACTTCGATGCCTTCGGCAACGGCTGCGACGTGTCCGTGCATGCCGCCACCAAATACATCTCCGGTCATTCCGACGTGATGATGGGGGCGGTCACCTGCACTGAAACTGCTTGGCCCCGTCTTGCCGAGGCGCACGGCACGCTCGGGCAGCATGCCGCGCCGGACGACGTGTTCCTGACGCTCCGGGGCCTGAGGACGATCGAGGTGAGACTCGAGCGGCAAATGAGAAGCGCCCTCAGCGTGGCCGAATGGCTGCGGTCCCGGAAGGAGGTCGCCGAAGTGCTCTACCCCGCTCTTCCAGGCGCCCCCGGCCACGGTATCTGGAGGCGAGACTTCTCGGGCGCGTCCGGCCTCTTTTCGATCGTGCTCGCGCCCTTCTCGGACGCGGCGGTCGCACGCATGCTCGATGGCCTCGAGCTCTTCGGGATGGGGTATTCCTGGGGCGGCTTCGACAGTCTCGCCGTACCCTTCAAGCCTCACCGGACAGCGAAGCCCTGGACTGCGCCGGGCCCCGCGATCCGCCTCCATATCGGGCTCGAGGACCCGCAGGATTTGATCGCCGATCTCGAGGCGGGCCTTGTGCGGCTCAACGAGGGTGCTTGAACGGGCCGCGGAGCGGGCCATCTACGGTTCTTGCGGAACAAAGGGGCCAGACGATGTATCGACTTTTAGCGCTTCTCTTGATCCTCGGACTGCTTGCACTCGGAGCCCGCGCCGAGGAGGCCGACGATCCCGAGCTCATATTCAAGAAGACCACGGTTTGGCGCATGCTCTCGCCCGACGCGAAGCTCGCCACCTATGCGATCGACGATCCCCTGATCGAGGGCGTCGCCTGCCACTTCACGGTTCCGGAGATCGGTGGCTGGGCGGGCTGGGCGGGCTTCGCTGAAGAACGCTCCGAGACCTCGCTTGCGTGCCGCCAGGTTGGGCCGGTCGCCTTCAAAGGGAAATTCGAGCAGGGAGCCGAGGTCTATCGCCAGCGAAGATCGCTGTTCTTCAAAAAGATGCACATCGTCCGGGGATGCGACGCAAAGCGCAACGTGCTCGTGTACCTGAGCTACACCGACAAGCTCATCGAGGGCAGCCCCCAGAACTCGACATCGAGCGTACCGATCATGCCCTGGGGCGCTGTTCCGGCTCCGAAATGCGCGGACTTCCTCGAGCAATAGGCTCCAACTCGCCGGCCCAGCGGTGGTGAAGGACGAGCAGCAGCAACAGCCATATGGCGATGAACCCATCCGAGAAGATTGTGAGGAAGTTATACGGGGCGAAATTGCCCTGCTGAAGCGCTTCGCGAATGTGCCCGTATGTGGCTCCAATCAGGAAGAACGACCAGCCGACCCCGGTCGCGTACCAGAACAAGCCCCCGAACCAGATGCATAAGAACCCGAGAATGCCCCAGGCGCCGTCGTGGAACCCGACCTCGAACTCGAACGGACTTCCTCGCGCCCAGCCGATCCGATCGGCAGCCTCGTCGGGGAAGAAGACATGCGGAATGAACCCGAGTAGGAAGCCGATGACTCCGATATCGAACGCAAACGCGTAGACGAGCAGCAACCGAACAACCCGTAACTTGGTCACTGGCGCTCTGCTCAGGCGCAGATGCAAGAGAGGGAGAACAACGCTCAACACAACGATAATGAGATTGATCATTGTCAGTCCGTGTTGGCCCACGCGATGCCCTGATGCCGCCACCAGGTGAGCTGGCGTTTGACGTATCGGCGGGTCGCGGTCTTGGCAAGCCGAACGGCTTCATCAAGCGCGATCTCGCCCTTGAGATGTGCCGCAAGCTGAGGGATCCCGATCGCCTTCATGATCGGCTGGGTCGGTGGAATGCCCAAGGCGACAAGATCCCGCACCTCCTCGAGCGCGCCCGATGCAATCATCTTCTCGAACCGCATCTCCGCCCGGCGGTAGAGCCCGCCGCGTTCCGGGATGACGAGCCGCCGCTCGATCTCGGCATCCGCAAGAATGGCGGTGCCATTCCTGCCAGATCGCCAGAAGCTCATGGGCTCCCCCGTTCCCTCGACCACCTCGAGCGCGCGGATGATTCTCTGACGATCGTTGGGCTTAAGCCTCGAGGCGCTCTCGGGGTCGCATGCGCGAAGCGCGGAATGGAGATCACCTTCCGCCCGGCGCCACTTTGCGCGAATCGCGTCGGGGATCGGCGGAATGTCGGCCAGTCCGCGTTCGAGCGCCTTGAAGTAGAGCCCGGTCCCCCCGACCACGACCGGCAGCATTCCGGCGGCCCAGGCCGCCTCGATTTCCCGCCGCGCCGCTTCCAGCCACAGTGCGACCGACCACGGCTCGAAGCCGCTGATCTGTCCGTAGAGACGATGCGGCGACAGCGCCTCCTCCTCGGGCGTGGGCCGTGCCGTCAGGATGCGAAGCTCGCGATAGACCTGCATCGAGTCGGCGTTGATGACGACGCCGTTCCGCTCGCGTGCAAGCTCGAGGGCGAGCGCCGACTTGCCGCTCGCGGTCGGCCCTGCGATAAGCAGCGCGCGCTTCGGTAGGGGCATCGTCGCGGTGGACTCCGTCGCCGTACTCATAGCAGCACCGGGTTCGCGGGCAATCGACGACGGCTTGGTTCAAGACGTAACCGCCATACTAGGCTCTCGCCCGAGGTGGCTTGCAGAAACTGAAGCCATACAATGGCAACTCCCATCATCGCCTCGCATAACGGAGGTGCTGCAGCGCATCGCAACGAGACCCGTCGACGTTGCCGTCCTTCCGGCGGCGAACCGAAGGAAGAAGCTCCTCATCGCCGACATGGATTCGACGATGATCGGTGAGGAGTGCATCGACGAACTCGGACTCCTCGCCGGAGTGGGGCCCAAGATCATGGCGATCACGGCGCGCGCGATGGCGGGCGAGCTTGATTTCGAGGGAGCTCTTCGTGAACGTCTCGCGCTGATGGCAGGATTGGAGAGCGCCCGCATATCCGAGATCATCGAAGGGCGGCTCACGTTCACGCCCGGAGGCTCCGAGCTCATCGCCACTATGAAGGCGCACGGCGCACGAACGGCGCTCGTGTCGGGCGGGTTCATCCAGTTCACATCGCACGTGGCGGAACGGCTCGGCTTCGACGAGCATCGCGCCAACGAGCTGTTGCTCGAGAGTGGCAAACTCACGGGGAAGGCCCGGGAGCCGATTCTCGGCCAAGCAGCCAAGCTCAATGCGCTTCGGCAGATCACGGCCGAGATGGCAATCTCACCCGAGGACGCAATCGCGGTGGGCGATGGCGCCAACGACATTCCCATGCTCGCGGCGGCCGGGCTCGGGGTCGCCTTCCGGGCCAAGCCGAAGGTCAAGGCGAGCGCCCCGGTAATCATCGACCACGGCGACCTCACGGCCCTTCTCTATCTCCAGGGCTACCGGCGCGAGGAGTTCGCGAAGCCTATTTGATCTTGATGGCGATGAAGCGCATGTCGCTCTGCTTGCCGGCTTTCGCGATATAGAGCAGCACTGAGCTCTTTTTGCTGTTCTCGGCATCCTTCACCTGCGCCGGCACATCGCCCGGATTGGTGACCGGCTTCCGGCCCGCCTCGGTGATGACATCGCCTGGCTCGATCCGTTTCTCGGCAGCCGGGCCGTTCGGATCCACCTCCGTCACGACCACGCCCTTGACCTCGGCATCGACGTTGAATTTCTGCCGCTGCTCGTCTGAGAGGATCGACATTGTCATGCCGAGCGCCTTGGCTTCACCGGAATCGACGCTGGTCGGCATCTGGGCGGAAGCGAGCTTCTCGCCATCTTCGAGCCGGCCCACTTCGGCCGTGACCTCGACCGGCTTGCCGTCGCGCATCACCTTGACCGGCACCTTTTTGCCGACCGCCGTATCGGCGACGATGCGCGGCAAGTCCTTCATATCCTTGACCGGCCGCCCATCGAACTCGATGATCACGTCGCGGGCATGGATTCCCGCTTTCTCGGCGGGACCCGAAGGCGTGACTTCGGCGACTAGAGCGCCATGCACGTTGCCGAGATCGAGCCCTTCGGCGAGTTCGTCGGTGACCGACTGGATCCGGACGCCGAGCCAGCCGCGGCGGGTCTCGCCGAATTGGAGGAGCTGGTCGACGACGTTCTTGGCAGTGTCGGAGGGGACGGCGAAGCCTATGCCGACCGAGCCGCCTGAGGGCGAGTAGATCGCGGTGTTGATGCCCATCACCTCGCCCGCGAGATTGAAGAGGGGACCGCCCGAATTGCCCTTGTTGATTGCAGCGTCGGTCTGGATGAAATCGTCATAAGGACCGGCATTGATGTCGCGATTGCGCGCCGAGATGATGCCGAGCGATACCGATCCGCCGAGGCCGAAAGGATTGCCGATCGCCAGCACCCAGTCGCCGACGCGGACCTTGTCGGAGTCGCCGAAGACGACGAAGGCGAGAGGTTTTGGCGGCTTGACTCTCAGGACGGCGAGATCGGTCTTGGTGTCGCGCCCGACGAGTTCGGCGGTGAGCTTGCTGCCGTCGCTGAAATTCACCTGGATCGACTCTGCGTCCTCGACGACGTGGTTGTTGGTCACGATAATACCGGAAGAATCGATCACGAAGCCCGAGCCGAGAGAGGCCACCGTCCTGGGCTCCGGCGCGCCTCCGCCGCGCCCGGGCCGCTGGCGCTTCAGCCAGTCCTCGAAGAGATCGCGGAACGGAACGTCAGGAGAGAGTTCGGGCAGCTTGAGATCGGCGCCGGCGCTCTCGGATTTCTGGGTGGTCGAGATGTCGACGACAGCCGGCGAGAGTTTTTCGACCAGATTGGCAACCGAGGGTAGCTGGAGCAGCAAGTTCGGGCTCTGCGCGCGCCCCGCCGGCGCGAACGCGCCAAAGGCGAGCGGGATCGCGACCGCCGTCGCCGCGAGGCTGCGAATTAACCGTGCATCGAACCGCATCGTCTCTCTCCGTCCGGGTCAGTAACTTAGTCGTTCTCCGCCGTTTCGCGGTTGGAAATCAGGGGCCGGCGAGCAGGCTCGTCGCCATCCAGACGATGGCGACGCCGACCGCCATCGCCGCCACGCCGCCGATCCGCAGCGTCTCCTCGGGAACCTGCTGCATGGCCCGCATCATATATTTGAGATGACCCGGAACGAAGGCGTAAAGAAGACCCTCGATCACGAAGACAAGACCGGCGGCGGTCACGAGTTCGTTCATTGCTGCGCGGGCTGAGGCCCTGCCTGAGGTTCGCTCTTGGCTTCGGTCTGGACCTGGGCAGGCGCGAGCGCCTGGTTCTGCCGCGTCGTCTGCGCGGGCGTCACCTGGTCTCCTTGCTTCTGCGTCCCGAAGTATTTGAAGAATTGCGAATCGGGCTTGAGCACAAGCGTGGTGCCCGGAGTCGCGAGACTCTTCGCATAAGCCTGCATCGACCGGTAGAAGGCGAAGAAATCCGGATCGCGCTGGAAGGCGTCGGCGAAGACGCGAATCCGCTCGGCGTCGCCCTCGCCCCGAATGATCTCGCTCTGACGGCGGGCATCGGCGATCCGCTCCGTGTAGGCGCGATCGGCTTCGGCGATCATCCTCGTCTTGCGCGCCTCGCCGCGCGCCCTCAGGTCCTTGGCTTCAGCGAGCCGCTCCGAGCTCATGCGGTCGTAGGTGTTCTTGAGCACCTCCTCCATGAGATCGGTTCTCAGGATGCGGACATCGACGATATCGATGCCGATATTGGAGGCCTCGCCGCGGACCTGATCGCGGATCTCGCGCATCATGTCGTTGCGTTCCTTCGAGAGCGCGGATTCGAACGTTCGCTTGCCGTAGGTCTGCCGAAGGGCCGCATCGAGACGGGTTTCGATGCGGTCGCGGGCCCGCGCAAGATCGGCGCCAACCGCCTCCCGGAACTTCTGGGCATTTCCGATCCGCGCCATGGTGAGGGCGTCGACGAGATAGCGCCTGCCATCGACGACCTGCACGCTCTTGTCGGGGCTCGTCCACATGACGAGCCGATCTTCGATCGGCACGATCGTGTCGGCGATCGGGATTTTGAAATAAAGGCCGGGCTTCTCGACGATGCGATTGATATCGCCAAAGCGCATGACGAGGGCCTTCTCGCGCTCGTCGACGACGAACGTGCCTGTATAGAGCAGGAACGCCGCCGCGATCAGCAGCACGATGCCTCCCGACTTGAAGAACTTCATTGCTGGATTGCTCCCTGCTTCAGCATCTGGCCCGAATCGGGCGACTGGTCCCGCCGCTTCTCGACCTCGGGAAGCGGCAGGTAGGGCACCACGCCTTGTCCGGCATCTCCTTCGATGATGATCTTGTTGGCTTGCCCGAGCACGTTCTCGAGAGTTTCGAGGAAGAGCCGTTCGCGGGTGACGTCCTTCGCTTTGGCATATTGCTCGTATACTTCTCTGAAGCGCTGCGCTTCGCCTTGCGCCTCGAGAACCACCCGCGCTTTGTAGCCTTTCGAATCCTCGACGATGCGCGCCCCTTCTCCCTCGGCGGCCTGACGCTTTTGATTCGAATACTGATCGGCTTCGTTGATCGACCTTGCCTGATCTTGCTCGGCGCGCTGGACCTCTTCGAAGGCGTCGAGCACCTCGGACGGCGGATCGGCCTTCTCGAGCTTGATGCCGGTGATGAGGATGCCGGCGTCGTAGGCGTCGAGCGTCGACTGCGTTATGCTCAAGACTTGGTCCTGTGCCGCCAATCGGCCGGTTGTCCTGATCACTTCCGCCGGGGTGCGCCCGACGATCTCGCGCATGGCGCTTTCTGCGACGCCCTTCACGAGATCTTCCTTCTCGCGGATGTTGAACAGGTACTCTTCCGGATTTTTGATCTTCCAGAGCACGGTCAGGCGAATGTCGACGAGATTCTGGTCTCCGGCCAGCATCAGGCCTTCGTTTTGCGTGTTTCCGATCGGCGTCTGGTTTTCGGCTTCGACCGGGAGGATCTCCATCTTCTCGATCGGCCAAACAGCAAAGTGCAGTCCTGGATTGGCCGTCCGCGAATAATGGCCAAGGCGGAGGACGACGCCGCGCTCGTCAGCCTGAACCTGGTAGATGCTGTTGTAGGCGATGAGAGCGAGCACCAGGATGAGCGGAATGAGCCATGTGCTGCGGCCGCCGGGCGGCAGCATACCTTTTAGGCTGTCCTGGCCGCGCCTGATGAGTTCGTCGAGATCAGGCGGCGTCGGGCCTCGTCCGCCCCCTGACGGTCCGCTCGGTCCCTGACCCCAGGGGCCGCGGCTTCCGCCTTGCCAATTGCCGTCCTTGTTCCAAGGCATTTCGAATCCTCACCCGGCTGACGAACCGCTCGACCCCGCGCCTGCATATAGGGAGCGGGCCTTTCGATGTCCATCAACGAGGCCCTGGAATCCAGAGCGGATCAGGCTCCGGAGCATCGAGCCCCGCTGCCCGGATCGCCTGTGTTGCGGCGGCTATGCCCGTCTCGTAGGCGCCGTGCGCCGTCGCCATGGCGGATCTGTGGACATACTCTCCAGCCAGGAACACGCGATCATGGATCGGGTCCGAAAATCGCTTCCGCGCGTCGGCGCGCCCGGGCCTCGCGCACGAATAGCCCCCGTTGATATAGGGATCGGCAGACCAGCGCGTGACGGCCGATCTCACGACCTTGTGCCGGATGTCGCCACCATAGGCCTTGGCCAGCGTGTCAATCGCGAAGGAGATCATCGCCTGCTCCCCTGCCCCGGCCAGGTCGCGTGCGAGATCGCCCGCCATGTGCCCAATCGCGATCGGCCGACCGAACGGATGGACTTCGAAATTGAGCGGCCGAGTCTCAGGCGACACCGGGTCGAAGATGTCGGCATAAGGGATCTCGATTGGGTCGGAGATTGCCCGGTCGAACACGATGCCGACCTTCTCGTACCAGCCCATCGGGACGTCTTCATAAGCCTGGACGAGATCGGGCGCGATCTCGGGCCTGATCGTCAGTCTCCCCATCTGGATGGCCCGCGCCGGCACTGCGATCACCGCCGCTTTGGCGGTCAGGGTTCCAGCCTCGGTCTCGATGACTACACGCCCGCGTTCAGTGGTGACGGTCCGTACCGCCGTTCCGGTTCTGATCGGCAGTCCTGCCCCGAGCTTCGCAATCAGCGCTCCGTATCCGTCGCGGACCGGGAGGTTGATGTGCGTATCCTCGTAACGCGCCGCATCGAGGGTCGACACCTCGGCGGGCTCGACCGAATACATGAGGGTGATCCAGTGATGGATCAGCGGGTACCAGGGATGCCGCTCGTCCAGCACCGCGCTCGCAGGCGGATCTTCACCGTT
>JBJMRA010000193.1:0-15406 GCA_045802365.1 Hyphomicrobiales bacterium | reverse complement strand
GGTTTCGCATTGTGGAAGAAGTAGAGGCCGAAGTCGAAGAGCGCCCCCGCGACCGGATCGCCCTCGACCAGCATGTGGGCTTCGGGAAGATGCCAGCCGCGCGGACGCACGAGGACAACCGCCGGCTGGTCGGTCAGGGCGTAGGACTTGCCCGTCTCGGGATCGGTGAAATCAAGGCAGCCGGACCAGCGGTCCATGAGATTGATCTGGCCCTGGATCATATTGTCCCAGGTCGGCGAATTGGCGTCCTCGAAATCGGTCATGAAGACGCGGGCGCCCGAATTGAGCGCGTTGATGACCATCTTGCGGTCGGTCGGCCCGGTGATCTCGACGCGGCGATCCTGGAGGTCGGCAGGAATGGGGCCGACGATCCATTTCCCTTCGCGGATGGCCCGCGTTTCGGGCAGAAAATCGGGTAGCGCGCCGGCGTCGAAGAGCTTCTGGCGCTCGACCCGCCGCTTGAGCAGCTCCCGCCGCCGTCCCTCGAATCTGCGGTGGAGATCGGCGACGAACACAACGGCCTCGGGCGTCAGCACCCGCTCGTACCCCCGCTTCGGCCGTTCGGTGAAGCTCACCCCTCTCGGCATTCTCGCCATTTCGCTCTCCCCTCCACGAGCGTCGGATGCCGTTCAGTCGGCCTCGCCCAGCACCGCTCTTACATCCTTCAGCGTCACCATCAAGGTCATCTCATCGAGCGGAGACGGTTCGAATCCGAGAGCTTCGTAGAATCGCTTAGCGTCCTGCGAGATCGCATGAACCAGGATGCCTCGGATGCCGATCATGTCGGCTGCCTCCGAAATGCGTTGTGCCGCATCGCGGAACAATGCCCGGCCGATGCCCGCCCCCTGATATCGACGATCGACGGCGAGCCGGCCCAGCAGAACCACCGGAACGGGGTCCGGCATGTTTCGCCGGAGCCTGGCGGTGGTGGAAGAAATGGCGACCGCTCCAGATGCCACCGCGTAGTAGCCTGCGACGCGCCGACCCTCGCAAGCAACAAAGGTGCGCGAGGCGCCGCTCACCTGATTGGCCCGGGCGCGACGCCTCAGCCATTCGTCCAGCGATCTGACGCCAGACTCGAAATCTACGACGTCGTGCTGTTCGCCGAGCGGCTCAGGAGGTGAAAGTCTCAATAATCATCCCAGGGAGGACGTGATCGGAGAGACTTCCGGAGCCTGGGATTGGGCCTGGCCGGCGCGTCGAGGCGCTTGATGAAGGCCGAGAAGGCGTCCGGCTCGGCCTGAATCATGGCGCGATCGAGGAGCGTCTCCTCAGCCATGCGCTTTGCCGCGTCGAGAACAAAATCCGTTCTGGTCTTGCCTGCCAGCCGCGCGGCCCGATCGATGAGGCCACGATCCTCCGCTCTGATGCGGAGATTGAGACTTTCCCGCGGGGGCGTCGATGAAGATCGCATAGTCGTTCCTCCTCTGTAGCCTGCAGCATAGCGGGATGTAACGACATTGTCATTACGCTACCTCTCCTTATCGCCAAGGGCGCGCGGCACGGGACCGCCATAAGCCCAATCGAGGAGCTCGACCGTGTGCACGATCGGGATGTCGGTGCCCCCGGCGATCTGCGTGATGCAGCCGATGTTGCCGGTCGCAATCGCGTCGGGCTTGGTCGATTCGATGTTGGCGACCTTGCGGTCGCGCAGCCGCCGCGCCAGTTCGGGCTGCAGGATGTTGTAGGTTCCGGCCGAGCCGCAGCAGATATGGCCTTCAGGGACATCCACCACCTCGAAACCGGCATTCGAGAGAAGCATCTTGGGCTCTTCGCGGACCTGCTGGCCATGCTGCATGGAGCAGGCCGAGTGATAGGCAACCCTGAGGGCCCGCGGCGGAGACACGGCAGGAAGGTCGAGCTCAACCAGGACCTCGGAGATATCCCTCGTCGTCGCGGAGACGCGCTCGGCTTTCCCGGCATAGGCCGGGTCGAGACGCAGCATGTGGCCGTAGTCCTTGATCGTCGTTCCGCATCCGGATGCCGTCACGATCACTTGATCGACCTCGGCGGCGATCCAGCGGTCGATCGAACGCCTGGCGCGGGCGAGCGCGTCCTCATCCTTGCCGAGATGATGAGTAAGCGATCCGCAGCAGCTTTCGCCCTCGGTGACCACCACCTCGACTCCATGTCTGTTGAGCAGCCGAATGGCGGCTGCGTTGATGGCGGGATCGAGCACGCTCTGCACGCATCCGCGCAGGAGCGCCACACGCCGGCGACGGCGGCCGGCGGCGGGATATGTTCCGGGACGGCCGATATCTTCGCTTGAGGGAGCCGCGGCTGGGACCAGATCGAAAAGCGCCGCGATCGGCTCGATGCCGAGCGCGCCCGCAAGGCGCCCGATCAGCTTGGCGAGTTGCGCCGCTTTCAACGTAGCGCGAAAGATCGCGGGTCGCGGCATGACATACGCGAGCGCGTCGCGCAACAGCCGGTCGAAGAGCGGACGCCGGTAGGTCTTCTCGATGTGAACGCGCGCATCGTCGACGAGGTGCATGTAGTGGACGCCCGAGGGACAGGTGGTCATGCAGGAGAGGCAGGAAAGGCAGCGATCGATGTGCTTGACGGTTTCGGGGGTCGCGGCTTCGCCCTTCTCGAGCATGTTCTTGATGAGGTAGATGCGGCCTCTCGGGCTATCGAGCTCATCGCCGAGAAGCACATAAGTCGGACAGGTCGCGGTGCAGAAGCCGCAATGCACGCACTTGCGCAGGATCGCGTTGGCGGTGGCGATCTTGGGATCGGCGAGCTGCTCGGCGGTGAAGTTGGTTTGCATGGGGATGCTTGACTCGAGATGCTCTCGTCATCCCGGCGCAAGCCGGGACCCATTTTGGTCCGAGACGGGATAATGATCGGGCGTCGTGAGTGGGGATGGGTGGGTCCCGGCTTTCGCCGGGATGACGATGGAGATAAGCTGTCCACCTCCCCTCATCACACCCCCCGATACATGCGGCCGAGATTGAGCACGCCTTCGGGATCGAATGCAGCTTTCACACGCTTCGTGAGCTCGGAAAGCGCTCTCTCCTGGGGCTGGAACACGCCAGCATGGGAACGGACGTGCTCCGGCGCGCGGATGAGTGTTGCGTGGCCGCTGCCGAAGGCGGATCGGATGGCCATCTCACACGCATCATCAGTCGCCGGAACATCGGCCCAGATCAGCCCACCGGCCCAGTCATAGTACCCGCTCACGTCCACCCCGCGCCGCCTGATGCGCTCGAGCGTCGCGGCGCCATCCGTCGGCGGCACGGAGATCCTCCACACGGCGCGGCGGGACTGGGCGAAAGGCTGGACGTCGCGAATGCCGGCCCACATCTCACGCGAGAGCGGTGCATCGAGAACATCCGGAGCGCCCCTATCCTTCAGGAGCTTCACAAGAATGTCGCGCCGGTGATCGATCGACGGCTTCAGTCCCTCGAGCCGTAGAAGAGTGGCGGCGGTCGAGAGGCCGAACGAGGGCGCAACATCGGCCGGGAGGTGCGCGGCGGCCGAGACCTCGGCCGAGGACTGCATCGCCGCGCTCATCAGCCGGATAGCGGCCGCGTCGTCGAGACCCGCGAATGAGAGCGTCTCCTCGCTCTCGGGCCGCGGCATCACCTTGAACGTGACGGACGTGAGCGCGGCGAGCGTACCGAACGATCCGGCCATGAGTTTCGGGAGATCGTAGCCGGTAACGTTCTTGACCACGCGCCCGCCGGCTTTGAATGCCTCGCCTCGGCCCGAGACGCATGATGTCCCAAGGACGTGGTCTCGGACCGCGCCGGCCTTGAGCCGCCGCGGGCCGGAGAGAGCCGCGGCCAAGACGCCCCCGATGGTTCCAGCATGACGGCTGCCGAGGAGTCGCGAGAAGTCGGGCGGCTCGAAGGCGAGCATCTGGTTTCGTGACGCGACGGCCTCCTGTATGTCCGAGAGCGGGGTCGCGGCGCCTGCGGTGATCACGAGCTCGTCCGATTCGTAAAGCGAGATGCCCGTAAAGGCGGACAGATCGAGTGTCGCTCCGGTCTGCATGGGCCGGCCGAGCGCGTGCTTCGTCCCCGATCCCACGACCTCGAGCGGCACGCCCGCCCCGATCGCACCCTCAATGGCGGCGACGAGCTCGGCCTCGTCGCGAGGCCGCAAGACCTGGTCCATCGCTCAGAACCGCGGCAGGTCGGGAAAGGGCATTTTTCCGCGCGAGACATGCAGGCGCCCGAGCTCGGCGCAGCGGCGCAGCACCGGAAACACCTTGCCGGGGTTGAGCAGGCCCTCCGCATCGAAGGCGCATTTGAGCCGTTGCTGCTGGTCGAGGTCGGCCTTCGAGAACATCTCCGGCATGAGGTCGCGCTTCTCGATGCCCACACCGTGCTCGCCGGTGAGCACGCCGCCCACCCTCACGCAGAGCCTGAGGATGTCGGCCCCGAAACGTTCGGCCCGGTCGAGCTCGTCGGCATCGTTGGCGTCGAACAGGATGAGCGGATGCAGATTGCCGTCGCCCGCGTGAAAGACATTTGCCACTCTCAGGCCGTACTTTGCCGAGAGCTCCTGCATTTTGTTGAGGACCTCCGGTAGCTTCTTTCGGGGAATTGTGCCGTCCATGCACAGATAGTCGGGCGAGATGCGTCCGACCGCGGGAAAAGCAGCCTTCCGACCAGCCCAGAAGGCGAGCCGTTCCTCCTCCGATTGCGAGACGCGCAGTGATTGCGAGCGGTTCGTCCGCGCGATTTCGGAGACGCGCGCGATGAGAGCGTCCACTTCCGCGCTTGGCCCATCGAGCTCGATGATGAGCAGCGCCTCCGCATCGAGAGGATAGCCCGCATGCACGAACTCTTCCGCGGCCCTGATCGCAGGCCGGTCCATCATCTCCATCCCGCCCGGAATGATCCCCGCCGAGACGATATCGGCGACGCACCGTCCAGCATCCTCGTTCGATGGAAAGCCGACGAGAATGGCTCGCGCCGTCTCGGGCTTCTTGAGGATCCGCACAGTCACTTCCGTCACAACTCCGAGCAGCCCTTCCGAGCCGGTCATGACGCCGAGAAGATCGTAAGCCTCGCTGTCGAGGTGCTTGCCGCCAAGCCTCACGATCTCGCCGGTCACCAGCACCATCTCGATACCGAGCACGTTGTTGGCGGTGAGGCCATATTTGAGGCAGTGAACGCCACCCGAATTCTCGGCGACGTTGCCGCCGATCGTGCAGGCGATCTGCGATGAGGGATCAGGCGCATAATAGAACCCCTCATGCTGAACCGCCTGGCTGATCGCGAGATTGGTGACGCCGGGCTGCGCCACGACACAGCGGTTATCATAATCGATGTCGAGGATGCGGTTGAACTTGCCGAGACCAAGGAGCACGGCATCGGCAAGCGGCAGAGCGCCCCCCGACAGCGACGTTCCCGCCCCGCGTGGAACGACCTTGATGCGGTTCTCGCAGCAGTGGCGCAGGACTTTCGAGACCTGCTCGGTTGTCGACGGCAGCACCACGAGGAGCGGCATCTGGCGGTAGGCGGTGAGACCATCCGTCTCGTAGGCGCGCATCTCGATTGGGGTTTCGATCACACCCTCCCCCGGCACGATCGCGCGCAGCGCCGCGGCCACCTCGCCTCTGCGGGCGATCATGGCGGCATCCGGCTCGGGCATCCTCAGCATGGTCGGGGCACGTGCCTTGGGCGCGTCGAAGGCGCCTCTACTCGGGGACAAAGGGCAATGGTATCAGCTCCATAGATAACCTCGGGGACCGAAAAGATGAAGAGAGTGCTTGCGATTCTCCTCCTTCTCGCGGCCGCTCCCCTGGCGCGGGCCGACGGCGACCCTACCAGGGGCGAAAAGGCGTTCCGGATGTGCTCCGCCTGTCATTCGGCGATCGATGACACGAACAAGGTTGGACCGCACCTCAAGGGCGTCGTGGGCCGGAGGGCCGGAGGGGTCGAGGGGTATGAATATTCAGCCGCCATGAAGGCCGTGGGCGAAGAGGGCCTTGTGTGGACCGAGGAGAATCTCGAGGCCTATCTCGCGTCCCCGAAGATATTCGTGCCCGGCAACAAGATGGCCTATCCGGGGGTCAAGAAGGCTAACGAGCGCGACGACATCATCGCCTACCTCAAGACGCAGATGTAGTTTGCCCTCTTGCGGGTGCCAGTCCCCCCGCTCATAACGCGCGTCATGAACCCCAGGGTCCGCGTCGGCCTGTTCGTCACCTGTCTTGTCGATTTCATCCGCCCGAGCATCGGCTTCGCGGCCGCGAAGCTGCTCGAAGACGCCGGATGTTTGGTCGAGGCGCCGCCCGTCCAGACCTGCTGCGGGCAGCCTGCCTACAATTCCGGTGACCGCAGGGACACGATCGCGCTTGCCCGCAATGTGATCGCCGCCTTCAAGGGCTTCGACTACGTCGTCGCGCCCTCCGGCTCCTGCGCCGGCATGATCAAGGTTCACTATCCCGAACTCTTTCCGGAGGGCTCGGCCGATCGCGCCGCCGCCGACGAGCTCGCAGGACGCACCTACGAGCTCGTGTCCTTTCTCGTGGACGTGATGAACGTGGACAAGGTGGACGCGACCTATAAAGGCACGATCACCTATCACGATTCCTGCTCTGGGCTACGCGAGCTCGGCATCAGCCGGCAGCCGCGGGAACTCCTCAGAACCGTCCGTGGGCTTCAGATCAACGAGCTCACCGATACGGACGTGTGCTGCGGGTTCGGCGGCACCTTCTGCGTCAAGTACCCCGACATCTCGAACAAGATGGTCGAGAAGAAGGTGACGAATATCGTGAACTCAGGCGCCGACACGCTGCTCGCAGGCGATCTCGGCTGCCTCATGAACATGGCGGGCAAGCTCAAGCGCCTCGGTTCTCGCGTCAAGGTTCGCCACATCGCCGAGGTGCTGGCCGGAAATACATCGGCGCCGCCGATCGCCGAGGTCTGATCACCGTGGAGCAGACGGCGGAGCTCTTCCCCTCGAACGCGAAGCGCGCGCTTTCGAACGCGCAGCTCCAGCACGCGATGGTCGAAACAGGCCCGCGCTTCGTGGCCAAGCGAGCCCACGCCCGAGACGATCTTCCCGAGTTCGACGGCCTTCGCGACATCTCGCGCGACATCAAGGACCATGTCCTCGCTCACCTCGACCTCTATCTCGAGCACTACGAAACGAAAGTGATCGAGTCGGGGGGCAACGTGCACTGGGCGGCCACCGCCGATGAGGCGGTCGAGGCCATCGCCGGCATCTGCCGGAGCGTCGACGCCAAGCTCGTGACCAAGGGCAAGTCGATGATCTCCGAGGAGATCGATCTCAATCACGCGCTTGCCGATCGCGGCATGACGCCGGTCGAGACCGATCTCGGAGAATATCTGATTCAGCTCCGCAACGAACGGCCGAGCCACATCATCGCCCCGGCAATCCACCTCACCCGGAAGGAGGTCGAAGCCGATTTCCGGCGCGCCCACCCGTGGCTTCCGCCCGATCGCGATTTGACCGAAATCCCGACCCTCGTCGAGGAAGCGCGGCAGGTGCTCAGGCGCAAGTACCTCGAGGCGGACGTCGGTATCACGGGCGCCAATTTCCTCGTTGCCGAGACCGGCACCTCGATCATTGTCACCAACGAAGGCAATGGCGACCTCACCCAGACCCTGCCCAAGGTGCACATCGTGCTCGCCTCGATCGAGAAGATCGTGCCGACGCTCGAAGACGCAACCACCATCCTGCGCGTCCTGGCGCGCTCGGCGACCGGCCAGGATTTTTCGAACTATACGACGCTGTCGACCGGCCCGCGCCGTCCGGGGGATCCGGATGGCCCCGAAGAGTATCATGTGGTCATTCTCGACAACGGCCGTTCGAACGTGCTCGGCACCGAGTTCCAGGATATGCTCCGTTGCATCCGCTGCGGTGCCTGCCTCAACCATTGCCCGGTCTATCAGTCGATCGGCGGACACGCCTACGGGTGGGTCTATCCCGGGCCGATCGGAGCCGTGGTGACCCCGGCCCTCATCGGCATCGAGAAGAGCAAGCATCTTCCGAACGCGTCGACGTTCTGCGGACGGTGCGAGGAAGTGTGCCCGATGCGCATTCCTCTGCCCAAAATGATGCGTCACTGGCGGGAGAAGGAGTTCGAGCAGCATCTGACGCCCGCAGCCTACCGAAGCGGGCTCAAGTTCTGGGCCTTTCTTGCGAGCAAACCCGCGATCTACCATCTCGCGACCGGCATCGCGGCGGGCGCGCTCGCCGCGTTCGGGCGCAAGTCCGGCCGGTTTGCGCATCTGCCGCTCGCGCAAGGGTGGACGTCGGTGCGCGACTTCCCGGCCCCTGAGGGCAAAACCTTTCACGCGCTCTGGAAGGAGCGGCGGTGAGCGCGCGGGACGCCATACTCGCCCGCATTCGCCAGCGCATGCCGAAGGGCGACGGCGAAACCCGCCGTACCGCAGTTGCCGCGCGTCTGTCGAATCCGAAGCGCAACCTCATTCCGGCGCGCGGCGAAGGCAATCTCGCGCATCGGATAAATGTTTTCACCAGGTACATGGAAACGGTCGGCGGCACCGTGGACATCGTGGAGGATGCGAACGCGGTGCCCGAAGCGGTCGCGCGACATCTGCGCGAGAACAATTTGCCCGCCGCAATCCGCCGCGGGACCGACCCCCTCCTCGCCAACCTCCCCTGGCATCGGGCGCCGATGATCGAGGTCACCGAAGGTCCCGCCCGGGATAAGGACGTCGCGTCCCTCTCGCATGCTTTCGCGGCGGCGGCAGAATCGGGCACGGTCATCCTGACCTCCGGCCCGGAGAATCCCACAACCCTCAATTTTCTTCCCGAGATGCATATCGTGGTGCTCGAGGCCCAGCATCTCTATGGGAATTACGAGGAAGCGTGGACGCGCCTGCGCGAGGCCTACGGGCCCGGCCGAATGCCCCGCGCCGTCAACATGATTTCCGGTCCTTCGCGCACCGCCGACATCGAGCAGACGATCGTCCGCCCGGCACATGGGCCCAAGAATATGCACGTCATTATCGTCCGCTGACCCCTCCCCTCTCCCTCATCATTTATCCCTCTCCTCGGCGATTTCCTAACTTGAGGACAAGCTCTTGTGCGAACTGACGAATTGGATTGTATGATGCGCTGGAGACTTCGCCGAAGCTCTTCACCAGCGTCTGTTTTCACCGCGGCGATTGGCTGAACGTGAGCGATGGCCAAGAAGGGAGCCACTGAGTGGGCCTGAACGCCAAGACCTTCGCGTCGTTTGTCTCCGCCCTTGCGGTCTTGTCGGCATGTGCCGCCGTCTCGCGAGGCGAGGACTCGTCTGATCCTGCCCGTTTCACTTATGCACGGCTCTATTGCGGCACTGACGGAAACACGCACTTTCAGGACATGACAACCGAACTCCGCAAGACGAACTTCGCACCCCCAGCACCTCCCATCTTTATCGGGAGCGATTTTCCGGCCTCACGGGCGTTCTTCGGAGGATTCGACGCGGGCTGGGGCGCCCAAGACCTTGAAAAGCGACTTAACCATCCAACTCCCGCTACTCAATTCGGCGTCGTCCTGGAGGGGATATTTTCTATCACTACGACTGATGGCGAGATGCGGCGCCTTCCTCCCGGCAGCGTATTCCGGTTGGAGGACACCTCGCCATGCAAGGGGCACATTACGGTCGTCGGCGACAAGCCGGGGTTCCTGATGTTCGTTCGATGAGGCCGCCGTATCCTGGCTTCGATGCGCTGCTGGCGCAGTCACCGGAAGGTGCTACTGCCGAATCATTTTCCAGATCATCTTCAGTCTTGATCCACGAATCGCGATCCACCATCCCGAGCGGCACTTCCAGAAAGCCAGGCCCTTGATCGAACGGCCGCGAAACCTTTCCGATGACGCCCTCCTCGAGCTCGTCCAACGCCAGACCTTCCGTTACTTTTGGGATTTCGCCCATCCGGTGAGCGGGCTCGCCCGCGAGCGCAGCAATGTTCGCGATGCGCGCGGTCTCGACACATGCACGACCGGGGGATCGGGATTCGGCATCATGGCGATCATCATCGCCGCCGAGCGTGGATGGGTCACGCGCGCGGAGGCGATCGAGCGGCTCGCGACGGTGACGCGCTTTCTCGAGAAGGCGTCGAGCTATCATGGTGTCTGGCCGCATTGGCTCGACGGCTCGACTGGAGAGATCATCCCGTTCTGGCGCAAGGACGACGGCAGCGATCTCGTCGAGACGGCGTTTCTGGTGGCGGGCCTCCTCTGTGCGCGACAGTATTTCCGGGGCGCCGACCGCAGCGAAAGCGAGCTCAGGTCGCGCTGCGACCGGCTGTGGCAGGACGTCGAATGGAGCTGGCACGTCCGCGAGGGTTCGAAAGTGCTGGTCTGGCACTGGAGCCCGAACAACGGCTTCACACTCAACCATCACATTCGCGGCTGGAACGAGTGCCTGATCGCTTACATGCTCGCGGCCTCCTCCCCCCGCTATGGGACAGCGTCCGAGGTCTATCACGGCGGATGGGCGCAGAGCCGCGACTTCAGGAACGATCGCAGCTACTACGGAATAGAGCTGCCGCTCGGGCCTGACTATGGCGGGCCGCTGTTCTTCGCTCAGTATTCGTTCCTGGGGCTCGATCCGCGCGGCCTTGGCGATCAATATGCAAATTATTGGCGGCAGAACGTCGCCCACACGCTCATCAACCGCGAGCACTGCATCCGCAATCCCAAAGGCTACAAGGGCTACGGCCCGGACTCGTGGGGACTCACCGCGTCCGATAACTACTTCTGGTACGACGCTCATTCGCCAACCAACGATTTGGGCGTGATCGCGCCGACGGCGGCACTCTCCTCTTTCCCATATACGCCGGAGTACAGCATGCAGGCGCTCCGCCATTTCTACGACGAAAACGGCGAGCGGCTGTGGGGCGAGTACGGCTTCCATGATGCCTTCAGCCAAGAGAAGGACTGGGTCGATCCCGGATATCTCGCCATCGATCAGGGACCGATCATCGTCATGATCGAGAACCATCGCAGCGGCCTGATGTGGGACCTTTTCATGAGCTGCCCCGAGATCGCGCAGGGCCTGGCCAAGCTCGGTTTCAGCCGGGGTACGGCATGAACGACCCGGCGAGGCATTGGTGGCAGCGTACCGTAATCTATCAGATCTATCCCCGGTCCTTTCAGGACGCGAACGGAGACGGAATCGGCGATCTCAACGGGATCGCGTCACGGGCGGACTATCTCTCCTGGCTCGGGGTCGGAGCGGTGTGGATCTCGCCCATCTTTCCATCGCCCATGGCCGACTTCGGCTACGACATTTCCGACTATTGCGGCATCGATCCCATCTTCGGCACGCTTGCCGATTTCGACCACATGCTCGAGGCGCTGCACCACCGCGGCATCCGCGTCATCCTCGACTTCGTCCCGAACCACACGTCGATTACCCATCCCTGGTTCCAGGAATCGCGCCGGTCCCGCGACAATCCGAAACGTGACTGGTACATCTGGCGCGATCCAGCGCCGGACGGCGGCCCGCCCAACAACTGGCTGAGCCAGGCGGGTGGCCTCGCCTGGACCTTCGATCCTGACACAGGACAATACTACTACCACGCCTTCCTCACCGAACAGCCCGACCTCAACTGGCGCAACCCGCAAGTCCGCGCAGCGATGCACGACGTGCTGAGGTTCTGGCTCAGGCGCGGCGTCGACGGCTTCCGGGTGGACGTGCTCTGGCATCTTGCCAAGGACCCCGAGTTCCGCGACGACCCGGCCAATCTCGATTACCGCGACAGCGAACCGCCCTTCATGAAGGTGCTGCCCCGCTATAGCGCCGACCAGGAGGACATGATCGAGATCGCGGCGGGGTTACGCAAGGTGTTCGACGAGTTCCCGGGCGATCGGGTGTTCATTGGCGAGCTCTCTGTCCCGCTCGAACGGCTCATGGCCTATTACGGCGCGCGGCTCGACGCCGTGCACATGCCGTTCAACTTCGCTCTCCTCTGGGCGGCATGGACCCGCGAAAGCTGGACCGCCGAACGGCTCAAAGCCCTCATCCCGCGCTATGAAGGGTCGCTCCCGGAAGGCGCGTGGCCCAACTGGGTGATCGGCAATCACGACCAGCCGCGGATCGCCACCAGGCTCGGCCCCGCGCAGGCGCGGGTCGCGATGGTGCTCCTGCTCACGCTCAGGGGGACGCCGACGCTCTACTATGCCGACGAGCTTGGCCATTCGAGCGTCGACATCCCCCCGGACCGGGTGCGCGACCCATTCGGCATCAACATGCCGGGCGGCACCCAGGGGCGCGACCCCGTCAGGACGCCGATGCCGTGGGACCGCTCGCCCAATGCTGGGTTCACCTCCGGCGAGCCCTGGCTACCGCTCGCTCCTCATGCCGCGGAGATCAGTGTGGAGGCGCAGAGACGAGAGCCGAGTTCCCACCTGTCCCTCACTCGCGCTCTTATCGCGCTCAGGAACGCCGAGGCGGCGCTCAGCGCGGGTTCTTTCGAGATGCTGCCCGCCGAAGGCGGCGCGCTCGCCTACGAGCGGAGATCGGGCGAGCGCCGGTTCGCGATCGTGATGGATGTCGAGTCGAAACCGGCGCGAGTCGCGTTGCCCGGGACGAGCCGGATCGTCGTCTGCACAACGGTCGAGCGGATCGGGGAAAAGGTAGCCGGCAGCATCGATATCGCCCGCGACGAGGCCGCCGTTATTCTTTTCGACTGATGAGGGCCAGCGCGTCCTCTTCGCTTAAGGCCGGCGGGCGGCGGCAAGTGGAGGCGATCCGGACGCGCCTGCCCGTTTCGGCGGAGGCCAGGATCGACGCCATCACGTCGAGCACGTGCAGCGCAACCGCGCCGGAGGCTCGCGGTTCGCGACGGTGCACGATGGCGGCGGCCATTTCGGCGAGACCGAGCCCGCGATAGTTGGCAACCGCTGGATTGTCGGGCGGCCAGTTGGGACGGCCGAACACATTTTCGGCGGTTCGTATCTCGCTCCACTCACCCCCGCGTTCGGCGATATCGATCCCACCTCCGAAGAAATTCGGATCGGGAAGACGCAGAGACACGTTCGTACCGTGGAGCTCGAGCGGCGGCTGGCTGTGCCGCCACACGTCCCAACTCGCCATGAACACAATGTCGGCCCCGCTCGCGAAGGACAGAAGCGCGTTTACCGTCGTCAGGACCTCGACCTTGATGTGTCTCCCCTGCATCGGGCCTTCGGCGGTGACGGTCCGCATCTTCATGCTGGACCTGCCGCTGGCCGCGACGCTCTCGACCGGCCCCAACAGATTGACGAGCGTCGAGAGATAGTAAGGCCCCATGTCGAGCACCGGGCCGCCGCCCGGCTTGAAGAAGAAGGTGGGGCTCGGATGCCAGTTCTCCATCCCGTGCGAGAGCACGGCGGCGGTTCCGGTGACGATGGCGCCCGTCTCGCCCGAATCGATCAGCTTTCGCGCGGTCTGGACGCCGGCGCCCAGTACAGTGTCCGGCGAAGCACCGAGGGTCACCCCTTTCCTCGCCGCCGCTCTCACGATCGCTCGGCCGTCCTTGAGCGACGTCGCGAGCGGCTTCTCGGTATAGACGTGCTTGCCAGCGTCGATCGCGGCGAGAGACACGTCCGCGTGAGCGGCGGGCACGGTCAGGTTGAGGACAATGTCGATGTCTTCCCGCTTCAGCAGCTCGCGCGGGCTGAGCGCCGGAAGATCGTATTTCGCGCCTTTCGCTTTGGCGACGGCCGGCCTGATGTCCGAGACGGCGACGATCTTCATCCCGCGAAAGAGCGGCGCATTGAGGATGTAGACGTCGGAAATATTGCCAGAGCCCACGATGCCGACCCCGAACGTCGTCACCTGCGCGCGCTCTCGTATTGCTTCATTGCCGCGAGCGAGACGCGCGCGAAGCGCTCGAAGTCGCTCGGGTTGTCATGCTCGGCGATCATGAGCTTCGCCCCGGCGCGCACGATCATAGGCCAAAGCGAACGCCAGTCGACGATCCCCGTCCCGACATCGGCCCACCCGTCCTCGCGGACATTGGCTCCCGGCGGCGCCAGATCCTTGACGTGGCAGGCGGCGATCCGTGCATCGTACCTCTCGATCCATGTCGCCGGATCGGCGCCGCCGCGCACCACCCAGGCGACGTCGAGCTCGAGAAGGAGTTCGGGCTCGGCCATCAGATGCTCGATCGGCACGGACCCGTCGGCGAGCGGGCGGAATTCGAAATCATGATTATGCCACGCGAAGAGGAGCCCATTGTCCTGGGCTCTGCGCGCAAGAGTGCCGAGGCGCTTGCCCAATGCCCGCCAGCCCGCGGCGTCTGAAGCGCGTTCCGAGGGATCGAGCCACGGGCAAACGATGAGACCGATCCCGATCATGCGCGCTATGGCGAGCGCGCGGGAAAAATCCCCCTCCAGGAGATCGAGCCCGAAATGACCGCTCGGCGCTGCGAGCTCGGCCTGGTCGAGCAAGGACTTGAATGCCTGCGGATCATCATAGAGGCCGCCAAAGGGCTCGACATTGCGGTAGCCGAGCCGCGACAGAGTCGAGAGTTGCTCTTCAACCGGCGGGAAGTTTCGAGAGGAGTAGAGCTGGAACGAGAGCTGTGGAGGCACGATCCTGCTTAAACTCTCGAAATCGATCTCATTCAAGCCTGCCCGGCCGCGCCGAAACATGAAAAAACCCGCCGGTAGCGCCCGGCGGGTCGTTCGTCGACGGGGGCAGCAGCAAGCTTACCAGCGCTGCGTGCTGTACCAGGTATCGATGTCTCTCCGGGCGCGATCCTTTTCCCACCCGTAGCGTTCCTGGAGCTTGCCTTCGAGCTGGTCTCGTTTGCCATTGATGACGTCAAGGTCATCGTCGGTGAGTTTTCCCCACTGCTCCTTGACCTTGCCTTTCACCTGCTTCCAGTTGCCCTCCACGCGGTCCCAATCCATGAGAATGACTCCCTTTAGCTGTTCCGATGCTATTCTAATGCCCTTTCGTCAGCCCAGTTCCGCCCAGGGAAAGGAACCTGGCCGGTGCCGGTGCCGTTGAAAAGAGTTCGACGGAGGAGACCAATGGCGCGGCCGCCCGACACCGCAAGCAAGCGAGACGTCCCAAAGTTCATCGGAATCCTGATCGCGGTCATCGTGGTTCTGGGAGTCATCTTCTATTTCGGGAACGACTGGTATGGCGGTTCGCGCGGAACCGACGATAGGGCCGGTCCGAACACCTCCGGCACCGCCGGGGGGCCGGCAACGACGCCGCCCGGCTCGCAACCTCAAGGCACCACCCAGCAGTAGCGACCCGCCCATCATTGCCAGGCTGCCCAAGCAACGCCAACCTCGATGCCGCGCGTTGCCTTCGTGCCACAATCGGGGATGTGCTGCGATGACGATCCGACGCTCGATCACCCAGTCGAAGTTCGATTCAATCTTCGAGCCGGGACAGCCGGCGAAGCTCTCGATCGATCTCAGGGTAACGCTCGTCCCCTCGATCCGTCCATCGCCTAGTCGC
>JBJMRA010000192.1:0-7224 GCA_045802365.1 Hyphomicrobiales bacterium | reverse complement strand
TCATGGGCAAAACATGCTCCTCGTGAGATCGTGAGCGAGGAGGGGCCGACCGACTGGTGGTCGCTCCTCTTCATCTTTGTCGGCCTTCTTTTACACCTGCTTCTGCTGAAGGCACTCGGCTTCGTGCTGGTCTCGGCCGGACTGTTTCTGCTCGTCTCGATCGCCTTTGGAAGCCGAGCCTATCTTCGCGACGCTATCGTGGGCGTCGTTCTCGCGTTCCTCACTTATGTGGGATTCAATCACGTGCTCGGATTATCGCTTCCGCCCGGGGTGCTCGCCGGGATCATCTGACGATGGACACGTTTTCGGCCTTGCTCCATGGGTTCGCGACGGCGCTCACGCCGATGAACCTGCTCTGGTGCCTGGTCGGAACCACGCTCGGCACCGCGATCGGGATCCTGCCCGGGATCGGACCCGCGCTGACGATCGCGCTGCTTCTGCCGATTACCGGCAAGCTCGATCCGACCGGGGCCTTCATCATGTTCGCCGGCCTCTACTACGGCGCGATGTACGGAGGCTCGACCACCTCGATCCTGCTCAACACGCCGGGCGAGTCGGGCTCGATCGTGACGGCCCTCGAAGGCAACCGCATGGCCAAGGCGGGCCGTGGTGCTGCGGCTCTCGCAACCGCCGCGATCGGCTCCTTCGTCGCCGGGACGCTCGGCACGATCGCGCTCACCTTCCTCGCTCCGCTCTTTGTCAAGCTCGCCTTGCTGTTCGGGCCCGCCGAATATTTCTCGCTGATGGTCGTCGCATTCACCACCGTCTCATCCGTGCTCGGCGCCTCGCGCCTCAGGGGGATCACGAGCCTCTTCGTAGGCCTCGCGATCGGCTTGATCGGCGTCGATCTTCTGACCGGCCAGGCCCGTCTTGCGTTCGGCATTCCGAGCCTCTTGCGCCCCGTTGATGTCGTGATCGTCGCAGTCGGTCTTTTTGCCGTCGGGGAGGCGCTCTACGTCGCCTCTCGCCCGCATCTCCGGAGCGCCGAGATCGTTCCGATCCGCGGCTCGCTGTTCATGACGGCTGAGGAATGGCGCCGTTCGTGGAAGCCGTGGCTGCGGGGAGCGGCGATCGGCTTTCCCTTCGGGGCTCTGCCGGCCGGAGGCACCGAGATCCCGACGTTCCTCTCCTATGCCACCGAGAAGAAGCTGTCGCCCAACCCGGAAGAGTTCGGCAAAGGAGCGATCGAGGGGGTGGCGGGACCCGAGGCCGCGAACAACGCCGCGGTCGCAGGCGTGCTCGTTCCGCTCTTGACGCTCGGCCTGCCCACCTCGGCAACCGCGGCGATCCTGCTTGCCGCCTTCGAGGAATACAACCTGAAGCCCGGCCCCCTGCTCTTCTCCTCCTCAGCCTCGCTGGTCTGGGGCCTGATCGCGAGCCTCTATATCGGCAACATCATGCTGCTCGTGCTCAACCTGCCGCTCGTCGGCTTGTGGGTCAGGCTGCTCGCGATCCCGCAGCCGCTACTCTATGGAGGCATCCTCGTCTTCTCGACGCTCGGCGTCTACAGCCTGAACAACTCGACGTTCGATCTGATCCTCTTGCTCATCGTCGGGTTCGTGGGCTTCATCATGCGCCGGTACGACTACCCCGTAGCGCCGGTGATCATCGGCCTCATCCTTGGACGTATCGCGGAAGCGCAGTTCCGCCGTGCGCTGTCGATCAGCCAGGGTGATCCTTCGGTCTTCTTCATGCACCCGCTGTCGGCGGCGCTCCTCATTATCGCGATCCTGATCTTCGCCGCGCCGTTCCTCTGGCAATGGCGCAACGCGCGACGGGCGCGAACCGCGACGACCAACGTCTGAGGACCTACTGCTTTGTTCCTCACCCTGAGGCGGCCGCAAAGCGGCCCTCGAAGGGTCCCTGTCAAATCAGACGTGATTACCAAGTGCTTCGAGGCCCGGCTTCGCCGGGCACCTCAGCACGAGGGTTGGGTTTCCTATCGCAGATTTCCGCAGAAGCGTTGGATGCGTCGGCCGGCCTCTTCGAGAAGGTCGGTCGCGGTCGCGTAGGAAATACGAAAGAAGGGCGACATGCCGAAGGCCGAGCCATGGACGACGGCCACTCCCTCGGCCGCGAGGAGCTCGGTCGCGAAGTCCTCGTCGGTAACGATGCTATTGCCGGATGGTGCACGGCGGCCGATCGCGCCGGCGCAGGACGGATAGACATAGAACGCGCCCTCGGGCGTCGGGCAGGTGAGGCCCTTCGCCTGGTTGAGCATGGAGACCACGAGATCGCGCCGCTCTTTGAAGACCTTGTTGTTGCGGGGGATGAAGTCCTGCGGTCCGTTGAGCGCCTCGACCGCTGCCCATTGGGCGATCGATGAGGGATTGGACGTCGACTGCGATTGGAGCTTGGCCATCGCTTTGATGAGCGGCTCAGGGCCGGCGCCGTAGCCGATCCGCCATCCGGTCATACAATAGGCCTTGGAGACGCCGTTCATAGTGAGCGTACGCTCGTAGAGCTTGGGCTCGACCTCGGCCGGGGTCACGAATGTGAACTCGTCGTAGACGAGATGCTCGTACATGTCATCGGTCAACACCCAGACCTGCGGGTGATCGACGAGCACGTCAGTCAGGCGCTTCAACTCCTCGCGCGTGTAGGCCGCCCCCGATGGGTTGGACGGCGAATTGAATATCAGCCACTTCGTCTTGGGCGTGATCGCCCTGGCGAGCGCCTCGGGCTTCAGCTTGAACTTGTCCTCGAGCGTCGTCTCGACGAACACCGGCTTGCCGCCGGCGAGCATCACGATATCGGGATAGCTCACCCAATAGGGCGCCGGGATGACGACCTCATCTCCCGGGTTCACCGTCGCGAGCAAAGCGTTGAAAAGAATCTGCTTCCCACCGGTGCCGACCGAAACTTGGGAGGGTTTGTAGTCGAGGCTGTTTTCGCGCTTGAACTTGGCCGCGATCGCTTTCTTGAGCTCAGGAATGCCGTCGACCGCCGTGTACTTCGTCTCGCCGCGCCGGATCGCCGCGATCGCCGCTTCCTTGATGTTGTCGGGCGTATCGAAGTCGGGCTCCCCTGCGGAGAGACCGATGATGTCCCGCCCTTCGGCCTTGAGCACCATCGCCTTGTTCGACATGGCGATGGTCGCTGACGGTTGGATGCGGTTGAGCGCGTCGGAAATGAAGCCCATACATCGACCCCTGAACAGCCCGCGGCTGTCCTATTCGCTCGCACCGGCATTCGCAAGCATCAACCAGGTTTGGATCGGACGTGGAGAAGGGCCCCTTTCTGATCGCCGGCGGAGGGATCGCCGGGCTTGCTTCCGCGATCGCGATCGCCAGAAGCGGCCGGGACACCGCCGTGTTCGAACAGGCGCCCGCATTCGAAGAAACGGGCGCGGGACTGCAGCTCGGCCCCAATGCAATCAGGGCGTTAAAGGCGCTGGGGGCCTGGGATGCGGTGGCGCCCGCGACCACTGCGCCCGAAGAGATCATGATCAGCGACGGCCAGACCGGCCGCATCCTTCACCGGGTGGAACTCGGCGGCAGCTTCGAGCGCCGGTTCGGCGAACGGTATCGGGTCGTCCATCGCTCGGGTCTGCTCACCGGACTTCTGGAGACCGCGCGCGCTTCAAGTCGCATCGCACTTAATCCGGGCAAGCGACTCACCGGATTCGAGAATTCGCGGTCGGCGGTCGTCGCGAATTTCGCCGACGGCGAGCAGAGAGCGGGCGAGGCGCTCATCGGCGCCGACGGCGTACACTCGGTAGTTCGGAAAACTCTGGAGGGCGCATCGCAACCTGCTTCGGGACGCGAAATCCTCTTTCGGACACTGCTCCCGCGCGACAAGGCTCCCGCATTACTCGACCCGGGCGCAATCTCGCTCTGGCTCTATCCCGGCGCACATCTCGTCGCCTACCCGCTGAGCGGCGGACATTTCAATCTCGTGGCTTCGGCCGCAAAAGTCGGGAGTCCTCATCCGACCTTACGCCCGGTGTCCCCATCCGAGGTCGCGAACCATTTCCTCACCGCTCATCCCGACCTCTTGGCACTCCTGAGCCTCCCTGCGCAGTGGTCGTGCTGGCCGGGGCTGTGGCGCGAAATCGTGCCTCAGTGGGCGCGAGGCAGGGTCGCTCTAATCGGCGATGCCGCGCATGCGATGCCGCCTTTTCTCGCGCAGGGCGCTGCTATGGCGCTCGAAGACGCCGTGGTGCTTGGACGCGCCCTTGAGCCGAACGAGAATATCGCCGCCGCATTCCGGCAATACGAAGCCCTGCGCCGCCCGCGCGTCCTTCGGGTCTCACGGGTCTCTTATCGCCAAGGCTACATCTACCACTCCCGCGGAGCGGCGCGTCTCGCCCGGAATCTGGTCCTGCGATCGCTCGCCCCCGGGGCCATCCCCACTCGCATCAGATGGCTTTACGACTGGAGGCCTTAGCCGAAGCTAAGCGGCCGATCGCCGGCTTGCGTCGTAGGCGAGCACCGGAGCAGCGCGCATATCGGGCGGGGCCTTGAAATCCCGGGCTGCTCCGCGCGCCGCCTCGACGCCTCTGGGGAATCCGCTCCGGTCGCGATAGGTCCGCCGCTCGCCGCGGTTCTGGCTGTGGCGCATCGTCGTCGCCTGTGCGCCGATCACGTCGAGCAGCGTCACGCCGAGCACCGCCAGCAGCGCGAGCGCGACGTTGCCCTTCTGCGGGTTATCGCCGCGAAGGCCGGTCATGAGTGTGGCGATGTCGAGCCCGTCACCGGCGACCCTGCTCCACAAGCCCACGTTCTTGTCGACAGAGAGGGTGAGCATGCCGGCGCCGATCTCACGGGCGCCATAGGCGCGGATCAAGCGCTCGCTTCCTTCCATGCCAAGCCAGTGCGCGAGCCGGCCCGGCGCCACGAGCTCGGCCACGCCAAGGCCGAAACTGAACCAGCCCAGCATCTTTGCGAGCCGATCGGATGCGCCGAGCGAGCTTGGGCCCGACCGAAGGACCTTGGGATCCCCCTCGGACCTGACCGTGTTGGAGAGATAAGCCATGGATGACCTCGCGCTGTCAGGGTTTGAGCACGACCTTCACGCAACTGTCCTGCTTGTCGCGGAAGACCTGATACATTTCGGGCCCCTGCTCGAGCCCGACGGTATGGGTGATGACGAAGGACGGATCGATCTGGCCCTCTTCGATCCGGCGCAAGAGATCATCCGTCCAGCGATTGACATGCGTCTGACCGGTGCGGATCGTCAGGCCCTTGTTCATGAGCATGCCCATCGGGATCTTGTCGTCGAAGCCACTGTAAACGCCAGGGATCGAGATCACGCCGGCCGGCCGGCAGACATAGATCATCTCGCGTAAGACATGGGGCCGGTCACTCTCGAGCATCATCATCTGTTTGGCGCGGTCGAGCACCGTGTCGGGCTGAGAGAGCGTGACATGCGCCTCCATCCCGATCGCATCGATGCATTTCTCGGGGCCTTTTCCGCCGGTGAGGTCGTTGAGCCGCTCGACGACGCTCTCTTCTTCGAAATTGATGATCGTGGCGCCGCCCGCTTCGGCCATGCTGAGGCGGTCCGGTAGCCGGTCGATGCCGACGACCTGCTTGGCGCCCAGCAGAATGGCGCTGCGGATGGCCATCTGCCCTACAGGCCCGCACCCCCAGACGGCCACGGTATCGGTCGGCTGGATGTCGCACTGGACCGCCGCCTGCCAACCAGTCGGAAAGATGTCGCCGAGGAAGAGCACCTGCTCGTCGGAAAGGCCGTCCGGAACTTTGACGTGCGTGGCATCGGCGAAGGGCACACGCAGGTACTCGGCCTGGCCGCCCGGATAACCGCCGGTCAGATGCGTATAGCCGAAGAGGCCAGCGGTAGCGTGGCCGAACACCTTATCCGCGATGTGCTTGTTGCGGTTCGATCTTTCACAGACCGAGAAATTGCCGCCTTTGCACTGCTCGCACTCGCCACAGATGATCGTGAACGGCACGACGATGCGGTCGCCCTTCTTGAGCTTGCCGTCGACGCCCGAGCCGACCTCGACCACCTCGCCCATCATCTCGTGGCCCATGATGTCGCCGGGCAGCATCGCCGGAATGAAATTGTGGAAGAGATGAAGGTCAGAGCCGCAGATCGCGCAACTCGTCACCTTTATGATGGCATCGCGCGGATCCTCGATCTCAGGGTCGCTGACGGTATCGCAGCGAATGTCTTCCTTGCCATGCCAGACCAAGGCCTTCATCGCTCGATCCTCCCTGATGTGCCGAATCAGGGAGAGAAGTCGGAGGATTTAGGAGGGTTCCTGCGTGGAGCCCAAAATCGAGATCAATGCAACGCGGAGGTGATCCGCTGGATGGTGGCGTCGAAAAGCCGGAGGATACCCGCCCGGCTCCCTTCTGCCGCTAGCCCCTCGATCGAGCCGGCTCTCCCGTCGAGCTCGATCGTGTCCATGATCGCGAAATAGGCGAGATCTCTCGTCGGGCCGCTCGCCTCCTCGCCAAGCGAGCTGATCGCCGCGAGGATGCCCTCGCTTCGTCCGCTCTGCACGAGGTCGCGCGCCCTTCTCAGGACGCCGAGAACTGTTGCGCCAGCTTGCATATTCCCTCACCCGAGCTTGACTTATCTACTCTCTGGGTCAAGCACTCACCACATATCACTTTATCGGAATATCCATATTTGGATTTCGGGATTGCGATCTACATGGCCGCAGGGCTAGCACTGCGTCAATCTGCAGAGGACGAAGTTCAATGTTAGGCATTAAGGCGGCGTTACGACCGGGGCAGTTCCGGCGATCAGGCTGTCTCGCATTCGTCGTCGCCGTACTGGCCTCGACGGCGTGGACGCCAGTTGCTCGAGCTTCCGAGTTTCCGGCGGTGATCGAGCTGTCATCGCTCGATGGAAGCACCGGATTTCGCCTCGATGGCGCGCACGCCTTCGAGGGAAGTGGTGATTCGGTCAGCACTGCTGGGATGTCAACGGTGACGGCGTCGACGATCTGATCATTGGCGCGCCATTCGCCGGACCGCATGGCGATCAGTCAGGATCGACTTACGTGGTGTTTGGCAAGACGTCTGGCTTCCCCGCCACCTTCTGTTCAAGGAATTTCGGACGCGTTCAGGCTCCAGCACCGGCCGGCTTGCAATTTTCTGAACAGTGGTGACCCCAATCGTGAGCGCAAGCGTTCTGGCGTTGATCTGGTCTTTTCTGGGTCGAAAGGAGTTCTACGGGGTTTCAACCTTCCTGGTGATGAGCGTCTCCATAATTCCTTATTTCCTCGTGCGGCACGGGTTCAATTCC
>JBJMRA010000191.1:0-16568 GCA_045802365.1 Hyphomicrobiales bacterium | reverse complement strand
GTAGCCGCGATCGTTGACAATGAAGCCGAGATACACGCCGGCGATCGTTTCCTCGAACTGCACGGCGTGGAGCCGCGCGATTCCGGCCGCGAAAAGATCGGGCAAAGCCATCGCGAGGAAGCTCGGCACGAGGGGATCGGCGAGGAGGCCACGCTCGCCGCGTGCGGCCCATCGCGCGCCATGAAGCCGGATGAGCTCGCCAAACAAACGAGAGCCATTCGAGCGATCGGCGCTGACGATCCGACCCGCGCGGCGGGCCATCCGATTCCGGACCATGCTGATCTTGCGCGCCTTCGCTTTGGGAACGTCGAGCGGCGCGACGACCGGGCAGGCGCTCTGCCGAGTCCTTTCCATGTGGTTCTGCCAGAGTTGCAAGGCCGCAGCCTCGGAGGGCAACTCCTCGCAACAGAGCTTCTCGACCGCGGCCCCATCGATCAGGCAGTCCAGAAGAACGCGGCCGACGAAGGGCTCGCAACCGGGATCGACGAGCACATCCAGGTAATCGCTAAGCGCGATGCCGACCGGCAGCAGCCGCAAGCCGCGCGGCCCCCGCTCGACATAGAACGGCGCGATCGCCACGAGTTTGTGGTTCTGCCATACCGTTGCGCATCGCAGTTCGCCCTGTTTGAAGGTTTTCCACCAGGCGAGCAGCCACGCCGGGGTTTGGAATGGACCGGCGTTCGGAACACGCCTCCAGAGCTCCAACCATTGCGGCGCGAGAGCGGCGAAGGCGTCATCCTCGCTGACGAGATCGATCTCGAAAGTCGAATGCTTTTGCCTATCATGCGATAGAACGACGTTCATGCGACCGCGAACTCCGATGCAGCCTGAGCCGCGCGCGCGAGGGCGAGCCAGCGATCTCCCGTCATTCCCCAGTCATAGCGCTCATAGAGGAGATTGCCGCCGTTCGGCAGCGCGGCGAAGTCATAGTCCGGCGCGAGGCGAAATACCTCGCGATCGATGGCGAAAGCTTGGAGCGTCTCGCGTTGGGTCTCATGCGCGGCGATCATCGCGCGCTTGCGAATCCTTTCTTCCGGAGAGAGAAAAAGCTGTAGCTCCCCTGAACTCACTTCGGGGAAGCGCTGGGGCACCCAGCCACCAGGCCCCGCGTGATAGAGCGGCATTTCGACGATCGAGGGAGCAGCACCCCTCCTCGCGAGCCTCCGGCAGGCGAGGTGAACGGCGAGCGCGGTCGCGTCATGATCGGGATGGCCTCCCTCGAAGGCATGCGTGATCACCACGCGGGCGCGTTCGAGAAATGGCTCCAGCTCACGGACCAGAGAGGGCATCGCCTCGGCCGCTTCCTGGTCCGGATGGCCGAGCGGGATCAGGCAATCCGGCGGCACGCCCGCCATCGCCATGGCGGCGCCGAGTTCACGCCTGCGCGCCTGCGCGTAGGCTTGGGCCGTGGCGAAGCCGTGCCGTTGGGCGTCCTGAAGATTGCGGGGCGCTCCGTCGGTCACGTGAATCACGATCACATCCCCGAGGCTCTGCAGCAGGCTTCCGCAGCCGATCGTTTCATCGTCCGGATGCGCGAGGACAACCGCGAACGGGTCCGCAGCCGTCGCGCCGGTCAGCTCGAAGAAGCGCTCGATGTGCTCCACCGCGATCACAACACCGCGCCGCATCGTAAGTTCCAGGCGGAACCTTCATCCCCGCCTTACGTTAGTATTTTCTAGTTCGACCGGAGGACCAGATGCGCATAGCCGGTTTGGCGCTCTTCGGCCTCATCGTCAGCGCCGTACCGAGCTTCGGGCAGGATAGCTCGACCGCATTCCGCGTGTGCGCGGACCCGAACAATCTTCCCTTTTCGAACAGCGCCGGCGAAGGCTTCGAGAACAAGCTCGCCCAGTTCATCGCAAGCAAGCTCGGCAGGCCTGTCTCCTACACCTGGTGGGCGCAGCGGCGTGGCTTCATCCGGAGCACCCTCAAAGCCGGGAACTGCGATATCGTCATGGGTATCCCCACCGGCCTTCCGATGGTCGAGGCGACGCATCCCTACTACCGGTCGACCTATGTGTTTGTGTCCCGGGTGGATCGCCACTACGGAATCAGCTCGCTCAAGGACCCCCGGTTGCGAGGACTCAAGATCGGCGTTCAGCTCATCGGCGACGACGGATTCAACACGCCGCCCGCGCATGTGCTGAGCGATGAGGGCATGGTCCGCAACATCGTCGGCTTCACTGTTTATGGCGATTACAGCCAGCCCAATCCGCCGGCGCGCATCGTCGAGGCGGTCGAGAAGGGTACGATCGATATCGCCGCCGTATGGGGGCCGCTTGCCGGCTATTTCGCGCAGCGTTCGCCGGAGGCGCTCGAGATCACGCCAATTGCGGATGGAAACAGTTTCCGTCCCTTTCTGCTGCAATACAATATCGCCGTCGGTGTGCGCAAAGGGAACGATAAGTTGCGCGACGAGATCGATCGCGTTCTCTCCGAACATCAAGAGGATGTCGGTCGACTACTCGCCGACTACGGCGTTCCCCTCCTGAAATAGGGTCGAGAGCTCCGAGAGCGTGTCCGCCTCGGAGGCGGCGCCGCGCAGGTGCCGTTCAATGACGTCACCGCCCTTCGCCTGGAAAGACAGATATCCCGCATAGCGGGGCCTAATCCAGCACTGCTCCATCGTTTTGAGCGTATTCCGGTAAGTCCCGCCAAACCGCTCGTTGATGTGAGAATCCGTCCAGGCTTCGCAACGCGCAGGCTGGCCGTGGTTCTCGGCAAAGGCCCTCTGAATCGTCTCTTCCGACACGAACCGAAGATAATCGAGAGCAGCGCGCTTGTGGCGGCAGCGCGCCGAAAGACCGATGCCGGTGCCGCCGATGGTCGAGCCCCGGCACGTCGCTTCCCCGAGACCGGGAAGATCATGGAACCGCAGCGGTCGCCTCACGTCCCGCTCGGCGTAGGTCGCATAGTAATAGACGGCCGGACAGAAGACGAGGTCGTCTCGAGCGGCCATCTCGTCGTGAAGGGCGATGCTGTTCCAATCGAAGACCTCCGGGGGACAGTAACCGATGAGTTCCCGGAGCGCGGCAAGCGCCCGGCGCGCAACATTGGGATCGAACAAGGGCTCGCTCGGGTGAACCGCACAAGGCCGGCCAAGATTGGCACAGAGGGTGAAGAACGTCATGAGACTGTGGACGCCTTTCAGTCCGATCGCGATCGCCATGCCCTTGCGCCGGGCTTCGTCGCCGAGGCGAAACAGCTCGTTCCATGTCGCCGGAGCATCTCGCCCGAGCGAATGCATGAGATCGGGCCGCGAGACGGCGACCTGACAGGCCGCATCGACGGGCATGGCCCAGACGTGTCCTTCCCACCTGTAGGTGTCGAGCGAGGGGCCGACAAATGCCGACCGAAGCTCAGTATCGATGAGAGAATCGAGCGGCTCGAGGCAGCGGCTCGCGGCGATTTCGCCGACGAAGGGGTGATCGAGCACGATCAGATCGAACTCCCTGGCGAGCTTTTCGATAGATGTGAACTCGAACCCGTGGAGCGAGCGCGACGACCACTGGATATCAACATCGGGATGTGACGCCCTGAAGGCCGGCATCGTCGCCAGCAGCGGGTCAACGGCGCGGCGATGCTCCCAGGTCATTCCGCGAAGGACGATACTCGCCATCGGGCGTCCGCTCAGAACTTGCGGAATGTGAGATAGGCCTGCTGCGGGTCCATCCCGCCGAGGATGGCTTTGCGCACCTCGTTCTCGCGGCTCATCACCGCCTCGGTCTCAGCGATGATCGCCTCGGCGCGGTCGCCGGGCAGGATCACGACGCCGTCGTCATCGCAAGGACATAATCGCCGGTTCTGATCGCCGCTCCGCCGATCTCGATAGGCTCGCCGAAGCCCTCGGGCACCCATCGCGCAACGATGTCGGCGGGAGTGGCGTATCGGCACCAGACGGGGAAGCCGATACGGCGGATGAATGCCGTGTCGCGGCACCCGCCGTCCACGATGTATCCCTTGATGCCCCGGCGTTTCAGCGTCTCGGCCGAAAGCTCGCCCATGTGTGCGAGCCGGTGGTCGTTCGGCTGGCAGACCCCGATCGAACCCGCGGGGATGTCGCCCAGGAACTTTGTCCAGGCCAGATACGTATCATGCGCGCTCACGGCGGGATCGATGCGGCCCCGCAACGTGAAGGCGGGGCCGCCGATCTTCATGCCGGAAACGAGCGACGAAATCTCGTAAGACAGCACGAAAAGGGGAAGACCATGCAGGCGCATCACGTCGTGGATCGCCGCCGTGTAACAGCGCTCAAGCCGATCGCTCAACGACTCCATCTTCCTTCTCCCCTTCGCTGGCCACCCGTCGCGAACCCCCCGATATCAGGTTCAGCTCTGCGAGCTCGGGGAGCGCAATATGGCAGCGGATGACGTGCCCCGACGGGCTCCTGCGCCACGGCGGCGCCACATCATCGCAAACGGATCCGAGATGATAAGGGCATCGGCCCGCAAACGCGCAGCCCTTGGCAGGCGGTGACATTGTACGCGAGGCTCTCAATTCGGGTGCTTTGCGCAAACGCTTCCGAAAGGCTGGAAGTGCAAGCAGAAGTTCCTCCGTATAAGGATGGAATGGCGGCTCGAACAACTCTTCCGTTGGGCCTATTTCCATGATCCGCCCCCGAAAGAGCACCGCCGTCCGGTCGGCAAGATGTCGAACGACAGCGAGATCGTGGCTGATGAACAGCATCGCCACGCCGGTCTCGGCGCGCAGCCGGGCGAGAAGATCGATGACGCTCGCCTGGACGGAAACATCGAGTGCCGAGAGCACCTCATCGCACAGCATGAGCGAAGGCTCGGCGATCAGGCCGCGGGCGATCGCGATGCGCTGCCGCTCGCCGCCCGACAGCTCGGGAGGGAAGCGGACGGAATAGGAGGGATCGAGGCGTACTTCCTGGAGTGCTTCGGCCGCTCTCGCCGCAATGCCGGCCTTCCGTGGATGAAAATAGAGGCGCAGCGGCCGGGCTAGTCCGCTCAGAACGCGCTCACGAGGATTGAGCGAGGCGTCAGGATTTTGGAAGACGTACTGGATCGAACGCTTGAGCGCGAGCGGCCGGTCGCGCAATCGCCCGGGCAGCGGACGCCCCGCGAAGCGCATCTCCCCCGCCGCGGGCGCCAAAAGGCCCGCAATGGCGCGGGCAATGGTGGACTTGCCGCTCCCCGACTCGCCGACGAGCGCAAAGATCTCGCTTTTATGAATCGTGAGCGAAAGATCATCGACGACCTTGCCGGACTGGCCCTTCTGGATCCGGCCGATGAGGCCGCGCTTGGGATAGGCGAGCCCGACCGAAGCAAGCTCGAGCAACGGCCCAGCTTCCCGGCGCGGCGGATCGCTGCGCTCATCTGTGGGCGCGGCCACGATAGTGGTGATGAAACGCCAGCGCCGGCAAGCGACCGCATGTGCGCTCGCGACCGGCTCCAACGATTGAGGATGCTCGCTGCAGATCGCCTCGGCGAAATCGCAGCGGGGCGCGAAGGGGCAACCGGGCGGCAGCTTGCTTCGCTCGAGAAGTCCGCGCAACGGGCGCGCTCCCGCAGGACGCTCTTCGAGGCTTGGAACCGAAGCGATGAGCGCCCGCGTATAGGGGTGTCGCGGCGCCATGAAGAGTCGCTCGGCGGGCGCGATCTCGACAAGCCGTCCGGCATACATGACGCCGACCCGATCGGCGATCTGGGCGAGGAGGCCGAGATCGTGCGTCACGTAGAGCATCGCCACACCGAAACGGGATCTCAGGTCCTTCAGCAGTTCGATGATCCGGACCTGGGTTGTGACATCGAGGCCGGTCGTCGGCTCGTCGAGCACCAGAAGTTCCGGACGGCACGCGATCGCCATGGCGATGCACACCCGCTGCTGCTGGCCGCCGGAGAGCTCATGTGGATAACGCTCAAGGAGCCGCTCCGGGGTGGGAAGGCCGACGAGCGTCAGGTCCGTTATTGCATGCTGACGCGCCTCTCCCCCGGTCGAGGCGACGCCGTGCTGGCGCACGAGCTCCGCATACTGCGCCCCGATGCGAAGGTGCGGCGAGAGGCCAGTCGCCGGATTCTGCGGCACGAGGCCGATGCGCTTCCCGCGGAAGGCATTGCGGCCGGCGGGAGCAAGGGCGAGGAGATCGGCGCCTTGGAAGAGGATCCGTCCGCCGGCCACACGCCCATTGCCGGCGACATGATCGAGCAGGGCCATGGCAAGCGTCGACTTGCCGCTGCCCGATTCTCCGACGATGCCCAGAATCTCGGACCGGCCGAGCGCGAAGGAGACGCCCGACACCGCCCGCAGAGGGCCCGAGGCAGTGTCGTATTCGATCGTGAGATCCTCGACGGCGATCATTGGTCCTCAACCGAGCGAGCGCGACGTCGTCTGCCCGAGAATTCGGGCAAGCCCTTCGGCGGTCAGGTTCACCGCGACGACGAGAGAGGCAAGCGCCAGGCCGGGCCCGAGCACCGTCACCGGCGAGACGAGCAGAAGGTTCCGGTTCTCGGCGATCATCAGGCCCCATTCGGGGGTTGGCGGCTGGACGCCGAAACCGAGAAAGCCGAAGGCGGCGATGAGGGCCGGCGCATAACCGGTCCTCAGCGCGAATTCGACGAGGAGCGTCGATGCCGCATTGGGCGCAAGATCGCGCCAAACGACCGTCCGGGCCCGTTCTCCCCTGAGCTTCGCGGCCACGACAAAATCACGGGTGACGATGTCGAGCGCCGCCGCTCGCGCCATCCGTGCGATCCGCGGCGCGTACACGATCGCGATGACGATGGCCATGAGCGGCGTCCATCCGGCGAGCTCCGGCCCCGCGACATAGACCGCGAGGAGTCCCAGCACGATGTAGGGAATGGCCACGAATGCCTCGATCGCGCGCTGGATGAATTCGTCGAGGGCGCCGCCGACATAGGCCGAGAGCAAGCCGGTGAACGATCCGAGCATGAGGCCGAGGGCCGTCCCCGCAAGCGACAGCAGGATCACGACGTGGGCGCCGCTGAGCACCCGGCTGAACACGTCGCGGCCGATCTGGTCGACGCCCATCGGATGAACGACGCTCATGCCGGAGAGAGGGATCCCGGTGCCGATCTCGGTCGCGCCGAACGGGGCGATGAACGGGCCGGCCACTGCAATGACGAGATGGAGAACCAGAAGGCACACGCCAACCTTGAAGCTCGGCGATGCCCAGCGCCAGAACCCTCGTCGGGTCGAAACGGCGGCGGATTCGGCGGTCATGCGGCGGCTTGCCTGAGCTTGGGATTGAGCAGGAGCGCTGCGATATCGGCGAGGAGATTTGCGATGACATATACGCTCGACGCGACGAGGATGGTGATCTCGACGAGCGGCACGTCGCGGAAACGGATGGCATCGATCATCAGGCTGCCAAATCCTGGAAAGCCGAACACCTTCTCGACGATCACGACGCCACCGGCGAGATAGGTGAGGTTGAGGGCCGTCACGTTGAGCGTGGGAAGGATGGCATTGGGCAGAGCGTGCCGCAACAGCACGCGCCGTTCCGATAGTCCACGCAAACGGGCCATGAGAACGTGCTGGGCGTCGAGAACCTCGATCAGATTGTCCCGCAGCATGCGCGCCGCATAGACCGCCATGACGATGGCGAGCGTCGTCGCGGGAAGGATGAGGGCTTTGAGCCAGCCGACGAAGCTCATCGAGGCCGTCACTGCGGAAACCGCCGGCAGCCAGGGCAGCACGACGACGAACGTCACGAGGAGAAGAAGGGCGAGCAGGAAATCGGGAATGGACGCGAGGATCAGCGTGATCGTCGAGATCGCATGATCGATCGGACGGTTGCGGTCGAGCGCCTGCAACACGGCCGGGACGATCGCGAGCGGGATGTAAAGAAGAATGGCCGTGCCCGACAGGATCAGCGTGTTGGCGATCGGCTGCCATAGGATCGAGGAGATCGGACGCCGGCTGCTCAGCGCCGTCCCGAGGTCGCCCTGAAGCAAGGCGCCGAGCCACAAGAAATAGCGTTGGACGGCCGGCTGATCGAGGTGAAGCTGCTGGCGCAACGCCTCCCTCGCGGTTTCGCTCGAATATTGGCCGAGCACGTTGGCCGCGACATCGCCCGGCAGGATTTGCACGGCGGCGAAGACGATGATCGAAACGAAGAGCAGCGTCAGGGCCGCCGTGAAGAGCCTGACCGCGATCAGCCTGAGGATCACGGCTCTTCAGTCGCAAGCGTCGGCCGGAGCCAGCATGGGCTCCGGCCATTGGCCGCTTCGTTTATTCGCAGCCGAAATTGCTGAAGTCATTGTTGTTGACGTTGTTGTTGGGCTCGTAGCCGGAGCACTCCTTCCGCATGGCCGCGGAGACCGCGGCAAAGGCCGGCACGATCACGCCGCCCTCCTCGGCCAGAAGTTTTTGGGCCTCCTGGTAGAGCTTGCGCCGCTGCGCCGGATCGATCGTGCCGTTTCCTTTCTCGATCAGCGCGTCATAGTCCTTGCGGTACCAGTGCGTTTCCGGGAACTGCGCCTTGCTCAGATAGGCGATGCTGAGCGCCTCCGCGGTGGGCCTGCCGCCCCAGGTCGAGGTGATGAACGGGCGCTTCAGCCAGATCTCGTTCCAGTAGGAATCGGCGGGCGACATGATGATGTTGACCTTGATGCCGGCATCGGCCGCCATCTGCTGATAGAGCTGGGCGATCGGGACCATCGAGGCGATCGAATCGGAGGTGTAGAGATCGACCGTCACGCCGTCCGGATGCCCGGCCTTGGCGAGGAGCTCCTTGGCCTTCGCCACGTCGCGCGGGATGATGTCCGAGCGATAGGCGTCGGGCGAGCTCGGCGGGACCGGATTGTCGTTGCCGGGCGCACCGTTCCCGAGGAGGGCCGCCTCCACCATCTTCTGGCGATCGACGGCGAGCTTCATCGCCTGGCGCACTTCGAGCTTGTCGAAAGGCGGGGTGTCGACCCACATCGACAGCGTCATGACGCTGCCGCCCGGCGATTTCATGAGCTTGATGTTCGGATCGCCGTTGAGTGTCGCCGTGGCGGACGGCTCGAGGAAGATCAGAAGATCCGCCTGACCGCTTTGGAGTGCCGCGATGCGGGCGACGGACTCGGTGATGCCGCTCAGCTCGACGCACGGCGCCTTGGGCAGGCCGGGCTTCCAATAGTTCGGGTTGCGCTTGGCGACCATCTTCGGGCCGGGCGTGAACTCGTCCACCATATAAGGCCCGGTTCCGACCGGCTTCTTCTGCATGGTCTCACGATCGATCCCGTCGGGAACGATCGCCGTGTATTTGTTGCTCAGCATGATCGGAAGCTCGACGGTCGGCGTCTTCGCGGTGAACCTCACGGTATGGTCGTCGAGCGCTTCGATCTTGTTGGGATCGAGCATGCTGAGCGTCGCCGCGGCGCCCGAATCGAGCTTCGGATCGAGTACGCGCTTGAAGGTCCACACGACGTCCTTTGCCGTGAAGTCGCGGCCGTCATGGAACTTGACGCCCTTGCGGAGATGGAACGTCCACACCGTGCCATCGGCGTTCGACTCCCAGCTCTCGGCCAGCACCGGTATCGGCTGGTAGCCGTTGTCGAGCTCGACCAGCTTTTCGTAGAGGGTCGTCAGCCGCATGAGATCGGCGACGTTGTTGTTGATGAGCGGATCGACCGATTGTTGTTCCGATGCCCAATCGGTGCCGACGATCCGCAGGCACTTGTCTTCCTGCGCCAACGCGGTCGAAGCGCTGAGCGCCGTCGCCGCGAAGAGGCCGATCATGGCCGGCCGGTTGAAGAATCTCATCGTGTCACCTCCCTGTCAGATGGCCGCCTTTTGCGGCGCTGGTTGAGCTTGTCGTCATTGGAGCGAGAGACCGCCGTCGAGGATGAGGTTCTGCCCGGTCATCCAGCTGCTGTCATCGGCGGCGAGATAGACGGCGGCGGAGCCGATATCCTGGGGCTGGCCGAGGCGCCCCAACGGATGCTGCGCCTCTCGGCGCGCCATGGTTGCTTTCGGGTCGGCCTCGCGGGACATGATCTCGCGCGCCAGCTCGGTCAGGACGAGGCTCGGGCTGATCGCGTTCACCCTCACGCGATGCTCGGCAAGATCGATCGCCATGGCGCGGGTCATGCCGAGGAGGCCCGCTTTGGACGTGCAGTAGGCGACCCGCTCCTTCATGGGCACGGTGGCCACGATCGAGGCGATCATGATGACGGAAGCGGGCGCTGAGCGGATGAGGTGCAGCGCCGCCGCTCTGACCGCGAGGAACGGGCCGATGAGGTTTGTGCTCATCACTTTCTCGAAGTCGGCGAGCTTCGCGGAAAGTGTCGAGCCGATCGAGGAGGTGCCCGAGCTCACGACCACCGTGTCGAGGCCGCCCAGAAACTCGACGGCTCGCGCGGTGATCGCGTCGACGTCGGCTTCGTGCGTGAAATCGCCTTCCTGGAACCCGGCGCCGGTCTCCTTGGCCGCCGCCTCGAGCTTCTCGCGCCGGCGGCCGGTGATGAAGACGGCCGCTCCCGCTTCGGCCATCGCCTTGGCGCATCCGAGCCCAAGGCCCGTGCCACCGCCATAGACGAGAACCCGCTTGCCCGAGAGCGCGCCCGGCATATCGCTCAGGCCGCTTTCGAAACGCGGTAGGCGGCCATCGTCTCTTCGTCGAGTTCGACGCCCAAGCCCGGCCCCGTAGGCAGAGGCATGAGGCCGTCCTTGAGCGAAGGCTCGGGCCGCACGAGCCTCTCGCGCAGGGGCGATTTGTAAACGTAAGGCGAGATGAATTCGAAATAGGGCGCGTTCGGACAGGCCGCCTGGAAATGCCGGCCGCAGGCCGCGAGGATGCCCGTCTTCCAGCCGTGCGGAACGACCTGTACGCCATAGAGCTCGCAAATATCCGCTATGCGCCGGATTTCGGTCAGGCCGCCGCAGCGGCTGATGTCGGGCTGCACCACCGCCACCTTGCCGACCTCGATCCATTCGCGAATTTCCCAGCGGGTGGCCGCGAGCTCGGCGCCGCAGATGCGGATGGGGCTCATCTCGGCGAGCCGGGCATGGCCCTTGAGATCGTCGTGCTGGAGGGTCGCCTCGGCGAAATAGATGTTGCAGTCCTCGACCCTGCGCAGCACCCAATAGGCATCGTGCCAGTCGTGCCAGCGATAGCCGAAGTCGAGCATCATGGTGATCTTGTCGCCGAGCATCCGGCGGCCTTCCCTGATGGCTTCGACGAGCTCGGCGTCGCTCACGAGATCGTAGTAGAGCACTTCCATCTTCACCGCCCGGAACCCTTGCGCGATCGCCTGCTCGAATTGCCGGCCGGTGATGTCGAGGAGGTCCTTGAGCGAGCGGTCCTTGGGCAGGCCCGGATAGATCGTGCAATAGGGCCGCAGCATCTCCACGCGGGCGCCGCCCATGAGCTTGTAGGCGGGAAGCCCCAATTGCTTGCCGGCGAGATCGTGAAGCGCGATATCGACGGCTGAGAGCGCGTGGATGCCGAGGCCGCGCCGTCCGGAATAGCTCGTCGCGTCATAGAGCCGCTGCCAAATTGTGGCGATCTCGACCGGATCGGCGCCGATGAGGATTTCAGATGCGCGCCGCTGCCAAATGTGCGCGGTCGGCATCTCGAGGAACGCCTTCACCGCTTCCGGCGAAGCATCGCTTTCCCCAATGCCCGTCCGGCCGTCGCGATCCGTCAGGCGGACGACCACCGTATCGACCGTTCCGTCGCAGTCGTCGATGTCGCTGCCCGCGACCCTCAGCGGAATGACCTCGACTTTTTCGATTGGCGACATCCTTGCCCTCACTCCAAGCCAGCGCGAATGCGTTCTGCCGCGAACCTGAGCGCGGCGCCTTGTCCCCAGACATTCACTTCGGTCGGGGCAGACTTGTAAAGCGCCAAATCTTCCGCGGGCGCATTGGCGGCCCAGGTCGCGGCCGACGTGCCGAAGGCTCCCCCTTCATCGTCGATGCGCGAGACGAGCGCATGCCAAGCCCTCGAGGCCGATTGGGCATAGGTTTCTGGCAAGAGGCCGAGGCGAACCCCCTTCGTGAAGACGGCGCCGTAGAAGGCGGCCGTCGAGGTCTCGAGATAGGCCTCGCGGTCATCGAGCAGCGTGCGCCAGAAGCCGCTCTCGTCCTGCAAAGGGAGGATTGCCGCCGAGAGGGCACGAAATTCATCCGGGAGGCGCGCGCTCACCGCTTCTTGCTTGGGGAGGAGCTCGAGCAGATCGAGAAGGCCGAAAAGCGCCCAGCCGTTGCCCCGGCCCCAGCCGTAGCCGCGGTTTCTGCCGGCACCCCGATCGTAGTTATGGAAGAGGAGCGGCCTCTCATCGCTCAGCGCGTCTCTGTGGCTTCGCCACATGGCCATCGCTTCATCGCCGAGCGTCGGTTCGTTCAGGAGCCCCGCCGCGGCCGCGAGGAACGGGGGAACGTGATAGAGCGAATCGACGAGGACGGTTGTCCGGAACTGCGGCAGGTCGGGGCGGAAATAATGAAGCCCTGTATCGCCCTTGGGTGTGTGAACAAGATAGTGATCGACGAGGCGCGCGACGGCGGGCCGAAACTCCTGGGCCCCTGCGCGAACGAGGCGCAGAAGCGCAATCCCGGGCGTCAGGTAGTCGGTCCACGATCGCGGGCGCGCTTGCCAGCTCTCGAAGAAGCCGCGGCAGAAGGATGCCGACCGCGCATCGCCGACCAGGTCCGCCGCATCCACGAGTCCATCGAAGGCGATAGCATCGCCCCAGAACCACACGCCGAAGTCGAAGCGCCGGGTGCGCTCGGCAAGGCGATGAAGCACATCTCTCGATGCGAGCCTACGCTCGCCTCGCGTCCGCCCCGGCAAAACGTCCTCCAGGCACGCCCTTGTTTATCGTTCAAGTGGACGTTAGCCGCGCCCGAGGTTCGGTGCAACACACCCGAGAAGAAATCACCAGGATCGAAACATTTCTTGAGCGGAAACGATCGATGCTGTCTCGTTCAACCGAGCGCGCGCTCGAGCTCGCCCTTGCTCATCTTCGAGCGGCCCGGAATCTTGCGGTGCTTCGCCTGCGCGTAGAGCTCGGCTTTCGTCTTCCCGCCGCGTTTCCGTCCGGACGAGCGATGGTCCCCGCTCCTCGCCCGCTTGGAGTTGCCGCCGCGCATCGCGCGCGAGCTTTCGCGGCGGCCCCGCGCGCCGACCCGCGACTTGCCTTCCCTCTCCTGCTGAGCCGTTTCGCCTCGCGCTTCCTTGCGCTTGCTCTTCGCAAGGTTCTTGCGGTTCTGCTTCTTGCTCTCGTACTTCGACGCGCCCGCTTCATGCAACGCGATCGCGATGGCCTGACGGCGGTTCTTCACTTTGCCGCCCCTGCCTCGCTTCAGCTCGCCATGCTTGAACTCGTGCATCACGCGCCCAACCGTGCGGCGCTGCTGCGGTGATTCCTTAGTCATGATGTCGCTCCGTCAATGGTCCTCACCTTCGAGCGAGAACGCGAGGAGGGTCGTGAAGTTCCGTCCAAGGAAGAGTTTGAACTCAATCCTCACCGACGAGAAGACGGGCGGGGGTTTCGAGGAGCGCCTTCAGCGATTGGATGAACGATGCCGCATCGAAGCCATCGACAACGCGATGATCGAAAGAAGAGGAGAGGTTCATCACCTTGCGCACGACGATCCGGCCATCGCGTACAACCGGGCGCTCCGCGATGCGATTAACGCCGATGATCGCGACCTCGGGAGGCTTGATGATCGGCGTCGCCGAGATACCGCCGAGAGGTCCGAGACTCGTCACCGTGATCGTCGAGCCTACAAGCTCCTCGCGGCCGATCTTGCCCGACCGGGTCTCTTCGCTCAGACGAGCGATCTCGCTCGCAAGCTCTTGCACATCGCGCGCTTCGGCATGCCGGATGACAGGAACCAGCAGACCACGCCTGGTCTGGGTGGCGATTCCGCAATGCACGGCCGCAGAACGCCTGATCACTCCTTCCTTGTCGTCGAAAAGGGCGTTGATGCCCGGATGATCGGGAATGACCTTCACGAGAGCGCGGATGATGAAGGGCAGGACGGTCAGGCGATCGGCGCGCGCCTCGTTCAGATCCTCGCGGACGGCTTCAAGGGCCGTGACGTCGACTTCCTCGACATAGGTGAAGTGGGGAATGCGCCGTTTCGCGTCGAGCATCGTCTCGGCGATCTGGCGTCTGAGGCCGATGACCCGGATCTCCTCGACATCGTCCTTCGTGGGCGCGCGGCTCGGACGCGCTTCAACGCGGCTTCGCGATTGGAGGAGAAGCCGATCGAGATCGTCGTGGGTGATACGGCCATCGGGCCCGCTCCCCTCGAGGTCTGCCAGATCGATGCCGAGCGTTCGCGCCCTCGCCCGCACCGCCGGCGCCGCTAGCGGGGCGCGTTTCCTTTCGCCCGACTCCCGAGCGCGCGGCGGCTCTTTCGGCGGGCTCGGGACAGGCACAGTCTCTGGAAGAGTCTTCGGCTGCGGGGTTTCGGCCTCACCGGTCGCGATGACGACGAGCTCGTTGCCGACCGCCGCCTTATCGCCCGCCTCGCCCTTGCGCGAGACGATCTTGCCCGCAACGGGCGCGCCGATCTCGACCGTCGCCTTGTCGGTCATGACATCGATGAGCGGATCATCTTCCTTGACCGTGTCGCCGACCTTGACATGCCAGGCGACGATCTCGGCCTCGGCGACGCCCTCGCCGACATCTGGAAGCTTGAAGACGAAGTTTCCCATCGTCTCGTCAAAGCGCCATGGTGCGCCGGATCGCATCGGCGACGCGCTCAGGCCCGGGGAAGTAATCCCATTCGAAGGCGTAAGGGTAGGGCGTATCCCAGCCGGTCACGCGCAGGATCGGCGCTTCGAGATGATGAAAACAGCGCTCCTGAACGAGAGCCGAGAGCTCGGCGCCGTAGCCGCTCGTCCGCGTCGCTTCGTGAACGATGATGCAGCGCCCGGTCTTTTCGACGGACCGCTCGATGAGCTCGATATCGAGCGGCCAGAGAGTCCTGAGATCGAGAACCTCCCCGTCGACATCCGTTTCTTTCAGAGCGGCGAGCGCGACGTGCACCATCGTGCCGTAGGCGAGGATTGTCAGATCACCCCCCTCACGGGCAACCGCCGCCTTGCCGAGCTCGATGCGGTAATGCCCGATCGGCACCTCGCTCGCCGGATGCCCCGCCCATGGCTCGACCGGCCGGTCGTGATAGCCGGCGAAGGGGCCAGAGTAGAGCCGCTTCGGTTCGAAGAAGAGGACGGGATCGTCGTCTTCGATCGCGCTAATCAAGAGACCCTTCGCGTCGTAGGGATTGGAGGGGATCACCGTCTTCACACCGCAGACATGCGTGAAAAGGCCCTCGGGGCTCTGGCTGTGGGTCTGGCCCCCGAAGATGCCGCCGCCGTAAGGGGCGCGGATCGTGAGCGGTGCATTGAACTCGCCGCCCGAGCGATAGCGTAGACGCGCCGCCTCCGACACGATCTGGTCGAAGGCCGGATAGATGTAGTCGGCGAACTGGCACTCGACCACCGGCCTGAGGCCATAGGCGCCCATCCCGATGGCCGCGCCGACGAGCCCGCCCTCGGTAATTGGCGCATCGAAGACGCGACGGTCGCCATAGCGCTGCTGCAGGCCTTCGGTCACCCGGAAGACGCCGCCGAAGAAGCCGATGTCCTCGCCAAACACGAGGACATCCGGATCGCGGTCGAGCATGACATCCATGGCCGAGTTGAGCGCCTGGACCATGTTCATGCCGGCCATCAGTCCGCCTCGCGCTTCTTCGCGCGGAACCGTTCGAATTCCTCGCGCTGCTCTTTCAAGTGCCAGGGCATCTCTTTGTAGACGTCCTCGAACATCGTCGTGGGGTCGTGATGCGGCCCGTCGCTCAGTATCCCGTAGCTTTGTGCTTCGACATTGGCGGCGCGAACCTGTTCCTCGAGTTCGCGCGCCTGCGCCTCGTGGCGCTCATCGCTCCATTCGCCGAGCCGGATCATATGGTGCTTCAACCGCTCGACGGGATCCCCAAGCGGCCAGTGCTGCCACTCGTCCCCCGGGCGATAGCGGTTCGGATCGTCGCTCGTCGAATGCGGGGCCGCGCGATAGGTAAAGAGCTCGATGAGTGTCGGTCCGTTGTTGGATCTGGCGCGGTCAGCGGCCCATTTGGTGACGCCGTAGACGGCAAGAAGGTCGTTGCCATCGACCCTGATCCCCGGCATGCCGAAGCCGATCGCGCGGGAGGCGAACGTCGCCTCCTCCCCGCCGGCGACGCCCTGGCTGGACGAGATCGCCCACTGATTGTTGACGAGATTGAGAATGACGGGCGCGCGATAGACCGCGGCGAACACAAGGCCGTGGTGGAAGTCGCCCTCGGCCGATGCGCCCTCGCCGATCCAGGCGGCGGCGATCCGGCGGTCGCGCTTGTAGGCCGATGCCATCGCCCAACCCACCGCTTGCGGGAACTGAGTCGCGAGATTGCCGGAGAGCGTGAAGAAGCCCGCCTCGCGCGCGGAATAGAGGATCGCGAGCTGACGCCCCTTCAGCCGGTCGCGCGTGTTCGAATAGATCTGGTTCATCATGTCGATGATCGGCCAGTCGCGCGCGATCAGGAGCCCCTGCTGGCGGTAGGTCGGAAAGCACATATCGCCGCGCTCGAGCGCGAAAGCTTGGCCG
>JBJMRA010000190.1:0-18213 GCA_045802365.1 Hyphomicrobiales bacterium | reverse complement strand
TCCCGAGAATCAAAAAACTGCGTCCCTCGCTACCAGTCATCGTGATGAGCGCCAAGAACACGATCATGACGGCGATCGCGGCGGCTGAGCGAGGCGCCTATGACTATCTGCCGAAGCCTTTCGATCTCAATGTCCTCGTCTCGCTGGTCTCGCGCGCGGCGCGCAAGAGCGAAGCAAAGGGTTTACCGGCGAGCGAGCCTGCGGCCGAGAACCTGCCCATCATCGGGCGCTCGCCGGCGATGCAGGAGATCTACCGCATCATCGCCCGCCTCACGCAGATTGATCTTACGGTCATGATCGAGGGCGAATCGGGCACCGGAAAGGAGCTCGTCGCTCGGGCCATCCACGATTTCGGCAAACGCCGTCATGGTCCGTTCGTCGCGATCAACATGGCGGCGATCCCCCGCGAGCTGATCGAAAGCGAGCTCTTCGGCCACGAGAAGGGCGCCTTCACCGGCGCCGCGACGCGCATGGCCGGCCGCTTCGAGCAGGCGGAGGGCGGCACGCTTTTCCTGGATGAGATCGGCGATATGCCGTTCGAGGCGCAGACGCGCCTACTCCGCGTCCTCCAACAGGGCGAGTACACGACCGTCGGGGGGCTCAAGCCGATCAAGACGAATGTCAGGATCATCGCCGCGACGCATCGCGACCTGCGCCGCATGATCGCCGGCGGGCAGTTCCGCGAGGACCTCTTTTTCCGCCTGAATGTCGTTCCGATCAGGCTGCCTCCGTTGCGCGAACGGACCAACGACGTCCCCGACCTCGCCCGGCATTTCCTCGCCGGTGCGGAGCGGGAGGGTCTGCCGCGTAAGCAGTTCGCTCAAGCCGCGGTCGAGCGGCTCCAGGCCTATCGCTGGCCCGGCAACGTGCGCGAGCTCGAAAATCTCATTCGCCGCATTGCCGCGATCCATCCTGACGAGACCATCGGCGCAGAAACAGTAGATCGCGAGCTAGAGGTCGTCGATTTCTCTCGCGAGCTGGACACAGGCGGCGAGAACTCCGGGCTCGAAGAGTTCCTCGAAAACCACCTCGGCCGTTATTTCGCAAGCTTCGGGCCGGATCTGCCCCCCGCAGGGCTCTATGATCGCATTCTCGAGTCTGTCGAGCCGCCGCTCATTCGCGCCGCTTTGGCCGCTACGCGCGGAAATCAGATCAAGGCCGCGGCGCTGCTCGGCGTCAACCGGAATACGCTTCGCTCGAAGATCAGGGCCCACAACATCCGGGTGCTTCGCGGCGCCTGAGCGACGCTGACCTGCCGACCTACTGTCGTAAATCTGCCACGATGATTGTTGATTCCATGCAACAGTCGTGGGGGTGAGGGATGCTCAAGGCAATGGAGGTGGACGAGGCTCGGCCGGCTCGCCGGCTGACCGCGCTCATCGGTGCGTCCCTCGTCGCACTGTCGATTCTCGCCGGCCTCGCCACCTACACGATCCTCACCGGCCTGACGCCGGTCAAGCCGACCCCGGGCATCATCCAGTGGCTGCTTGCAGGCAACCTCGTCCTGGTTCTGGCGATGGTCATCCTGATCCTGTGGCAGGTCTGGTTGCTCGTTTCCGCAAGACGCAAGCGTCAGGCGGGCGCCGGGCTGCACATCCGTCTTGTGTCGCTATTCAGCGTAATCGCCGCGCTCCCGGCCATCATCGTCGCTGCATTCGCCGCGGTGACGCTCGACCGTGGTCTCGACGCGTGGTTCTCACAGCGTACGCGAGCGATCGTCGATTCGGCGGTGACGGTAGCCGAGGCCTATATCCGCGACAGCGCCGAGACGGCGCGGGGCGATGTCGCGGCCATCGCCGCCGACCTCAACCAACAGCGTCGGATGTTCGACGAGGATCGGCCCGCCTTCGTTCGCCGCGTCGCGCGTCATGCGGCGCTGCGGCATCTCGTCGGCGCGTTCGTGTTCGACACGAGCATTCGGCGGATCGATGCGAATGTAACGGCAAACGACAGCATCAGCTTCCGCCCGCCCTCCGAGGCGGCACTCGAGCGCGCGGCCAAAGGCGAGCTCGTCGTGATCCCGCCGGGCGACGGCAACAACATCGTTCGTGCGCTGATCAAGCTCACGAACTTCCCCTCCCATTATCTCTATGTCTACCGCGCCGCCAATCCGCAGGTTTTGAGCCAACTCGACGAGACGCGCGCCGCCAAGGCCGAGTACGATCAGCTCTTGCAGCAGCGCTCGGGCGTGCAAGTCACCTTCGCTCTGATGTATGCGGGGGTCTCGCTCATCTTCCTGCTCTCAGCGATTTGGCTCGGTTTGTGGTTCTCCGACCGGATCGTCGCGCCGGTGGTGAGCCTCCTCAACGCCGCGCGCCGCGTCTCGGGCGGCGACCTCGACGCCAAGGTGTCGGCGGTCCAGGGGCCTGGCGATCTTCAGACGCTCGCCCGCGCCTTCAATCGCATGACCTCGCAGCTCAAGGAGCAGCGGAACGCGCTCGTCTCAACGAACCAGCAGCTCGACGAGCGGCGTCGCTTCACCGAAGCGGTCCTTGCCGGCGTGAGCGCGGGTATCATCGGCATCGATCCTTCCGGCCGCATATCGCTTGTGAACCGGTCCGCTCTCTATTTGACGGGCTTAGAGGAATCGAAGCTCATCGGCGAGCAGCTCAGCGATGCGTTGCCGGCCTTCGTGTCCATCTTCGAGCAGGCCTCATCCAGGCCTTCGGGGTGGAGCGAAGGGCAGGCGAATATTCGCGTCGGCAATCAGGAGCGGAGCTTCCTCGTCAGGGTCACGACCGAGATCGCGGATCAGTCGGATCATGGTCATGTGCTGACTTTCGACGACATCACAGAGCTCGTGTCGGCCCAACGCAACTCGGCCTGGGCCGACATCGCCCGCCGGATTGCCCACGAAATCAAGAATCCGCTGACCCCCATTCAGCTCTCGGCCGAACGCCTGAAGCGCAAATATTCGCGCGAGATCCAGACCGACAAGCAGATTTTCGAGCAGTGCACCGATACGATCATTCGCCAGGTCGGCGACATCGGTCGCATGGTCGACGAGTTCTCGGCTTTCGCACGGATGCCCTCAGCGACCCTCGAGAACCAGAATCTCGCGGTTGCGGTAAAGGAAGCGACGGTTCTCCAGCGGGTGAGCGCCGGCGAGCTCGAGATCGACGTGAAATTGCCTGACGCGAGTGTCAGCTTACCTTTCGATCGGCGGCTCGTCACGCAAGGGATCACCAATCTCGTCAAGAATGCCCGGGAGGCCATCGAGGCGAGGCAGCAGGCCGAGCCCGTGATGAAGGGCCGAATCCTCGTCGAGGCCGGGATCGACAATGGCGAGCCGTTCATTCGCGTCACCGACAACGGCATCGGCCTGCCGCACGAGAATCGCCATCGGTTGACAGAGCCCTACATGACGACGCGCGAAAAGGGCACCGGTCTCGGCTTGGCGATCGTCAAGCGCATCATGGAAGAGCACCACGGCCGCATCCTCCTCGAGGATGCTCCGGCGGAGTTCGGAGAAGGGCGGGGCGCGCGGGTGTCGATGCGTTTCCAGAGAGCGCCTGCGGAACAACAAGCGGTAACGGTTTGAAAGCGGGAGATCTTCGAATGGCTGCGGACATCCTGATCGTAGACGACGAAGCCGATATCCGGGAACTGATCGCCGGCATCCTTCAGGATGAAGGCTACGAGGCCCGGCTTGCGCGTAACAGCGATGCAGCGCTTTCAGCAATCGCGGACCGCCGGCCCTCCCTCATCGTGCTCGATATCTGGCTTCAGGGATCGAAGCTCGACGGGCTCGACCTCCTCAGCGTCATCCGCGAGCGCCATCCCGAATTACCGGTCGTTATCATCTCCGGTCATGGAAACATCGAGACGGCGGTGTCGGCGATCAAACGCGGGGCCTACGACTACATCGAAAAGCCGTTCAACGCCGATCGTCTCATCCTCGTGGTCGGCCGGGCGCTGCAAGCCTCGCGCCTCAAACGCGAGAATGAGGAGCTGAAAGGGAGGGCCGGCGCCGAAAGCGAGCTGCTCGGGAATTCCATTGCCATGAGGCAGCTGCGGCAGATCTTGCGCAAGATCGCTCCCTCGAACAGTCGGGTGCTGATCACCGGTGCGATGGGCTCGGGCAAGGAGGTCGCGGCACGTTCGCTTCATGCTATGTCCCAGAGAAGCGAGGGACCGTTTGTGATCCTGAGCGCCGCGACCATGGCTCCCGAACGGATGGAAGAAGAGCTGTTCGGGATCGAGGATGCGATGGGGTCGACGCAGCGCGTCGGCGCGCTGGAGGAGGCGCACGGCGGGACCCTCTACATCGATGAAGTAGCCGACATGCCGCTCGAGACCCAGGGCAAGGTCCTGAGAGTCCTGGTCGAGCAGACATTCCAGAGGGTCGGAGGCGCCAAGAAGGTCAAGGTCGACGTCAGGATCGTCTCTTCGACGAGCCGCGATCTCGCGATGCTCATCTCACAGGCGCGGTTCCGCGAGGATCTTTACCATCGCCTGAGCGTCGTCCCGGTGAGAGTGCCCTCGCTCGCCGAGCGGCGGGAGGACATCCCGGGCCTCGTTACACATTTCAGCCGCGCCTTCTCGCACGCTTCGGGCCAGCCGCTCAGGACCCTCGCCGAGGATGCGATCGCGGTCCTTCAAACCAACGACTGGCCGGGCAACGTCCGGCAACTCCGCAACAATATCGAGCGGATCATGATCTTGGCGGGCGGCGAGCCCATGAGCCAAATCACCGCCGCTATGCTCCCGCCCGACGTCGGCAGCACCATTCCCGCTACCGTCAACGGCTTCGGCGCAGAGCATCTGCTGGCGTTGCCACTCAGGGACGCGCGCGAGGCTTTCGAGCGCGACTACCTAGCGGCCCAGCTCGCGCGCTTCGGCGGCAACATTTCGCGAACCGCCAATTTCGTCGGGATGGAACGATCGGCTCTTCACCGCAAGATCAAGCTCTTGGGACTCAGTTCACGCGGCGAGCCGGACGAAGCTCACGCGACCTTCGCGGCCCTGTGAACTCTTAACCTTAACGGTTTACTGCGAACCGCATTTACCACGACTTGTCCTGGATTGAGCGTCCGTCCTCGCCTAAAGTTTTAGACGAATTCGGCGCAAGTGGATCGACTGCGATGCCGGCGCCAATGCCCCGCATGCCAGGTCCGCCGCATCTCCTGGGTGCGGGGTTAGCCGGTCCGGGACGTTTGGAGTGGCCTCCTCGATAAGAGATGCCCGGACCGGCGCCTCTCATTTCGACCGCCCTATCGCGACTTGACGCAACGCCAGAGGCGAGGCGTCCTACTTGATTTTCGTTTCCTTGAACTCGACGTGCTTTCGCGCGACCGGGTCGTACTTCTTGAGCGACATCTTGTCGGTCTTGGTGCGCGCGTTCTTCTTGGTTACGTAGAAATAGCCCGTGTCGGCGGTCGACTGGAGCTTGATCTTGATCACATTCCCTTTGGCCATGACATCTCCTCCAGGCGCTCGGCGCCCGGCCCTCGTTGCCGCGGCTCTTGGCGAAAGCGCTTCGTGAAGTCAAGGCAGGCTTGCTTTTCGGCCCCGTAGTGAATAAAAGGCCTCGCAACCCCGAACATCACAGCTGGAGCCGGCGAGCCCATGGCGCGCGTCACCGTTGAAGACTGCATCGACAAACTTCCCAATCGCTTCGAACTGGTTCTCCTGTCCGCCCACCGCGCCCGGATGATTTCGCAGGGCGCGCCGCTGACCGTTGACCGCGACAACGACAAGAACCCCGTCGTTGCGCTGCGGGAGATCGCCGACGAGGCCGTCAATTCCGGAGACCTCAGGGAAGAATACATCCACGCCATGCAGAAGCATGTCGAGGTCGACGAGCCCGAGATCAGCGAGGTCCCGCTCATTCAGCAGTCGGGCGATATGTCGGTCGTCGCCGACACTCCCAACACCGACCAGGCGGATTTCGAGCGGATGACGGAGGAGGAACTGCTCCGCGGTCTCGAAGGCATGCCGCCCGCCGAAAGCCCGGGCAGCCAGCGCAACGGATACTAGGCGCGGAGCCGACCCGAGCAAGCCTGCCGCAACGGCTTGCTCGCATGTTGCCGCCATTCGGGTATCATCGCCGTTGCGGCGATGAGGAAGGCGGCGCTGCCCGATGATGCGGCAATTCGAGCTCGTAGAGCGAGTGATGTCATACGACCCGGGCGCGGATGAGCAGCTGCTCAATCGCGCCTACGTCTATGCCATGAGGGCCCACGGCGATCAGAAGCGTGCATCGGGCGAGGCCTTCTTCAACCATCCCCTCGAGGTGGCGGGCATCCTGACCGAGATGAAGCTCGACGGCTCGACTATCGCCGCGGCTCTTCTCCACGACGTCGTCGAAGATACCGAGAAGACCCAGGCCGAGATCGAGGAAAAATTCGGAAGGGAGATCGCCGGCCTCGTCGATGGGCTGACCAAGATCGAGAAGCTCGATCTCGTGACCAAGGAGGCGACCCAAGCGGAGAACCTTCGCAAGCTCCTTCTCGCCATGGCAAAGGACGTTCGCGTCCTCATGGTCAAGCTCGCGGACCGGCTCCACAACATGCGCACACTCGGGCATGTCGCCCCGGCAAAGCGCATTCGGATCGCCCAGGAAACCATGGACATCTACGCGCCCCTTGCGGGCCGCATGGGCATGCAAAATGTCCGCGAGGAGCTTGAGGATGCGAGTTTCCGGGTGCTCAATCCGGATGCGTTCGAGACGATCAGCAAACGGCTCCTGAAGCTCCATGAAGAGAGTGGCGCGGTATTGATCGAAATCGAGAAGGCGCTCGTCGGCAAGCTCGCCGAGAACGGCATTCACGCGAGGGTGGTCGGCCGCGAGAAGCGCCCTTATTCGATCTGGCGGAAGATGGAGCGGAAAAACCTCTCCTTGGGCCAGCTTTCCGACATCTTCGGCTTCCGCGTGATCGTCCACACGATCGACGAGTGCTACCGCGCCTTGGGGGTCGTTCATCGCACCTGGCGCGCCGTTCCCGGCCGGTTCAAGGACTATATCTCGACTCCCAAGCAGAACGACTACCAGTCGCTCCATACGACCGTCATCGGACCTCATCACCGGCGGGTCGAGATGCAGATCCGCACCAACGAGATGAACGAGATCGCCGAACGGGGCGTCGCCGCCCATGCGCTCTACAAGGACGTGGCGAAAGTCGAGGACGCGATCAACGGGTTCAGTGTCACGACCGCCGAGTCGAATGCGTACCGCTGGCTTCGGCACCTGGTGGAGATGCTCTCCGAAGGCGAAAGTCCGCGCGAATTCCTCGAGCACACCAAACTCGAGCTGTTCCAGGATCAGGTCTTCTGTTTCACGCCTAAAGGGCAGCTCATCGCATTGCCGCGGGGCGCCACACCCATTGATTTCGCTTATGCGGTCCATACCAGCATCGGCGACAGCTGCGTCGGCTGCCGGATAAACGGAAGACACGCGCCGCTCGTAACCAAGCTCGAGAACGGCGATGAGGTCGAAATCATCCGCTCGGAAGCTCAGGTCCCGCCCGCGGCCTGGGAGGGGCTGGCGGTGACAGGGAAGGCGAGGGCGGCGATCAGGCGGGCCACCCGGGCGGCGGTCAGGCGTCAATATGCCGGTCTCGGCAAGGAGATCGTAGAGCGACTGCTCGCCAAGGCGGGCCGCAACTATATCGATGCCGAGATCGCCGCCGCCATTCCGAGGCTCGGGCACCGGAATGCCGAAGACGCGCTGGCCGCCATCGGTCGCGGCGAGCTCGCGGGTTCCGATTTCATGAAAGCGATGGGCATCGAGTCGGAGCCCTCCTCAGCTCCCCGTTCGCGCCGCCGTCTCTTCTGGCCGCGGGGCAGGGAAACGAACGAGGATCGCACGCGTCTGCCGGTGAGAGGAGTTAGCCGCGATTCCCCGCTCCAGATTTTCCGCGGAACGGGGGCCGTCCCCGGTGAGCGCATCGTCGGCATCAGGACACCCGGAGAGGGCATTATTATCTATCCGATCTTCGCCAAGGCGTTGGAACAGTTCGATGCCGAACCGGAACGGTGGATCGACCTCACCTGGGAGCCGGTCGGCGAAGACCAGCGCTTTCCCGCCCGAATCCACGTAAAAATCCACAACGAGGTCGGCGCGCTTGCTCAGGTGGCGCAGGCCATCGGCGAATCGGGCGGGAATATCGACGAGCTGCAAATGACCACGCAGGCGGCCGCCAAGGATTTCTTCGATCTCGACATTCTGGTCGAAGTTCACGATGTAAAGCACCTGAATGAGATCATGAAAAGGCTTCAGGCAAAGCCGCTGGTGAGCCTGGTGAAGCGCGTCGAGGGCCAATGATGGGCGAGGCAGAGGTCGTTGCCGAGTTCAAGACGGCGGGAGCCCTGCTCGAGGGACATTTCGTGCTTTCTTCCGGCCTGCACAGCGCCCGCTATCTTCAATGTGCGCGCGTTCTCATGGACCCCAAACGCGCTGAGCGTCTGTGCGCCGCGCTTGCCGCCAAGGTACGCGCCAGCGTTGTAGAGAAGATCGATCTCGTGGCTTCGCCTGCGATGGGCGGCGTGATTGTGGGTTACGAGATGGGGCGCCAGCTTGGCGTTCCCGCCATCTTCTTCGAACGCGTGGAAGGCGAGCTCACCCTTCGCCGGGGGTTCACGATCAACCGGGGCATTCGCTGCCTCATGGTCGAGGATATAGTCACGACCGGGCTCAGCTCGCGCGAATGCATCGCAGGGATAGCCGCCGAAGGCGGAACGACTGTCGCAGCCGCCTGCCTTATCGACAGATCGGCCGGGAGGGCCGATCTCGGTGTTCCACTCGTCGCGCTGGCCGCGCTCGACATCGCGACCTACCCCGGCGACCGGCTTCCCCCGGAGCTCGCCTTGACACCCGCAGTCAAGCCCGGGAGCCGCGGACTGGCGTGATCCTCGGCATCGGCAGCGACACGATCGACATCCGCCGCATTGAGGCTACTCTCCAGCGGTATGGAGAGCGTTTCATCTCGCGTATCTTCACGGAGATCGAGCGGCGGAAGTCGGAGCGCCGCGCGGAGCGCGCCGCGTCCTATGCGAAGCGGTTCGCGGCTAAGGAAGCCTGCTCGAAGGCGCTGGGGACCGGCTTCCGCAAGGGCGTCTATTGGCGCGATCTCGGCGTCGTCAATCAGCGATCCGGAAAACCGACGATGATTCTGACGGGCGGTGCTGGGGAATGGCTGAGGGGCATGATTCCCGCCGATCACGAGCCGCATATTCATGTGACGCTGACCGACGATTATCCATATGCGCAGGCCTTTGTCATCATCGAAGCCCTGCCGAAAGGGACTTGAGATCCGCCCCACCGCGTTGAAACCCATCCCCTCGCGGGCTATAGGCACGCCGTCGGGCAAGCATGACGCAAAACGAGAACGCCGTGAAACACCTGAAAGATCACGAGATTGCGGCCGCAGCCCGCGGAACGCCGAAGAAATCGGAAGAGGGCGTCTGGGAAACCATCAAGGTCATCATCCAGGCGCTGCTCATCGCCTTCGCCGTCCGGATGTTCTTGTACCAGCCCTTCAACATCCCGTCGGGCTCCATGTATCCAACCCTCGAGGTCGGCGATTATCTCTTCGTCTCGAAGCTCTCGTATGGATACAGCAAATATTCGTTCAATTTTAGCTTGAACTTGTTCGGACGCGAGTGGTTCAAGTTCGGGCCGCTACCGATCGACGGGCGCTTCTTCTTCAGCGCGCCTCCGAAGCGGGGCGATGTCGCAGTCTTCAAGCTCCCGCGGGACAATGAGACCGACTACATCAAGCGGGTGATCGGCCTGCCGGGCGACCGCATCCAGATGATCAACGGGGTCCTCCATATCAACGGCGTGGCCGTAAAGAAGGAGCCCATCGGCACTTACGACAACACGGATCACGAGGCGTATGGCGGCCTCGACAAGATCCCGCTCTATCGGGAAACCTTGCCGAACGGCGTCAGCTACAACGTCCTCGATGCCGAACCGAACGGGTCGGGCGACAATACCGGTATCTACGTTGTCCCAGCCGGTCATTTCTTCATGATGGGCGACAACCGCGACAACTCGATGGACAGCCGCTACAAGGAAGCGGTCGGGTTCGTGCCCTACGAGAATTTCGTGGGCCGTGCCGATATTATCTTCTTCTCGATCGAGCCCACCGCTTCGATCTGGGAATTCTGGGAATGGCCAATGGCCATCCGTTGGAACAGGTTTTTCGATCTCGTGAAGTGAGACCGTGAAGGGTCTGCCCGACGACGAATTCGAACGGATCTCGCAGAGGCTCGGCTACAGGTTTTCCGACCACGGTCTGCTCAGACGGGCGCTGACCCATGCCAGCAGCGCCCGTCAGCGCGCCGACTACGAGCGGCTTGAGTTCCTGGGCGACCGGGTGCTCGGCCTCATCATCGCTGAGGAGCTCTACCGCCGCAATCCGAATCGCCCGGAGGGCGCGCTCGCCGCTCGCTTCAGCGTTCTCGTGCGCGGCGAAACCTGCGCTGCCGTCGCCCGCGAGGCAGGTCTTGGCGAACACGTGAGAATTGGTCGAAGGGAAAGCGCCGAAGGCATCCACCTGAAAGTCAGTGTTCTGGGCGACGTGATGGAGGCCCTGATCGCCGCCATCTATCTCGATGGCGGGCTCGAGGCAGTGAGGCGAGTAGTCCTGAGGCTCTGGGAGCCAATCATTGAGAGCAAGGCCCTTCACCGCAAGGACTCGAAGACGTACCTGCAGGAGTGGGCTCTCGCCAACGCGCTCGCGATCCCGGGCTATCATTTGGTCTCTCAGGAGGGCCCGCATCACGCGCCGAGCTTTGCCGTCGAGGTGCAGGTGCATGGCCGGGCCGGAGCCGTCGGTCAGGGACCGACCAAGCGGGCCGCGGAGCAGGCGGCCGCCACCGCGTTTCTCGAGCGCGAAGGCATTCGCCGTGGCCGCTGAGGAAACCCGTTGCGGGTTCTGCGCCATCATCGGCCCGACGAATGCCGGAAAATCGACGCTTCTCAACACGCTCGCGGGGAGCAAGCTCGCGATCGTCTCCCACAAGGTCCAGACGACCAGGAGCCGCATCCGGGCGATCGTCATCGAGGGCCGCTCGCAAATTATCTTCGTCGACACACCGGGCATATTCCGCGCTCGCCGCAGGCTCGACGAGGCCATGGTCGAGGATGCCTGGGCGGGGGCGGCCGAGGCCGACCTGCGCCTGCTCGTGGCGGATGTGCGCAGAGGCCTCGATGAGGATGCAATGTCGATGATCGCGGTCCTTGCCGAACGGAGCGTGAGGACCGATCTGGTGCTGAACAAGATCGATCTCATGAAGCGTGACCAGCTCCTTGCTCTCTCCGCGGAGTTCAACGCCGCCTTCCCGTTCGGGGCGACATTCATGGTGAGCGCCACGAGTGGCAGCGGGGTTGACGATCTTCGCCGGCACGTTGCGGCGCTGATGCCTGAGGGGCACTGGCTTTATCCCGAGGACCAGCTCGCCGACGCGCCGCTGCGGTTCCTCGCCGCCGAAATCACTCGTGAGGCGCTTTACGAGCGCTTGCACCAGGAGCTTCCTTACGAATCGACCGTTGAGACGGAGGGCTGGCAGGAAAAGCAGGACGGCTCGGTCCGGATCGAACAGGTGATCTTCGTCGCGCGGGACGGGCAGAAGAAAATCGTGCTCGGTAAGGCCGGGCAGACCATCAAGGCGATAGGAGCGGCGGCGCGAGCGCAGCTCGAGGACGTGCTCGAGCGGCGCGTCCACCTGTTCCTCTTCGTGAAGGTTAGGCCGAACTGGGAGGAAGACCCCGAACGCCTGCGGGCGATCGGCCTCGACCCCAAGGGCGCGCGCAAGGCAATAGAGCGATGGAGTGGCGCGAAGAGGGCGTGATTCTGGGCGTTCGCCGCCACGGCGAGACCAGCGTCATCGCCGAAGTGCTGACCGAAGCCCGGGGGCGATGGCTCGGCCTGGTGCGGGGCGGGCGCTCGCGCGCGATGCGGCCCGTGCTGCAGACCGGAAACGTCGTTCTCGCAAACTGGCGGGCGAGGCTCGAAGACCATCTCGGCGCGTTCACCATCGAACCCGTGTCGCTCGGGGCGGGCGAGGCCATGGCCGATTCCTTCAGCCTCGCGGGGCTCGCGAGCCTCACGGCACTGGCCCGTCTTCTGCCCGAACGCGAGCCGCATCCGCGCATGTATGAGGCGTTGCGTCTCGTGCTCGACCGTCTCGACGATCCCGCGATCTGGCCGGCTCTTATGGTACGCTGGGAACTCGGCCTGCTCCGTGAGCTCGGCTTCGGACTGGACCTCGGCAGTTGCGCTGTCACGGGCGGCGCCGCCGATCTCGTCTACGTCTCACCCCGGACTGGCCGGGCGGTGAGCCGCGATGCGGGCGAGCCTTATCGGGCAAAACTTCTTCAGCTCCCCGGTTTCCTGCAAAGCACGCCATCGTCTTCCCCGAGCCCACGCGATGTCCTTGATGGGTTCGCTCTGACCGGCTATTTCCTGCTTCGGCACGTTTTCGAGCCGCGCGGGCTGGAACCCCCGGAGTCGCGGGCTTGGATCACCGATCGGCTTGCGCGGGATACTTCCTTCGATGAAGAGGAGACATGCTCGATCGGCTGAACCACATTGCGATCGCCGTGCCGGAGCTCACCGACGCGTCACGCATTTACCGCGATATGCTGGGTGCGCGGGTTTCTGCGCCCCAAGCCCTGCCCGAGCACGGCGTCACCGTCGTATTCGTCGAGCTTCCGAACACTAAGATCGAGTTGCTCGAGCCCCTCGGCGAGAGATCGCCAATTGCGGGTTTCCTCGAAAGAAATCCCACGGGCGGTATCCATCACGTCTGCTTTGAAGTAGCGGACATTGTTGCGGCTCGTGATCACCTGCAGGCGCAGGGTGCGCGCGTTCTTGGCGACGGTAACCCGAAACCAGGTGCACATGGCAAGCCCGTGTTGTTCCTGCATCCTAAGGATTTTTGCGGTACGCTCGTGGAGCTCGAGCAGGCATGAAGCTGACGAGCGCCATCGCCATCTATTTCGTCGTTTGGTGGACCGTTCTCTTCGCGATCCTCCCGATCGGGGTTCGGAACGCGCACGAGGCGGGCGAAGAGGTCCCCGACGGTCATGAGCCCGGGGCTCCCGTCAATCCGCAGATCGCTCGCAAGGCACTGATCACCACCGTCGTATCGGCGGCCGTGTTCGGCGTCATATATGTTCTCGTCACGCAGAATTGGTTCACTCTCGCAGATCTGCCGTTCTGAACCGCTTTGCCTGCGGCCCAGCTTCGCCTTATAGCTTGCCTTCGTCCAGGGTTCCCCCAATGCACGACATCAAGCTCATCCGCGATGATCCGGGCGCGTTCGACCGAGCGCTCTCGAATCGCGGATTGCCGGGCGAAGCCCCGAGACTGATCGCGCTCGACGATCGCCGCCGCGCCGCGATCGCCGCGCTTCAGGCTTTGCAGGAGCGCCGGAATGCCGCTTCGAAGGAGATCGGGCAGGCAAAGGCGCGCAAGGATGAGGCGCGCGCCGCCGAGCTCATGCGCGATGTCGCGCATATCAAGGATCGCATGCCTCAGGAGGAAGCGGCTCTTAAAGCGATCGAGCGCGAGCTCCACGACGCCCTTGCCGCCATTCCCAACATCCCGCAGGAGGACGTTCCCGTCGGCCGCGACGAGACGGCCAATGTCGAGATTCGTCAAATCGGCGAGCCGCGCCGCGCCAATGCTCCCCAGAAGCAGCATTTCGAGATCGGCGAAACGCTCGGCCTCATGGATTTCGAGACCGCGGCCAAGCTCTCGGGCGCCCGGTTCGTCGTTCTCAAGGGGGCGCTCGCCCGACTCGAGCGGGCGCTTGCGACCTTCATGCTCGATCTTCACACGAGCCAGCACGGTTACACCGAGATCAGCCCGCCGCTCCTCGTCCGCGAGGAAACCATGTTCGGCACCGCTCAGCTCCCGAAATTCGCCGAAGATCAGTTCCTGACGACTGCCGGCTACTGGCTCATTCCCACCGCCGAAGTATCGCTGACCAACCTTGCGCGCGAAGCGGTCACCGAAGAAACGGCTTTGCCGATGCGCGTGACGGCCTGGACGCCATGCTTTCGTTTGGAGGCGGGAGCGGCCGGGAAAGACACGCGCGGCATGATCCGCCAACACCAGTTCTCGAAGGTGGAGCTCGTCTCGATCACGACCCCGGAGCAATCGGCCGAAGAGCACGAACGCATGACGGCCTGCGCCGAGGAGGTGCTGAAACGGCTCGATCTGCCGTTCCGCACGGTCGTGCTGTCGACGGGCGACATGGGGTTTGCCGCACGCAAGACCTATGACATCGAGGTCTGGCTGCCGGGCCAGAATGCCTATCGCGAGATCTCGTCGTGCTCGGTCTGCGGCGATTTCCAAGCGCGGCGGATGAATGCCCGGTACCGCCCGAAGGACGGCAAGGCTCCGCGATACGTCCACACGCTCAACGGATCGGGCGTGGCGGTCGGGCGCGCGCTCATCGCCGTCATCGAGAACTATCAGAATGCGGATGAAAGCGTGACCGTCCCCGAGGTGCTGAGGCCGTATATGGGCGGATCGTCGCTCATCAAGCCGCCTTGATGCGCATCCTGCTCACAAATGATGACGGCATCTACGCGCCGGGCCTCGAATCGCTCGAGAAGATCGCGCGCGAGATCTCCGACGACATCTGGATCGTCGCCCCCGAAAGCGAGCAGTCGGGCGCATCCCACTCCCTCTCGCTTGCCGATCCGATCAGGCTGCGGGCGATCGGGGAGAGACGGGTTGCGGTCAAGGGCACGCCGACCGACTGCGTCGTGATGGCGGTCCGCAAGATCATGCCGGCACCGCCCGATCTCGTCCTCTCCGGCGTGAACCGCGGCCAGAACTTGGCCGATGATGTGACCTATTCCGGAACCATTGCCGCCGCGATGGAGGGTGCCGCACTCGGCTTCAAGTCGGTCGCCCTTTCGCAAGTTTCGGGCATCTTCAACAGACGGGGGCTTACCTTCGACGTCGCCGAAGCGCATGGTGCAAAGGTCATCCAGCGCCTATGCACGATGGAGTTCGGCCCGGGGGTTCTCATCAACGTCAATTTTCCGGATTGCCGGCCGGATGAGGTGCAGGGTGTCGAAGCCACGCGCCAGGGCAAGCGGGATCAGAACCTCCTCATCGTCGACGAGCGGATCGATGCCCGCGACAGGCCCTATTATTGGCTCGGCTTCAAGCGCGAGCGGGGCAACGCGCCGGCCGGCACCGATCTCAAAGCCGCCTTCGAGAAGCGCATCTCGGTCACGCCTTTGCACATGAACCTCACGCAGCTGGAGGCGCTCGAGCCTTTACGGGCGGCGCTCGACGAAATGTGAGTGTCGATCATCGCAAGATCGAGCTCGTCATGAGCTTGCGCAATCAGGGCATCCGCGACATGCGCGTGCTCGAAGCGATCGAGCGCACCCCGCGCGAACTCTTTCTCGAAGGGCCGTTCCTCAACCAAGCCTATGCCGACCAGGCGCTTCCGATCAGCTGCGGGCAGACGATCAGCCAGCCTTTCATAGTCGCCTACATGACCGACCGGCTGAAGCTCGACAGCCGCCACAAAGTTCTCGAGGTCGGAACGGGCTCGGGGTATCAGGCGGCGATCCTCTCGCCCTTGTGCCGGCGGGTCTACACGATCGAACGCTACCGCACCCTCGCTAAGGCGGCCGGCGAGCGATTCAGGGCGCTCGGCCTATCCAACATCACTCAGATGGTTGGTGACGGAATGAAGGGCTGGCCGAAGCAGGCGCCCTTTGATCGTATCATCGTGACAGCGGCCGCGAAGGAGATACCGGAAGCCCTGTTCGAGCAGTTGGCGATCGGAGGCGTTATGGTGCTGCCGCTCGAGGAGAAGCCCGGCGCCCAGAAGCTATGGCGGGTTACTCGCGACGAGCAGGGATTGGAGCGAGAGGAACTCCTGCCGGTCCGCTTTGTCCCTCTCGTCGAAGGCGTCGCTAAGGAGCTGTGAGGCCGGTCCTCAGGCGACCGTGTAGCGGCGCAGTGCATCCATGTCGATTTCGACCGACAGGCCCGGGCGGGTCGGCGGGCTCAGCGCGCCGTCCGTCATCGTAAAATCCTCATAGGCGATCTCCTTTCGCAGAGTCTCGACGCAGAGCTCGCGCGGCAGATACTCGATGAACGCGCAATGCGGTGTGTTGAACGCGAGATGCGCGGTCGCGGAGATCGAGATGCCGGTCTTCCAGCAGTGCGGCACGATGGTGATTCCGCGCTCGGCGGCCATATCGCAGACGATCTTCGCTTCCGATACCCCGCCGACCCGGCCGACATCCGGCTGCGCTACATGGACACGTCCATCGTCCATGAGCTCGCGGAATTCGTGACGCGTCGCGAGCCATTCGCCGACCGCGATCTTCATCGGCGCCTCTTCGCAAACGCGGCGGAGCTCGTCCGTGTCGTCCGACCAGACCGGCGTCTCGACGAAGAAAAGGTCGAACTCCTTCCAGTCGCGGATCACGTCGAGACAGGTTCGCGCATCGGGCCAGAGATAGCCGACATCGACCATCAACGTCGGCTCGGGCCCAAGCGCCTTGCGCACGTCCGCCACGAGCTCGGTGTGGCGATCGTAGCTTTCGCGCATGTGCGAGTGTGAGTAGGGCCCATTCATGATGACCTCGGCCTTCATGGCGCGGAAGCCGAGGTCCTTGGCCCTGACCGCGCTTTCGACGAGGGCATCGCGATAGGACTGGAAGGAGTCACCGTTGGGAAGGAGCGAAGCGTAAGGCCGCACTTGCGGTTGCTTCAGTCCGCCGAGAAGCTCGAATACCGGCTTGTCGAGCGCCTTCCCCTTCAAGTCCCAGAGCGCCATGTCGATCGCGCCAATGGCGTGGACCACGAGCCCGCGCCGGCCGTTCATGGCAGACCCTTTGTACATCCGCTCCCATAGAGCGCCGATGTCCATGGGATCGGCCCCGATCAGCATATCCGTGAGCGACAGGCCCATGGTGTGCGTGCCGGACGCGGTGATGCAGGCCTTGGCCATCCACGGATTGACGTCCGACTCGCCGACCCCGGTCACTCCCTCATCGGTGTGGACGAGGACGATGAGACTATCCTGCGCGGAAGACGTCTTGCTCTCGTCCATATCCGGCGCGACCAGCACATGGACGTCGATCGAAGCGATTTTCACTTGGGCTCAGGTCACGATGACGAGAAAGATGACCATCGTCGCCGCCCAGCCGACACCGAAAGCGATCGTGCGCACGAACGGCAAGCCGCTTATCTGGCCGAGATAGTGCACGACGCGCGCCCAGAAATAGACGATCGCGGCCGCTGCCGTCGAGGCGTTCGTGGCCTGCGCAAGCTGGGCAACGAGCACCACTGCCGCGAACGGCGCAAGGTTCTCGACCGCATTGTAATGGGCTCTCTTGGCGCGCTCGGCCCATCCGGGCAGGGGCTTGGCATCGGCGGCGTAAGTGACCGTCGGCACGAGGCCATGGTTCATCATACGCGCAAGAATATAGGGGAGCCAAAAAACGAGGGTCAGGCCCGCCGTCCACGCCAGCATCCTGAGTTCGGTCGACATCTGCTCCTCCCGAGGGAATCACCCGAGAAGATCATAGGCTTGCTTCGCATTGCCGCAAACCCGCCCGATTGTTCCTTCACCACACGAGACAAGCGGGCGGGCGTAACCTCGCCTTAACCTAAACGAGGCATTGTCGCTTCGATGGTTCGTTGTGGAGTGGTGGGTATGCGTCTTCGCACGCGTCTTTCCGGGAACAATTCCAAGTTTTCTCTGCTGGCGTCCGCCGCTGTCGCGGTCGCTCTGTCGGCTTGTTCGAGCGACATGCAGCGCTTCGCGGACAACCCGACCGAAGGGAAGGACTCGATCTATACGTCGTCGGTTCCGAAGGGCGTGCAAACGGGACAGGCCGACGACACCTCCGTATCCGGCCGGCCGCTTGCCGACTCGACCACGAAACCACGGGCGGGCTACGCCAGCAACGCCTATACGTATCAGAAATCCTACAAGCAGCCGGCCGATCGTCAGCCCGATCAAGTCCCGGCCGGGCCGGCTACATCCGCGGTGGTAACGGTCGGACCGGGCATGACCCTCTATTCCATCGCCCGCGCGAACAATGTCACGGTCGGCCAGATCGCCGCCGCGAACGGCCTCAAGGCGCCTTACAGCGTCCACGAGGGCCAGGTGCTCCGGATCCCGGGCGCCTCGACCGCAATGCTGCCGCAGGCGCGCACGAGCGAGGCCGAGCCCGCATTTGCGTATGAGGTTCTTGTTGTGTATTAGTGT
>JBJMRA010000189.1:0-5009 GCA_045802365.1 Hyphomicrobiales bacterium | reverse complement strand
TTTTTCGCCGACAAGCTCGGCGCTCCTTTTGCGGAAGCTCTCAAAACGGTCACCAAGAACGCCAAGGTGCAATGCGAGAGCCACGTCAGGACACCCGAGAACGCGGAATACGTCGTGCGATCTGGACAGGCGGACATGGTGTCGATCGTCCGTGGGCAGATCGCCGATCCCCATCTCGCGAACAAGGCACGCGAGGGGAGGTCCGAGGACATCCGGCCATGCCTTTCCTGCAATCAGATGTGCTGGGGACGGCGCTTCCGCGACTACTGGATATCGTGTCTCATCAACCCTTCGGCGGGGCGCGAGTTCGAATGGGGAGGAGACCGGTTCACCCCGGCCAAGCGGCCCAAGCGCGTGCTGGTCGTCGGCGGCGGCGTTGCCGGGCTCGAAGCGGCGAGGGTCGCCGCAGAGCGGGGCCACCAGGTTACGCTCGTCGAAGCGAGCGACCGCATCGGCGGACAGTTCCGTCTCGCCGGACTCCAGCCTCGCCGCCAGCAGATCATCGACTTCATCGATTGGTACGAACGGCAGCTCGAAAAGCTGCAGGTGCAGGTCCGGTACAACGCCTATCTCGACAGCGAGGAAGTCCGAGCGTTCGGAGCCGACGAGGTCATCATCGCGACGGGCTCGCAACCCGACGGCAAAGGCTTTCAGAGGGCGATACCGGAGCGCGACGCCCTCCCCGGCATCGAGCGCGGCAATGTGTGGACGGCGGAAGAGGTGATGCGCCGCGATGCGCGGCTCGGAAAGCGCGTGCTCGTCCTCGACGAGACGGCCAACTGGAAAGGCGGCGGCACGGCGCTCCATCTCGCCGAAGCCGGACATGAGGTCATTGTCGTTACCCCCGCCGCTGCGGTGATGGCCGAGATGGCCAGAACCGCCGCCGACATCAACCTGCGCATGCGGCTTCGGGAGCTCGGCGCGCGACTCATGACGGAAACGGCGGTTCGCGAGTGGCACGGCGATGGCGCGACCGTCGCCACGTTCGGCGGCACCGAGGAGCGTATCGCGGCCGACTCGCTGGTGATCGCCGGCACCAATGTTCCCGAGCGGACGATCGCCGACGAGCTCGGGGCTCCTGCCATCGGGGATGCGGTCGCGGCGCGCACGGCGGTGATGGCGATCTACGAAGGGCGGAAGCTCGCTATGGCGCTCTGACCGGGGTTTGGCGCATCGGCCGGCGTTGCAGGAATCCACCATCGCCGTCCCGCCCGCGTCTCGACGTAGTCTGGCCACGGAAAATCGATCGGCGGAGGATAGTCGCACCACGGGTTCAAGTCGCCGCCCTCCTCGCGACGCTGCTCGAACTCGCGGCGGGCCTTTGAGAGCGTCTCGCGATCCGACATGAGGTCGAGGATTGTGGCAGCGACGGTTTTGGCGGCCGTTTCGACAGTCGGATCGATGGTCGCCGGAATGCCGCCCAGCGCGTTCATCGCCCACTGCGGATAGGCAAAACCCGGCGGCGCTTTCAATGTTGCGCGGCCGACATAAAACCTTACCGTCGGCGCGTGCCAGCTCATGTCGGTGTAATCGTCGGATGTGTAATGCGTCTGCCAGGCGGGGATGTCGGCTCTGACGCGGCGCTCGGCCTCCTCGGGCGTGATCAGCTGGCCCAGTTCATCGGCGAACGGATCGTCCATCGGCTCGAGTCCCAGTTCCGCTTGCAGCCGGCGGGCAACCGCGATCTCTTCTTCCTCGAAGCGCGGAGGCCCGGCAAGCGCGAGATTGTCGAAGGTGAGCGCCGCCATCGCGTGGTTGGCGAGACCGGGCCGCGACTTCGACACCCAGTGCTTCCTCACCGTGCAATGCGCCGCCTGAGCCGCGGCGTCGGCATTGCGGTCGAGCACGGCATAAATCTTCTCGAGCATCGCGAAATCGGGCGTGCGCGCGGCATACATGATGAGCGCCATGCCGGCCGGGAGATTGTCGGCGGTCGCCTGCCCGCTTGCGAGTATCGCTTCGTTGAGCGTCCAGGTGCCCGTGTGGGGCAGCATGTGATCGCGCATCATCTTGGAGAGCGTGTACATGGCGATGACGGCGTCGTTCGCGCCGGGCGCGCGGGCGACCGTGTGAGCGGCGGGAATGGGTCCGCCGCCTGGGCCGCCGCCTTGCAACCATGTCTCGGGCTCCTCGCACAGGAACTCGTAGATCGCCGCATAGTACGGGCCGCAATGGGTGTCCCACCGGCAGGTGTTGCAGTAGGGAAGCATGTAGAACGGGTGAAAGGAAATGATGGCGTCGAGCCCGTCATAATAGCCGCGGGCCGCATGGATCGGCTTCGACCCGCGCACCTTTTCGGCGGGCTCCCCCATGAAACGGATCGTCCCGGCGATCCCGTGCTTTTCCATGGCCGCCTTCGCCGCGAGCGCGCCTACGAGCGAGCCGATGCCTAAGGCGGAGTGGGGATCGGTGTGACCGGCCGCAAAACGCGAGAGTCCCGCGCGTGGCGCTTTGAAGGTGTCGGCGATCTGGCAGTTACCGGGAACGGCATCGTATTCCGCATAGGCCATCACGGTCGGCCCGGTGCCGTCCGACCATATCGCAGAGAAGGCGGTTGGCATTCCGCCTGAGCCCGCTTCAACTGTGAATCCTTCCGCCCGAAGCTTTGCCACGTACCATTCCGCCGAGCGATATTCGCGCCATGCCGTTTCGGCCAGGTCCCAGATATGGGCGGTCCACGCCGACCAGTCGGGCCGATGCTTCTCGACCCATTCGAAAGCGGTTGCCTTTTCTGCGGTGCGCATCTCCCCCTCTCTTGTCGCCATAAGCGAACGCTGTCATTGTCGCCCCGAGCGGAGGAGCGATAGCATGCGTATCCTGATCCTGGCATTGGCGGCGCTCATCGCCCTGTCCTCAGGGGTGGCGGCGAGGGAACGGATCCTCTTCTGGAACCTCAACGTGATCTATGCGCGCGGCGCCGGCATCAAAAGCTCCGCCGATGAGCAGGAGATGTCAATGAAGCGCCGCGACCGGATCGGCACCGGGCTCCTCATCTACGGCAATACCCGGCCGGTGCCGCCCGTCCCTCACCGCCCGCGGCGCTCGCGCTAGCCGGCCTGAGCGCCGGGGAGACCGTCGATCTTGCTCGCCATGATGAAGTCGTTCTCGTGCAGGCCCTTGATCTTGTGCGTGTTGAGCGAGACGGTCACGTAGCCCCAGCCGAAGGTGATGTCGGGATGATGGCCCTCAGCCTCGGCCACCTCGCCGATCTTCATGACGAAAGCGAGCGCATCGCGAAAATTCCGGAACTTGAACGTCCGCTCGATCCGGTGAGCATCGTCGCGGAGGCTCCATTCGGGCGCCTCCTTCTGGAACCGCTCCGCCTCTTCGCGCGTGAGCGGCGGGACGCCGCCCCGGCAAGGCGTGCATGTTTTTGCCGCGAGAGCTTCGGCCATAACGTTACTCCATATGTTCGAGGTGGGCGGCTTCTACTCCCCCTTCCGTCAGCGAGAAAGTGGTTCAGCTTCGCACCCGGGCTGGCCCTTTTCTTTCTCGCTCTCAACGCGCATTGAGGCCGTCATGAACAGAGCTCCTTCGAAACGCGTGCGGGTCAAGCGGCTCCATGAGCGCGGTCACTACGACGCCGAGACCATCAACGCGATTCTCGACAGCATGCCGGTGTGCCACGTCGGCTATGTCTTCGGGGGGTCGCCCTATGTGACGCCGACCCTCCAATGGCGTCAGGGCGGCCATATCTATTGGCACGGCTCCTCAGCGAGCCGGATGCTCGAAACCGTCGATCGCGCCGAGGTCTGCGTCACGGTGACGATCGTCGATGGGTTCGTGCTGGCGCGCTCGGCCTTCCATCACTCCGCCAACTATCGCTCGGTGATGGTCAAAGGGCTCGCGCACAAGATCACCGACCGGTCGGAAAAGGAAGCGAGGCTCAAGGCTTTCGTCGATTTCATGTATCCCGGGCGCTGGGGCATGCTGAGGCCCATGAACGCGCAGGAGTTCAAGGCGACGACGGTGCTGTCGCTCGCCCTTAGCGAGGCGTCGGCCAAGATCCGTACCGGGGGGCCCAAGGACGATGAAGAGGACTATGTCCTGCCGATCTGGGCGGGCGTGGTTCCGTTCCGAGTTCAAGCGCTCTCACCGGTGCCGGATGAACGCAATCTCCCGGGACTCGAACCGCCGCCCCATGTGTATACCGTGAAGATGGGCTGACAGGCTCCCGCGAAGCATGCGCCTCCTCGTCTTCCAGCACATCGATTGCGAGCACCCCGGCGTGTTCCGCCGGTTCCTCGCCGAGGACAAGATCGAATGGCGCGGGATAGAGCTCGACCGCGGAGACGCCATTCCCGCACTCGAAGATTACGACGTGCTCTGGGTGATGGGCGGCCCCATGGACGTCTGGGACGTCGACGAGCACCCGTGGCTCGTCGCGGAGAAGAAAGCGATCCGGCGCTGGGTTCTCGAGTTCGGCCGGCCGCTCCTCGGCGTCTGCCTCGGCCACCAGCTTCTGGCCGATGCGCTCGGTGGCACCTGCGGCCCGCAGCGGCCCGCCGAAATCGGGATTCTCGACATCGAACTCACCGAAGCCGGGCGGAACGATCCGCTTTTCGCTGGCTTGGCGCGCCAGCAGAAGTGCCTCCAATGGCATTCGGTGCGCGTCGCCCAACCGCCCGAGAACGCGACCGTGCTCGCGAGGTCGGATGACTGCTCATGCCAAGCCATGCGGATCGGCGCGAATGCGTATTCGATGCAGTATCATGTCGAGCTCGAGCCCGATACGATCTCGAATTGGGGACAAGTGCCCGCCTACGCCGAAGCGCTCGCCAAAGCGCGGGGCCCGAACGGGCTCAGCGCCATGGCGGCCGAAGCCGAGCCGCTGATGAACGGCTTCGTGTAAGATGCGCGAAGGCTATATCTAAACTTCATGGCCATCGCGAAAGGATGTCGCTTCCTATCCGGCGACCGCGGCCTTGATGCGGATCCAGCTCCTGATTCCGTGCCGGAAACTGTCCAGATCGTATTTCTCGTTGGGGCTGTGGATCGCGTCGTCGTCG
>JBJMRA010000001.1:0-14143 GCA_045802365.1 Hyphomicrobiales bacterium | reverse complement strand
TCGTGATGCGTCAGACTTCCATGAGTTCTCGTTGATCCACATAAGCGTTTGAGCAAGCCCGCCAGTAGTGGCAACGAAACGGTCATTCCCAAGTGGCCCGGGCATGACTGTAATGAACTGGAGATCCGATGGAACAAAAATATGAGCTTCGAGGGTCGCCATATCAGGTTCGTAGTAGTTTAGTGCCACGGCTTCGGAGTAGGCGGGGTCATCCTCGAATTTGGCAGGCAGATCGAGCGGTCGAGGCAGATCGGGCCGATCGAGATAGGCAGCCCACAGCGTCAGAGCTCGAAGACCCTCATGAGTGGGTTTGTTCGTCAGGTAGGGTCTCGATAAATCCTCGTTCCAGTTCACCGGCGCTACATTGTGCTGGGCGAGGCGTTCTCGCAGCGTTGATCGGATCCGCTCGACACGCGCGCTCGCTTCCGACTCGTCGACCCATGGAACTTGTCCATTCGCGTAAATCATCTCGGCGCCAAGGAGCTTTTGGTTAACGGTCTTTCAGTTGCCCGTGCAGTAGCGCGTTAACGGCCCCGCGTAGAGGTCTAGCCCCATTCCTACTCGGCCGCCTGCTTGAGGGGCTCGGGTAGAAGAGGCGGAAACTCTTCCGGTGTAATCGTTTCCCTCTCGAGCAGAAGCCGCGTACCGGCTTCGAGATCCTGGCGGCGGCGGTTGAGCAGCTCCTTGGCCCTCTCATAGGCTTCATCGATCAGCCTCGCTATCGCGAGATCGATCTCGCGCGCGGTATCCTCGGAATAATCCTTCTGCCTGAGCGCCACGACATTATCGCCGAGATAGCTTTGGCCCTGCCGCTCGAAGACGGCTTGGCCGAGCTCCTTGTTCATGCCGAAGCGGGTGACGATTTGCCGGGCGATGTCGGTCGCTCTCGCAAGATCGTCGGCCGCGCCAGTCGAGACCTCGCCGAAGAGCAGCTCCTCGGCGGCCCGGCCCGCCATCAGGACCGCCATGCGGTTCTTGAGATCCGTTAACGTGATGAGGAACCGGTCATCGGTCGGCCGCTGCATCGTGAATCCGAGCGCGCCGATGGAACGGGGAATGATCGACACCTTGTGGACGGGATCGGCGCCGGGAAGCGATGCCGCCGCGAGCGCGTGGCCCATCTCGTGATAAGCGACACGCCGCCGCTCGTCGGGACTCAGCACCCTGCTCCGCTTCTCGGTGCCCGCTACCAGCCGCTCGACGGCCGCGGTGAAATCCTGCATCGAGACGCGGTCGGCCCCGCGCCTCGTGGCGAAGATCGCCGCTTCGTTCACGAGGTTGGCGAGATCGGCCCCCGTGAATCCGGGCGTGATTGCCGCAACCTTATCGGGGTCGACCGACTCATCGGTCTTGATCTTCTTCAGGTGGACCCTCGTGATGGCAGCGCGTCCGCTGCGGTCCGGGCGGTCGACGACGACTTGCCTGTCGAAGCGGCCGGCCCGCAGGAGCGCCGGATCGAGGATCTCCGGCCGGTTGGTCGCCGCCAGTATGACGATGCCTTCGCGCGGATCGAAGCCGTCGAGCTCGGTCAGGAGCTGGTTGAGGGTCTGCTCCTTCTCGTCATTGCCCCCGTAAGTGGGGCCGGACCGCGCCTTGCCGAGGGCGTCGAGCTCGTCGATGAAGATGATGCAGGGTGCCGCCTTGCGCGCCTGCTCGAAGAGATCGCGGACGCGGGCCGCGCCCACGCCAACGAACATCTCCACGAACTCCGAGCCCGATATCGAGAAGAAGGGCACCTCCGCCTCGCCGGCGACGGCCTTGGCAATCAACGTCTTGCCGGTTCCCGGCGGCCCGACGAGGAGGATGCCCTTCGGAATGCGCGCGCCGAGCCGGCCGAATTTCTCCCTGTCCTTGAGAAAGGAGACGATCTCCTGGAGCTCGGCCTTGCCTTCGTCTATTCCCGCCACATCGTCGAAGGTCACGCCGGTCTTGCGTTCGACATAGACGCGGGCCTTCGACTTTCCGACATTCATCATGCCGCCGAGGCCCTGACGTTCGAACACGCGGCGGAAGAAGAAGTAATAGAGCCCGAAGAAGAAGAGGACCGGGACGATCCACGACAGAAGCGTCGTGAAAAACCCATCGCTGCGCGTTCCGGAAAAATTGACGCCGTACTGCTGGAGATCCTTGGCGATCGCGGGATCGACACGCGTGGTGACGAAAAACGTGCGCCCGTTCACGGGAGTCTTGAACTTACCGGAGACCGTGTCCTGGCTCACCGTGACGTCGGTGATCTCGCCTTTCTTGAGGTGGTCCAGGAACTCCGAGTATTCGAGCGGCTCGACCGTCTTGTAGGTCGTCCACCAGCCCTGGAAGAGAAGAATTGCTCCTATCGCCGCAACGACATACCACAGACTGAACTGTTGCTTCTTATCCACGGGCGATCTCCAGCATCGCAAAGAGCGCCCTGCCAAAAGATATGGGCACTTTCCTACGATAAGCGCTGACCACCCCCCTTTCAATGTGCAGGCGGCATCAGTCCTCGAAAGGGTCCCGCATCAAGATCGTGTCGTCGCGCTCCGGACTCGTCGAAAGGAGCGCGACCGGGCACGCCATCAGCTCCTCGAGATATTTCACGTACTTTATCGCTTGCGCCGGAAGATCGGCCCACGACCGCGCGCCGGCCGTCGAGGTGCGCCAGCCCTCGAAACGCTCGTAGATCGGCGTTACTCGCTTTTGCGCCTCCTCCGCCGCCGGCAGCCGTTCGCAGCGCTCGCCATCGAGAGAGTAGCCGACGCAGACCGATATCTCGTCGAGTCCGTCGAGAACGTCGAGCTTGGTGAGCGCGATGCCATCGATCCCGGCTGTCCTGATGGTCTGGCGCACGAGCACCGCATCGAACCAGCCGCATCGGCGCCGGCGCCCGGTGACTGTTCCGAACTCCCGTCCACGCTCGCCGATAAGCGCGCCGATGTCGTTGTCCTGTTCCGTCGGGAACGGCCCCGAGCCGACCCTGGTGGTGTACGCCTTGGCGATGCCGAGCACGTAACCGATCGACCGCGGGCCGATTCCCGATCCCGTCGCCGCTTGCGCCGCGACGGTGTTCGACGATGTCACGAACGGATAGGTGCCATGGTCGATGTCGAGCAGAATTCCTTGCGCACCCTCGAAGAGGATGCGTCTTCCTTCCCGGCGCGCCCCATCGAGGAGTTCCCAAACGGGCGCCGCATAGGGAAGGAGCGTTCCTGCCACTTCGGCCAGCTGATCCTTCAATAGCTTGGCGTCGAGCACGGGCCGGTCGAGGCCGCGGCGGAGCGCGTTGTGATGCGCGAGCAGACGTTCGAGCTTGGGCGCGAGCGTATCGACGTTCCCGAGGTCGCTGACGCGGATCGCGCGCCGGCCGACCTTGTCCTCGTAAGCCGGCCCGATGCCACGACCGGTCGTGCCGATCTTGGCGTCGCCCGCCGCCACTTCGCGGATCTGGTCGAGCTCGCGATGAAGCGGGAGGATCAGTGTCGCGTTGTCGGCGATGCGCAGGTTCGCGGGCGAAACCTCGATCCCCTGCGCGCCTATCTTGTCGATTTCGGCGATGAGAGCCCAGGGGTCGATGACGACGCCGTTGCCGATGATGGAAAGCTTGCCGGGCCTCACGATGCCGGACGGCAAGAGCGACAGCTTGTAGGTGACTCCGTCGATGACGAGAGTGTGGCCGGCATTGTGTCCGCCCTGGAAGCGAACGACGATGTCAGCCCGCTCGGAGAGCCAATCGACGATCTTGCCCTTGCCTTCATCGCCCCACTGCGCGCCGACGACCGCCACATTCGCCATGAGCAAACTGCTCCCGAGACACCAAGCTCCGCTGATCGGAGCCGACGCGAAGGCTCTACACGCTGAGAACCGCGTTTAAAACCGATCCTGAACCCCGAACGAGGGTTCAGTTGCTCGGCGTTTCGGTGAGGAGATCGACAGCGCGGGCGAGCTGAGGGTCCTTGCCACCGGCATAGCGGATATCGAATGGGACGGTGATGTCGGGCGTGACGCCGCGGCCTTCCAGACGATCGCCGTCGACCGATACATCGGTCACGGCGAGGAGAAGAAGGTTGCCGTTCGACATCATGTAAGCCCGGCCGGCGAGCAACGCTCCGGCAGTCCTCTCGCCCACGATCTTCCCATAACCATATTTCTTGAACCCATAGGAGAGGACCTCCTTGCCGCTGCGTGTGCCGCCATTGATCAGAAGCACGACCGGCTTCCGCCAGCGCGCGTTGACGATCTCCCGATCTCCGTCTCGATCGGTCAGCGTCATGGTCGGACTGCGCGGATTGAAGATGTCGAGATAGTCGGGATCGGCGCCGCCCCAGCCATCGCGCAAATCCCAAACGAGCGCATCGGCATCCTTGAACTTGCCCTCGATCAGGCTCTCGAGCAGCTCTTGATACTGATGGCGCGCGTAGGACCAGACGTGAACATAGCCGATCTTCCGGCCTTTCTGCTCGATGATGCGCGCGCCCTTCTCCATGGCATCGCGATACATCTCGTTCGGCCGCAGCCGTTGCGGCGTCACGATCACATCTTCGGACGCATCCCCCGCCTTGCGGCGGATGGTTATCGTAACCTTCTCACCCGCGTTCCCTTGGAACGAGGCGACCGGCTCGAACGGCTTTCCGTCAACGGCAATGATCTCATCGCCCAGAGTCAAGCCTGCCGCCGCCGCGGGGAAGCCGTCCAGAACCCCGGTTGCGAACACCTTGTCGTCGATCTTGCGCGTCAGGAGGCCGATGCCGGTATAGGCGACCTCGCCCTTCTCGAAATGCTTCGGAAGCTCTTCCCTGAGGCCGCCCGAGAAGATGTCGGCGAGATCGTAATATGCGGTCTCGGAGGGCGTGTAGTATCCGGTATGGGAGGCATGCAGCTCTGCGAGCATCCGGTTGACCACCGCCGCGAGATCGGCACCAGGCCGTGAAGCCTCCGCCCGGTATCTCTCGCCGACAGCCTTCCAGTCCAGGCCGGAGAATCTGGAATCATAAAAGGACCGGTTGACCCGCGACCAGACCTCGTCGAAGGCCGCGATATTGGCATTCTTCGCCCGGGTTTGCGTGGTCGGCGGCGCTTCCGCGAGAAGCGCTGCAGACGGAATCGAGAACCCCAGACCAAAAGCGAGTGCGAGCGCCAGAGCAGGGCGCCGTCGAAAATGCATTGGGGATGTCCTGAGATAGCGTTTCAGGCGCGAGCCTAGCGGGGCACGACGGCCCCCGCCAACACTCCAAGCATTAAGAATTCGTCATTCAGAAGTCGGGATCTTCCTGCGGGTTCGTGATGACGCGGCGGTTCTGCGCTTTGCATTCGATCCCGGGGCAGTCCCCGACCAGCCGATCGCGGCCGTAGCCCTTGGCCTTCATTCGATCGGGCGAAACGCCTAGCGAGGCCAAATAGATCCGCGCCGCGTCCGCACGGCGCTGGGAAAGGTCCTTCTGCGCGGCCGGCGAGCCCGGATCATCGGCGAAACCCTGAAGCTTCACCTTCCACTGCGGATGCCGTTGAAGCCATTGCGCCTGCTTCTGCAGGGTGACGCGCGCCGTCTCGTCGAGATCGGCCGAGCCCTGCTTGAAGAACGTCCGGCGTCCGACGTTGACGATGAAGTCTTCCTCGCTTCCGGCCGCGACGTTCATCCCCGTCGATGTCGGCGCGCTCGTCATTTCGACGGGAGGTGACCCCCCGCCGGTGCTGCCGGAACTCGCGCAACCTGAGAGCAGAACGAAGAGCCCGGCGGCGATGAATCTTGATGTCCTCGACATGCTAGGCCGGGGGCTCGGTGTCGACCGGCGCGGCCTCATCGACCGGAGGAGCGCCTAAATGCTTGAGCACCAGCACCCGCGTGCCGATCGGACAACGTTGATAGAGGTCGATAGCGTCCTCGGAGAACATGCGAATGCAGCCCGAAGACGCGTTGCTGCCGATCGACCACGGTTCCACGGTTCCGTGGAGCCGATACCCGAGATCGCGGCCGTCGCGGTAGAGATACATCGCACGCGGTCCCAGCGGATTTTCAGGGCCGCCGTCCATGTATTCCGGAAGTTCCGGATGCCTGACGCGCATCTCGGGCGGCGGCACCCAACGCGGCCATAGCGCCTTCCGATCGATCCGTGCCCGGCCGAACCAGCGGAAGCCGTCGCGGCCTACTCCGACCCCATAGCGCAATGCGGTCTGATTCTCGAAAATCACGTACAGGAAGTGATTGTCGGTATCGACCACGACCGTGCCCTGCGGCTCGGTGCTGTCGTATCGTACCAGCTGCCGCCGCCACTTGGGATTGATCTTCTTCCAATTGGTGATGCGAAAAACGATCCCGTTGTCCTCGGTAGTACCCGCGAAGTAGGCCTGCGCCCTCTGGCTCAGGACCCTTGTGGCAGCATCGGCGTAAGGAATTCCGGCCAGACCGGCCGCTCCCATGATCAGTCCCCTGCGGGTCAGTGGCATGTCGAACCCTCTCCCAAACTCCATAGTCACAGATTCTCGCTGGAGGTCAACTCACGCTTCGCTTTTGACTCAGAACGCGAGCGGCTTGGCCTGCCTGACTTGCGGCAGGCCGCGCACCGCGGCGAGAACGCCTGCGGGAATTTCCTCGTCGATCTGCACGAGGCAGATAGCATCTTGGCCGGGCGCCTGCCGGCCGAGATGAAAAGTCGCAATATTGACGCCGGCATTGCCGAGAAGGGTTCCGAGCGCGCCGATGAAGCCGGGCTTGTCCATGTTGGTGACGTAGAGCATGTGGGGGCCGAACTCGGACTCGAGCTCGATGCCCTTGATCTGAATGATGCGCGGCTTTCCGTCCGAGAACACCGTGCCCGCTACCGAGCGCTCCATCGTATCGGTATTAACCGTAAGCCGGATGTAAGTTTCGTAAGCACCCCGCTGCGTTTGGCGGACCTCGTCCACGCCGATGCCGCGCTCGCGCGCGACGATCGGCGCCGAAACCATGTTGACCGTGCCGAGCATAGGCCTCAACACGCCGGCGAGCACGGCCGAAGTCAGTGCCCGCGTATTCATCTCCCCGACCTCCCCCGCATACTCGACAATCACCTTGCGGATCGCATTCTCCGTAAGCTGGCCGGCAAACGAGCCGAGCTTCTCCGCGACCGCGATAAACGGTTTGAGCCGCGGCGCCTCGTCCGCCGAGATCGAGGGCATGTTGAGCGCATTGGCAACGGCGCCGGTCAGGAGAAAATCCGCCATCTGTTCGGCGATCTGGATCGCGACGTTTTCCTGCGCCTCGGTGGTCGAGGCGCCGAGATGCGGCGTTGCAACGACGTTCTCGAGGCCGAAGAGCTTATTGTCCGTAGCCGGCTCATCGGAGAACACATCGAGGGCGGCGCCCGCAACCTGGCCCGATTTTAGAGCATCGTAAAGGGCATCCTCGACGATGAGCCCGCCGCGGGCGCAGTTGATGACGCGCACGCCCTTCTTCATCCTGGCGATAGCCGCCCGATCGATGATGTTGCGGGTCTTCTCCGTAAGCGGCGTGTGAAGAGTGATGAAGTCGGCGCGCCGGAATATGTCGTCGAGGTCCACCTTCTCGACGCCGATTTCCATGGCCCGCTCGGCGGAAAGGAACGGGTCATAGGCGATGACCTTCATCTTGAGCCCGAGAGCCCGATCGGCGACGATCGATCCGACATTTCCGCAGCCCACGATGCCGAGCGTCTTATTGAAGAGCTCGACCCCCATGAAGCGGTTCTTCTCCCATTTGCCCGCGTGCGTGGAGGCGTTCGCTTCCGGGATCTGCCGGGCGAGCGCCATCATCAGCGAAAGGGCATGTTCGGCAGTCGTCACCGCGTTGCCGAAGGGCGTGTTCATGACAACGATGCCGCGGCTCGAGGCGGCGGGAATATCGACATTGTCGACGCCGATTCCGGCCCGTCCGACGACCTTGAGGTTGGTTGCGGCCTCGATCAGTTTAGGCGAGACCTTGGTGGCGGAGCGAATCGCCAGCCCGTCATAGGGCAGGATCGCCTGTAGCAGCACATCCTTGTCCTTGCCGAGCTCGGGCGCGTAGTCGACAGCGATGCCGCGGTCGCGGAAGATCTGAATCGCGGTTGGCGACAGGCTGTCCGAGACGAGAACGCGGGGGCTCATGCCGCGACTCCCTCGGCGCGAGCCGGTCCCACTTGCGCGTAGGCCCAGTCGAGCCATTGCGTAAGCGTTTCGAGATCGCCGGCATCGACGGTGGCTCCGCACCAGATGCGCAGGCCCGGAGGCGCATCGCGGTGGGCGCCGATATCGTAGGCAACGCCCTCCTTCTCCAGGAGCGAGGACATTCGCCTGGGCGTCTCCGCATCGCCTTCGATCGTCAGGCACACGGACGTGTTGGAGCGAGATGCGGGATCGCGCGCGAGGTGGCTCACCCAAGGCGTCCCTTCGATCCAGCGGTCGAGCGTAGCGGCATTACGGTCGGCGCGCGCGCAGAGCGCGTCAAGCCCGCCGAGCGCCTTGGCCCATTCCAGCGCGACGATGTAGTCCTCGACGCACAGCATGGAGGGCGTGTTGATCGTCTCGCCTTCGAAGATGCCCCGGTTGAGCTTCCCGCCTTTGGTAAGACGGAAGATCTTGGGAAGAGGCCAGGGCGGCTCATAGCTTTCGAGTCGCTCGATGGCGCGCGGCGAGAGGATGAGCATGCCATGCGCCGCTTCTCCGCCGAGCGCCTTCTGCCAGGAGAAGGTCACGACATCGAGCTTCTCGAAATCGAGCCTCTGCACGAAAGCGGCCGATGTGGCATCGCAGATCGTGAGTCCCGCCCGATCGCCGCGGATCCAATCAGCATCGGGGACGCGCACTCCCGAGGTGGTGCCGTTCCAAATGAAGACCACGTCGCGGTTGAAATCGATGCGCGCAAGATCGGGCAGCTCTCCATAAGGTGCCTTGAGCACCCGTGCATCCGGAAGTTCGAGCTCCTTGAGCACGTCGCTGACCCAGCCCTCACCGAAGCTCTCCCAGGCGAGGAGGTCAACGCCGCGGACGCCGAGCAGCGACCAGAGCGCCATCTCGACCGCGCCCGTATCGGATGCCGGCACGATGCCGATGAGGTGGCTCACAGGAACCTGAAGAACCTCCCGCGTGAGGTCGATTGCCCGCTTGAGTCGCGCCTTGCCCTCGCGCGATCGATGCGAGCGTCCGGTCAGCGCTCGCGTCAGAAGATCGGGAGTCCAGCCGGGAATTTTCGCACACGGGCCGGACGAAAACCGTGGATTGGCGGGCCGCGCTAACGGCTTTTCGATGCTCATCTCTGCTCCATCCTTGCAGATGGGCCGCCCCTCGGTGGGGAGGGGTTACCCGCGCCGAGCGATGCCTGAGCGCCAGGCGGCCGTCAATTCAATTCTCGACATGCGTCTTCGATCGAATTTCGCTGCCGCGGCATCTCTGTGCAACTTTCCACCCCGTCTTGGCGTTTGTTCGCATGTCACCATAGTTTCTCTCTCGTGCGGGTTCGACAGCGGCCCGCCTTTTGATGTCCAACCATAGGCAGGAGGCGGATTGCGAGCCGAACCGCAGGGGCATTTTGGGCGAAAACGCGAGAATGACCCCAAGCTCGCCGTCTGCCTCGTTACGGATAGCGAAGAGCCGTCCGGCGTCGGCGAGCACATGCTTGGACTTGCATCAGCTCTTCTCGCTTCGACCGCTGTTTCCTTTGTCTGCCCGCCATCCTCGGCCGGGCTGGCCTTTATCGAACGCGCGAGGCATTCGGGTCTCGACACCCTCGCCTTGCATTGGACGGAGCCGCGCGCGACTGAACGCTTCCGCGCTTGGCTGCGCTCCCGAGAGATCGATATTTGCCATGTGCATGCCGGCATCGGTTGGGAGGGACTCGACATTGTCGAAACCGCCCGTGCGCATGTTCCCATTGTCGTTCGCACGGAACATCTGCCTTTTCTGCTCACGGATCACAGTGAGCGCGCCCGCTATGCCCAAATGCTTCGGCAAGTGGACGGCGTGATCTGTGTCTCGAAACAGGTAAGGGAAAGCTTCCTCGATGCCCGCGTGCCTGCGAGCCTCACCACGGTCGTTCGCAACGGCGTGGCCGTGCACCGGACGCCTCGAAACCGCGAGCGGATCCGCGCCTCGCTTCATCTTGGCGCAGACAACCCGATGATACTCACCGTCGCCCGTTTCACGGAACAGAAGGATTATCGAACGCTCCTCGAAGCCGTGCCCTCCATCATCGCCGGCGAGCCAAGTGCCCGCTTTCTATGGGTTGGCACCGGCCCGCTCGAGCATCCGATGCGCAGAGAAATAAGCGAGCGCGGCCTCGATCGGCACGTCCTTTTTCTCGGACACCGCCATGATGTGCCTGACCTCATGGCCGCCGCCGATCTCTTCACGCTGCCATCGCGCTTCGAGGGGCTGCCCTTGGCCGTTCTTGAAGCGATGTCGGCCGGGCGGGCGATCGTGGCGACGCGTGTGTCTGGAACGGCCGAAGCGGTCCAAGACCGTGTGACCGGACTGCTGGTCGAGCCAGGCAACCCGGCCCTGCTGGCCGGTGCGATCTTAGAAGTCCTCGCGAACCCGGAATGGCGGGCACAGCTCGGGGCAAGAGGGCGCGCTAGAGCGCAACGGGCATTTGGGTTGCCTCGCATGGCGCGCGAAGTGCTCTCCGTCTACCACGGCCTGCTGAGGCGATCCGGTCGGCCGCGAAACGCGGAGCTCAGCGGTCATCCCGATCTCTCCGAGCCAATCGGGGTCAACCTGTGAAGATACGAATCGGCTTCATCGGCGCGGGTGGCATAGCCGGCCGGCACATCGGCAATCTCCTCGGCTTCGAGGATGTATCGATCGTCGCAGCTTCGGATCCGATGCGCGAGCGGGCACAGGCGGCCGCATCGCGGGCCGGCGCCAAAGCTTATGACGATCATCGCGCTATGCTCGACGGCGAGATATTGGATGCGGTCTATATCTGCACACCGCCTTTCGCGCACGGCGCGCCCGAGCTCGCTTGCATCGAGCGCAAGCTGCCCTTCTTCGTTGAGAAGCCGATTGCAGCCGATCTCGAGACTGCCGAGGAGATCGCACGCAGCGTTGAGGTCGCGGGACTTGTGACCGCGGTGGGCTATCATTGGCGCTATCTCGATATTGCCGAAGAAGCCCAAGAGCTTCTCATTGCCAATCCGGCTCGGCTCATCACAGGCTACTGGCTCGACTTCACGCCCCCGCCCCTCTGGTGGATCAAAGAGGCGCAATCGGGCGGTCAGATGGTTGAGCAGACTACGCACATTTTCGACCTTGCCCGCGTTCTCGTGGGCGAGGTGGAAGATGTTTATGCCGTTGCAGCTCGCACCGTGCGTGCCGGCTACCCCGAATGCGATGTCTGCGAGGCCTCGACCGCGGCGCTGCGCTTCGTGACGGGCGCAGTCGGCTCGATTTCCTCGACATGTTTGTTGGGATGGCCGCATCGCGTCGGCTTGCACCTCTTCTGCGATGGCTTGGCCATCGAGATGACTGAGTTCGAGCTCATGGTGGACATCGGCCAGGGCCGGCCGGTCCGGCGGGCGCAAGGCGACCCGTTCGTAAGCGAGGACCGCGACTTCATTGACGCAGTACATGGCAAACCGAATCGGATACGCGCTCCCTATGCCGAGGCCTTAAAGACGCACCGTCTTGCGAGCACGGCCGCCCGGTCGGCCCGTGAGGGCCGGCCGCTTTCGCTCAAAGCGATGGCGGAGCAGTCAGAACGGGCGCATGCCTGATCAGCGCACCATCCGCTCGCTGGGCGTCGAGCGTCCCGGACGGATGTTTTTCTTCAGCTACGAGGAGCACCCGCTCGAAGAGGGACAATTCCGGGTCGAGACGCTCTTCACAGGCTTCTCGGCGGGAACCGAGCTCACGTTCGTAAAGGGTTCAAATCCTTATCTGAGCGCCAAGTGGGACGACCGCTGCAAGATCTTCACAAAAGGCGAAGCGAGCGCTCGTTACCCTATTCCGTTCCTCGGATACATGGAGGTCGGGCGGGTCATCGGGACGCACACGTCGGCGGTGCGCGAAGGCGACATTGTCGGAATGGCGTACGGCCACAAGTCTGGGCATACCGCGGATGCGGCTCGAGAGTTCTTTCTGCCCTTGCCTTCCGATCTCGACCCGCTGCTCGGCATCTATGTTGCCCAGATGGGGCCGATCTGCGCGAATGGCCTGCTGCACGCCGCAGCCGACCTCGTCGGAACCGATGTGCGCGACTTGGGTGAGGGCGTCCGCGGGCGCAACCTCATCGTCATGGGCGCCGGAGTGGTCGGACTCCTCTCAGCCCTGTTCTGTCGAAAATGTGGCGCGGCAGAGGTTCTTGTTGCCGACCCCTCATCCTATCGGCGTTCGAAGGCCGCGGCGATGGGTTTCACAACCGTGCCCGAAACCGATCTTTATGCTTCGGCCAAGGAGCGCTGGAGCCATGGGGAGGGCGACCGCGGCGCCGACCTCGTCCTGCAGTGCAGGGCGAGCGCGGCCAGTCTACATGAGAGCTTGAGAGCGCTGCGGCCTCAGGGCACCGTGATCGATCTCGCATTCTATCAGGGCGGAGCTGACTCGCTGCGGCTCGGCGAAGAGTTCCATCACAATGGGCTTGCCATCCGCTGTGCTCAGATCGGCCGGGTGCCTCGGGGTTTGAGCTTCGCCTGGAATCGGCAGCGCCTGGCGCGCGAGACGGTTGGGCTCGTGCAAGCGACGGGCGACCTGATTCGCGAGCACATGATCAGCGATATATTGCCTTTCGAGGACGCCCCGGCATTTCTCGCCAATCTGGTCGAGCATCGGCGCGATTTTGTCCAGATCGTCTTTGAAGTGGCCCAATAAGCGTGGGCCGAACGGAACAACCAGCACGTATTCTGTTCGTCTTTGCGTGGCTCGTCATCGGCGGCGAGGAAACCGAGCTGCGATTGCTTGCCCGTCACCTCGATCCCAAGCGATACCACATCGAGGTCGTCGCCTGTTTTCGCAAGCCCGGCATGCCGGAGCAGACTCATGAGCAGCTCCAGGCTCTCGGTGTGGGAGTCGATCGCCGGCCCTATTCCCTCTCGTTCGAGGAGACCGTCGAGTACCTGACCCGCAAGATGGTGGATTACGACATCGTGGTCGCATGCCAAGCGGTTCGCGAAGTCTATCCGGCGTTGGAGCGGATCGAGCTTCGGCACCGTCCACCGCTGATCGAGCATGGCGGCCTGGTCTCGGAAGCGCATGCCGGACCCAAGCACATGACGGCCCGCTATGTCGGCGTCTGTGCCACGATCCGCGATACCGCCGCGCAAGCCATGCCCAGCCGTCCCCATCATGCGCTCGAGATCCCGAGCATGGTCGATTTGGCCGAGTTCGATCCGATGGATCGAGCGAAGGTTCGGATAGAATGGGGAGTAGGCGAGGAGACGCCCGTCGCAGGTTGGGTCGGCCGGCTCGACCGCAAAAAGCGGGTCGAGGATTTCATTCGTGCCGCAGCCTTGGTTCACGCGCTTGAGGCTCAGATGCAGTTCTTCGTAATCGGCGGGGCGGATGCCTTCATGCCGGAATACGAAGCCGAACTCCGGGCTCTTGCAGCCGACCTCGGGCTCAACCAAGTGCTTCATTTCCTCGGCGACCGGCCGGACATCCCCCGGCTCCTGTCTGGCCTCGACGTGCTGGTCTGGCTCTCGCGCGGCGAGGGCATGCCGCACGTGATCGCCGAGGCGGGTGCTGCACGTTTGGCCGTTATCGCCACACGCGACAACGGAACCGAGGAGCAGATCACAGATGGCGAAACCGGCCTGTTAGTGCCTCACGAGGATCCGCAGGCCGTGGCGGATGCGCTCCACGCGCTCATCGCCGATTCGGGCCTGAGACGCCGGTTGGGCGGCAGCCTGCGCCGCAAGGTCGAGCGAGACTATAGCGTTTCAGCAATCATTCCGCGCTGGGAGCGGCTGTTCGAGGAGGTGATGGCGGAGCGCGGCCGATGAGCGGACGGTGGTTGTTCGGCTCCTTTTTCCTCGGCGGTTTCGAATGCTCGACGCATGTTTCCATGGAGGGCAATCGTCTGGACGCGATCGCGGCGACTCAGCACGACAGGTTTGCCCGCGATGATTATCGGCTGTGCCGCTCAGCCGGGATCCGCGCAGTGCGCGAGGCGGCACGTTGGCCTCTGATCGATCGGGCTGGCCGGCTCGATCTCGAACAAGTTCGTGAACTGGCGCGCATCGGACGC
>JBJMRA010000003.1:0-10997 GCA_045802365.1 Hyphomicrobiales bacterium | reverse complement strand
GCCCAAGATATCGAACGAGTTCAAAGGCGCGCGCTCCAATCCTCGTCCGGAAGCTCAGGCCGATGCCGGAGCCGCGACCGATCAACGATCCGAGCGGCCCCGGACCGTTGCCAGACCCGCACCCATGGCGCCTCGGGCGCAGCCGCAAGCGAAACCGCAACCGCAGCCCGCGAACCCGCTCGCCGAACGTCTCAAGACGCAGCGCCAAGCTGCTGAAAAGCTTGCCGAACAACGCATTCAGGCGGCCCGCTCGGCAAAGGCCGAAGCCAAGCCCGCGGACAAGCCGAAATTCACCTTCGCCGCTGAAGAGATCGAGCAGGCCAAACGGGAGACCCCCACCGAGCAGAAGCGCGCTGTCCAGCCCTCGGTTGCCACGCGGTCGGCTTCGCCAGCTGGGCTGTCCAGGCCTTCTCAGCCAAGCTCGGCGACGACGCAGCCGTCTCTCGTACCGCCGCGCTTCTCGCTCGGAGGAGACCGGCCGATCGTACCTCCCTCGCTCGACAGCAAACCGGCGCCGTCCGCAGGCCCGCCGCCCCGGTTCCAGGCAAGCCCGCCGCCGCAACCGGCCGGTTATCGCCCGCTTGATCCGCCCGCCTATCATGGCCGCCAGCCTGCCATGCCGCCGCGGCCGGGAAATTATCCGCCGGCCGGCTATGCCCCCCAGAGCCGCCCGGCGCTGCAGGGGTATGAGGCGCCGGGCCGTCGCGTGGCGGATGAGGGAGGGGGCGGGGATGAGCCCTATCTCGGAAGCCGCGGCCGGCAACGCCCGATCGGGCGGGGGCGGCAGCCCGCCTTCGAGGAGGATTTTGGAGAGGTTTTTGAAAACGAGGCGCCGGCTCCGCGCCGGCGGGCGAGCGCCCAGGACTATCACCAGGCCTATCGCGAATACGACGAGGGCTACGACGCCGACGATCGCCGCCGCTCCGGTGGACCGTGGATCGTGGCGCTCGTCCTGTTCCTGGTCGCCGCAGCGGCGGTCGCGGGCTGGTACTACTTCTATTACCTCCGGGCAGGCGGCCCGACAGTGTCCGGCCAGGTGCCGGTGATCGCAGCGCCCGACAAGCCGGCCAAGACCGAGCCGGAGCCCATTCAGCCTAACGGATCCAATGCCCAGGGCGCGCTCGACAACCCGACGGAACGGAGAAAACAGATCTACGACCGGGTGACCGGCGAAGAGCCTACGGAGGGCAACAAGATCGTTCCGACGGAGGAGCAACCGCAGCAGGTCGAGCCTGCGGGTGGCGAACCGCAACAGCCGGCCCAGGGGCAGGGGGCAAGCCCCGGCCAGCAGGGGAATGCTACCGCGGACCCCAGCCAATCGAGCGAACCGTCGCCTCTGCCGCTGCCACCGCCTCCCGGGAGCACGCCAGATCAGCAGGGAAGCCTCGCTTCCTCCTCCACCCGCCAAGTCGCGGCCCTCAACGGATCATCCGTCACGTCCTCCGCTCCCGCGGTGGCTCAGCCCGCCTCGTCCGGCGACCTGATCGCCCCCGTTCCGGGCGACTCAGGGAGTGCCGCGAAATCCGCCGCCGAACCCGTAGCAAACGATCGGGGGGTTCCAGTCAAACAGCCTGATTCTGCACCCGAAACACCTCAAGCTGCAATCGAGCCCATCGAGCCGCCGCCCGCCAAGGTGGCTGAGTCGAAGCCCGTTCAGCAGCCGCCGTCGGTGAAGCCGGCGAAGCCCGCGAAACAGAAGACGAAGACCGCAAAATCCGAGTCGAAGAAGAAAGTCGTGTCCGCCGAGGCCGAACAAGTGGCGACGCCTCCGACGGAGCCCACCGTGATCGCTCCTGATCCGGCCCAGGCCCAGAACGCGGCGCCCGTTCAGGATCAGCCCCTCCCTGACCGGATGTCGAACACCGCTCCTCAGAAGAAATCGGGCGCCTTCTTCGACTTCCTCAAGAGCGGAAACGCCAGCGGCAAGCCGCGGCCGACCGGTAAGCGCGACGATCAGATCGATGCTTCGACTGGCAGTCCGCTCAATGCCGGCTCCAAGCCAGCCAGCGAACCGCAACCGCCGCCCGTTCCCGACCAACAGGTGGCATCGATCGCCCCCGATACGCAGCCCGAGATCAGCCCGCCGCCCGAGCCTAAGGCGCAGACCGGCGGTTATCTCGCGCAACTCGCTTCCTTTCGGAGTGAAGCGGAGGCGCTCGCCGAATATGACCGGCTCCGCGCCAAGTATGGCGATGTCGTGGGCGGTCTTTCCCCCAAGGTGACGAAGGCAAGCGTGTCCGGCACGACGCGCTACCGGTTGGGGGTGGGACCGGTCGGAAGCCGCGAGGCAGCTGCCCGCATTTGCAATTCGCTCATCGCAGCCGGCGAAAGGGACTGCCTCGTCAGGGGCAACTGATCCTCCCGTGCCGCGTGCAAGACCGATTGGCCGGCTGATCGTCGGCTGCGCCGGAACGGCGCTCGGCGACCTGGAAGCCCGGTTCCTGGCGGTCCGAAACCCCTGGGGGCTGATCCTCTTCAAGCGCAATTGCGAGACCCCGACGCAGGTAAAGGCGCTCACGTCCCATTTCCGCGAACTCGTAGGCCGTCGGGATGCCCCGGTGTTCATCGACCAGGAGGGCGGACGCGTTCAGCGCCTCGGCCCGCCCTCCAATTCATGGCGGAAATATCCGGCGGCGCGCGCCTATGGCGATCTCTTCGCAACCGATCCGGTCCGAGCCTTGAGGAGCGCGCGGCGGATCGGCCGTCTGATGGCTGAGGACATGAGCGAGATCGGGATCACGGTCGACTGTCTGCCGGTTCTCGATGTCCCGCAACCCGGGAGCCACGGAGTCATCGGCGACCGCGGCTATTCCGTAAGCCCGGCAGCGGTGATCGGACTCGCCCGGGCCCATGTCGCAGGACTTCTCGACGGCGGGGTGCTGCCGGTCATCAAGCATATTCCCGGTCACGGCCGCGCTCATGCCGACAGCCATCACGAGCTGCCGGTTGTCGGGGCATCGCGGTGCGAGCTCGAAGCCGTGGATTTCGTACCGTTTGCCGCCTTCGCGGATGCGCCGATGGCGATGACGGCCCATCTCGTTTACCTCGCGCTCGACAAGAAAAGACCGGCCACCTTATCGCCGACCATCATCAAGCGGGTGATCCGCAACGATATCGGCTTCGATGGGCTTCTCCTCACCGACGATCTGTCGATGAAAGCCCTTTCGGGAACCCTCGCCGAGCGAGCGGCGGCAGCGCTTCACGCCGGGTGTGACATGCTCCTCCACTGCAACGGGAAGCTCGACGAGATGGAGGAGGTGGCCGATGCCGCGGGCGCGCTGCGGGGCAAGTCTGCGGCGAAGGCCCGCGCGGCGCTCAAGCTTCGGCGTCGCCCCAAGCCTTTCGACAGGAAAGCCGCCCTCGGCGATCTCGAAGCCCTCTCTTCGGCTTGAAACTGGGATAGAATCCCCCGCGAGGCGGTCCCGCGAATCACCGATCGCGGCGGCGCTCTCGATCATGGATGCGTGAACATGACATCGACGGATCGCCAACACTGGCCTGACGGGGAGGGGCCGCTCCGCTCTGATGAGGCGGGCGAGCCCGATGCGCTCGTCGTCGATCTCGGTGCCTTCGAGGGCCCGCTCGATGTCCTCCTCGAGCTTGCGCGGCGGCACAAGATCGATCTCGCCAAGCTTTCCATGCTCGCTTTGGCGGAGCAGTACCTGGCCTTCATCGAGTCCGCCCGCGCGAAGCGGCTCGATCTCGCGGCCGACTTCCTCGTCATGGCGGCCTGGCTCACCTTCCTGAAATCGCGGCTGCTTCTGCCATCGGGGCAAGAGACCAACGAACCGGCCGAGGACATGGCGGAGCGGCTGGCGTTCCGCCTACAGCGGTTGCAGGCGATGCGTGAAGCCGCCGGCCGGCTGATGGCGCGCAACCGCCTCGGCCGCGACGTTTTCGAGCGCGGCGCCCCCGAGCCGCTCGTTCTCGAAACCGAGCTCCGCTACGCCGACAATCTCGTCGACCTTCTCAAGGCCTATGCCGACCGTCGTAAACAGAAAATTCGTCATCAGACCTATACCGTCCGAAAGGTGAAGGCCTGGTCGATCAAGGAGGCGCGAACGGCGCTCGAGCGTCTCGTCGGGCAGATGGACGAGTGGGGCCGGCTCGACGAGTGGCTGGACGAGTACCTCATGGGCCAGCAGTCGCGTGTTTCGGTACTCGCCTCGAGCTTCACCGCCAGTCTCGAGCTCGCTCGAGAAGGCTCGATCGAGATCAGGCAGGCGCGGGCCTTCGAGCCGATCTTCGTCAGGCGCAAGCCGGTTGCTGCGTGAGGGTAAACGATGAGCAGGTCGAATGTGGCAATGACGGACGGTGGGTCGCTTTCGGGCGAAACGCCGGACAATGTGAGGGTCCATCCAAGCTCGGAGCGCAACCAGCATCTGAGAGTCATCGAAGCGACGCTGTTCGCGGCGCGCGAGCCGCTCGCCACCACCCAGATCGCGGCGGTGCTCCCCGAAGGAGCCGACATCGAGGCTCTGCTCGAGGCCCTCCAGCAGAATTACGCCAACCGGGGCGTCAATCTCGTCCAGGTCGCCGGCAAGTGGGTGCTTCGCACCGCCGATGATTTGAGCTTTCTTTTGCGGCGCGAGGTCATCGAGAAGAAGCGACTCTCCAAAGCTGCGCTCGAGACTCTCGCCATCATCGCCTATCATCAGCCCGTCACACGGGCGGATATCGAGGAGATCAGGGGCGTCGGGATCTCGAAAGGCACGCTCGACACGCTCCTCGAGATCGGCTGGGTGAAGATGCGCGGCCGCCGGCGGGTGCCTGGCCGGCCCGTGACTTACGGCACGACCGAGGACTTTCTCGTCCATTTTGGACTGAACGAGATCAGCGACCTCCCCGGTCTTCAGGAGCTCAAGGCGGCCGGCCTTCTCGACGCGACCCTGCCGCCCGGATTCGAAGTTCCGCTCCCCAAGATACCCGATGGGCTCTCCCCTAACGAGGATCCGCTCGAAGAAACCGAAGAGACTACGCTCGACCTTGGGCTATTCGAGCCGGACGATTCCTCACCCGAACCAGGTCAGGAGTGAATATGAACCGCAGGAGCGGGCCGGGAGGGTTCCGGTAGGAGCCCGCCCGTTTCAGGGCCTCAATGGACGAAGGCCTCCTTGGTCGTCCAGTTTTTGCTCGTTCTGCCGATGATCAGCTGATTGAACCCGACCGCGTGGGTCGGATCGGCGGGATCGATCTGGATGGCGGAATAGTCTCCCCACCGGCAGGTATGGATGTCCGGATCGTTGTTACAGGACGTGCTGCCGCCGAAGTATCCGGTTTCCTCATATTGATCGAGCGACTTCGAGACGAGCGAGGATCCCCAACCCGCTCTCTCCGAATTTGGACCCTTGGCGATCAGCATCGCCGCATTCCCCCTTTGCTTGTCCAGCGATGGTATCGTCCGAGAGAAGCTCACGAAAGCGGGGTTTCCGGGCGAGTCGGAGCGGGTCGTGACCGAAGGATTGAACAGGAAGTCGTCCCGGTTCACGACCGTCGAAGGGGTCACCGTGAATAGCGGGCTCTTACCTGTGGTCGAGAATTTATAGAGCCGCCATCGTGCAAACCCGTTCACGTTGATCGTATGGACATTCCACAGCGAGGTCCCATCTTGGATGCTCGCCGATTGGAACCTCCCTTCGAGGCTGTCGAGCCGCTGTCCATTGGGCTGAGGCGCATTGGGTGCGGCCGTCCAAGCTGCTACTTTGATCGCCCCAGCGGAAGTGAGGGTATCGGAAGTCGCGTTCGCCTTGGGACTGTCGAGTCGATAACGTGTAATGTGCTCGCCTTGCCCAATCCCGCCCGGGGACAGGAAGAAAGCCGATGTCGAGTGATCGAGAACGATCGGCGGCGCGAGGTTGAACCGCAAGTCGTTGAAGCATTTGATGCTTATCGTGTCGCCCGAAAGCGAGGGCTCCTTGCTGATCGAGAGAAGAGCCGACCGCGGCACGAACGTGGCGCTCGCCCGCGGCGAGCTGCCGCCTTCCTCCGGCTCTCCTTCCGGGAAATCGTTCGCGGTGATGAACCAGCGGTTCGCGCTCTGGCCGGCGCTTGGGTAATCCCAGAACCCGGTGGGCTTGAGCTTGCAGAAGAAGTTTTTCCCACGGCTCAGCTGAATTTGATACTGAAACCAGTCGGTTGCGTTCGCATTTGTCGAAACAGCGATGTACTGGAACTGGTCGAAATTGAAATCGTCCGAGGATTCCGCCGTGATCATGAACCGCTTGTTGGTCCGATCATAGAGCACGCGCGGGTCAAAGATTCCCTGCGACTGGGGAATGTGGAAGGTGTTCCGGAAGAAGTCCTCGAGCGAGACCCGGCCGAGGGTCGTGCAATCAGGCCTTCGGTAAACTCCGACGGCATCGTTGGTTACGACGACCGTGCGGCTCGGGCTCACCGCACCGTGAATGTCGGAAGGCGTCCACATGTCCGCGCTGTTGGTCGTGCAGACACGGTCGATGATGGGACCGGCCGCGCGGGCGCCTTCGGGGGCCTCAGACGCGGCATCGGCCGTGTCCGGCGCGCCGCGAAGCGCCTTGACGCGATCGAGCTCGGCTTTCGAGACGGCATAGCCGAGCGGCCGTGCGCGGGTGGCGATCGACCGGTGCGGAACGAAATGATCGCCCGCCGGCATGACGTAACGGTGCGCCTTCGCGGTGATGGTCTGCTCGCCTGCCGTGGCAGGCAGGCCGAGGGCGAGCAGCGAAACGGCCGCGCCGATCCACATTGATGAACGAAGCGTCGTCATTGAGCTCCTCCGTTTTGGTCCGACGGGCGAGCCTAACCCAGTTCAGATTGATCGTCACCGGTGCAGCGAGGGGCCGTTCCAGGGCCGGAATTATTTGCGGCGGTGCGGCGTTTCTGCAATAGTGCGCCCCAAATCGGGGCGCCTCCGGCGCCCAAAACCGCTCAAAGGAGTTCCGAATGGGTTCGTTATCGATTTGGCATTGGCTGTTGGTGATCCTGGTCGTGGTGCTGCTGTTCGGCCGCGGCAAGATCTCGGACCTCATGGGCGACATGGCCAAGGGGATCAAGAGCTTCAAGAAGGGTCTGCAGGAAGACGGCGAGCCGACCGACGTGAAGGCCATCAATCAACAGACGGACGAGCCGGCCAAGAACCCCGAGAAGGTGAACGGCTGATCTTGCCCGCAAGGGCAGTCCTGGAATGTTCGACTTCGGTATCGGTTACACCGAGCTCCTCGTCATTGCAGTCGTCGCGATCATCGTGATCGGACCGAAGGATCTTCCCAAGGTGCTGAGGGCCTTCGGCCGCACCATGGCGAAGGTGCGCGGAATGGCCCGCGAGTTCCAGGGCCATCTCGACGCCGCGATGCGCGAATCGGGTCTCGACGAGGTGAGGCGCGAGGTCCAGTCGATCCGGTCGATCAATCCGGTCGCCGACGTCGCATCCGATCTGAAGCAGCAGGAATCGGACTTCAAGAAGAGCTTCAGCGCACTCGAGGGCACAACGAGCGAGCCCGTGAAACAGGCAGAGCCTCAGGTGGAGACGCCTAGAGCCCCCGCCGGCAACGACTTCGAAAAGTATTTCGCCAAGCCCGCCAGCCCCGTCGAGCCATGACGCAGGAGGATATCGACGCCACCGAGGCGCCGCTCATCGACCATTTGATCGAGCTGCGCACTCGGCTCATCTACTGCATCATCGGTCTTGCACTGACTTTCGCGGCGAGCTTCTATTTCTCGACGCCCATCCTCAGGCTGCTGCTCCTTCCTTTCAAATGGGGCACGGCGACCGACGTCACTTTGATCTCGACCCATCTCTTGGGCGTGTTCATCGTCAAGCTCAAGATCGCGTTCTTCGGCGCGCTGTTCGTTACGTTTCCGCTGATCGCGATCCAGATCTATCGGTTCGTCGCGCCTGGCCTCTTTCGTCACGAGCGCAACGCCTTCAGGCCGTATCTCATAGCCACCCCCGTCTTTTTCATTCTTGGGGCGGCGCTCGTCTACTTCATCCTGCTGCCGGTCGCGATCAGGTTTTTCTATGCGCTTGCTGCGGCGACGGGCGGCGATGGCCAGCCCGCCGTCGAGCTCATGCCCGACGTTCTCTCCTATCTCGATTTCGTGATGATGCTGATCCTCGCATTCGGGTTGTGCTTCCAGCTTCCGGTCGTACTGACGCTCCTCGGCCAGATCGGCATCGTGAGTTACGAGCAGCTGAAGAGCGGGCGCAAGTTCGCGATTGTCGGGGTGTTCATCATCGCGGCCATCCTCACCCCGCCCGATCCCATCTCGCAAATCTCGATGGCGGTTCCGCTCATGGGACTGTATGAGATTTCGGTGCAGGCGGTGCGATTCCTCGAGAGGCGACGCGCCGCTGCAGAGGCGGCGAAGAGCGCTCCGGCGTAGACTGCCTCCCGGTTCGGGAGCAGAGCCGACAGGCGCTGGCGCCGATGGTCCATGCGCGCGATTTGGTTGTTATCAGTCCTCATTATGCCTGGCCTCGTCCTCGACGCTCAGGCGACCGCCAAGCTTCCGGAGTCGAGGTCCGAGATCGTGCTCTCCTTCGCTCCGGTCGTCCACCAGACGGCGGCGGGCGTCGTCAATGTCTATGCCCAAAGATTGGTGCCGGAGGATCGCGACATAAACCTCTTTGCCGATCCGTTCTTCCGTCATTTCTTCGGTGACGACGGCACGTTCGGCGCGCCCAGCGAACGCGTGCAGAACTCGCTCGGCTCGGGGGTCATCGTCGACCCGCGCGGCCTCATCGTCACGAACAATCACGTGATCAAGGGCGGTACGGACATCCGCGTGGTCCTCGCCGACAAGCGCGAGTTTCCAGCGAGGCTGCTCCTCGCCGACGAGCGGACGGACCTCGCGGTGCTCAAGATCGAGTCCCGCGACGAGAAGCTCCCCGCGCTCAAGCTCGGCGACTCCGATGATCTGGAGGTAGGCGATCTCGTGCTGGCCATGGGAAATCCCTTCGGCGTCGGCCAGACGGTGACGAGCGGCATCGTCTCGGCGCTCGCCCGCACCCAGGTCGGCATCTCGGATTACCAGTTCTTCATTCAGACCGACGCTGCGATCAATCCCGGCAATTCCGGCGGCGCGCTCGTCAACATGAAGGGCGAGGTCGTCGGCATCAACACGGCGATCTATTCGCAGTCTGGCGGCTCGATCGGGATCGGCTTCGCGATCCCCGCCAATATGGTGCGCACGGTCGTCCAGTCCGCCGAGACGGGCGGAAAAATACAGCGCCCGTGGATCGGAGCGGAGCTTCAGGACGTGACGCCCGAGATCGCCGATTCGCTCGGATTCGCGCGGCCCGAGGGAGCGCTCGTGGTCAAGCTTCACCCGGCAAGCCCGCTCGCATCGGGGGGGCTCGATATCGGCGATGTCATCCTGGCCTTCGAAGGCAAGCCCATCGAAAACGCCAAGGAATTCTCCTATCGGGTCGCGACCGCCCCGCTCGGTTCTTCGGGGATCGTTGAATACGAGCGTGGCGGCAAGCGCATCGAGACCCGCGTCAAGCTCATGGGAGCACCCGAAACGACAGCGCGCGATGAAACGCTCCTGAGCGGCCAGTCGCCATTCTCGGGTCTCGTCGTCGCAAACCTTTCTCCCGCGGTGGCGGACGAGCTCGGCCTCTCCGCGACCGCCACCGGTGTCGTCGCAACCGATATCAAGGGCGGTCCGGCCCGGCGGTTCTTCCGCAAGGGCGACGTGATCCTCGAGGTGAATGGACAGGCGATCGATTCCGTCACGACCCTGCATTCGGCAATCGACTCGAGCAACGGCTATTGGCAGTTCGCGGTCAATCGCGGCGGCCAGGTGTTGCGCCTTCAGCTCGGCGGATAATGGCAAGCCTCTTCGAAGCTGCGGGGCTCGACAAGGACGCGCCTCGCCCGCTCGCCGATGTACTTCGCCCGTCGAGCCTCGCCGATGTCGTGGGTCAGGATCATATCGTCGGGCCGGAGGGCGTGCTGACCCGGCTTTTGAAAGCCGGGCGCATACCCTCGATCGTGCTGTGGGGGCCGCCCGGGACCGGCAAGACAACCATCGCGCGACTGCTCGCGGGCGAAACGGGGCTCGTCTTCCAGCAGATGTCGGCCATCTTCTCGGGCGTCGCCGATCTCAAGAAGGCGTTTGATGCGGCGCGCGCACGGCGGGAGACCGGGCAGGGCACGCTTCTCTTCATCGACGAGATCCACCGCTTCAACCGCGCCCAGCAGGACAGTTTCCTGCCGGTCATCGAAGACGGGACGATCACGCTCGTCGGCGCCACCACCGAAAATCCGTCTTTCGAGCTCAATGGCGCGCTCCTGTCGCGCGCCCAGGTGCTGGTACTCAACCGGCTCGACCACGCGGCGCTCTCGACACTCATCGAGCGCGCCGAGGCTCACGAGCGCCGGGGTCTTCCGCTGGACGGCGAGGCGCGGGAGGCGCTGATCGGACTGGCGGACGGCGACGGGCGTTACCTCATCAACCTCATCGAGGACATCTTCGCGGGGGTCCCGCAAGATGGCGCGGCGCTCGATGCGGCGGGCCTTTCCGCCCTCGTGCAGAAACGCGTGCCGCTCTACGACAAGTCCCAGGACGGCCACTACAACCTGATCTCCGCTCTGCACAAATCGGTGCGCGGCTCCGATCCCGATGCGGCGCTCTACTATCTCGCGCGCATGCTGGTCGCCGGAGAGAACCCGCTCTATCTCGCGCGCCGATTGGTGCGGATGGCAATCGAGGACGTCGGCCTCGCCGACCCCGAAGCGCTTCACCAGGCGCTCGCCGCCAAGGACGTCTACGATTTCCTCGGCAGCCCGGAGGGTGAGCTCGCCCTCGCCCAGGCCACCCTCTATCTCGCGACCGCGCCCAAATCGAATGCCGGCTACGCCGCTCTCGGAAAGGCGATGCGCCGCGCCAAGGAAACGGGCTCGCTCAGTCCGCCCAAGATCATCCTCAACGCGCCGACCCGTCTCATGAAGCAACAGGAATACGGCGCTGGCTACGAATACGATCACGACGTGCCTGAGGGCTTCTCCGGCCAG
>JBJMRA010000188.1:0-6126 GCA_045802365.1 Hyphomicrobiales bacterium | reverse complement strand
TGCCGACGTCGAGCTGCCGCAACTCGGCGAGAAGATCGATAAGCCGCACGGCACTCAGGCTGCGATCGGCGACGATCTCGACCTTCGACGCCGGCTCTCCCGGCCGACGGGCATCCGCTTTGAGCTGCGCGGCGATGTCCGGCACCGTCGCAGGCCTGCCGCGAAAGGTGACGGTTCCAGCGCCGTCCACGAAGATTGCGTCTCCCGGCGGCATGCCGGCCCCCGTCGATGCCGAGCGCGGCGGCAGAATGCGCTGGACCTGCTGGCTCGTAATGGTCCCGTTCACGAGGAAGAACAGCAAGCAGAGGAAGACGATATTGATGAGCTGGAGCACCCAATCGCCGCTTCGCTTGAATGGCGCCGGTCGAGGCACCCGCATGACGGCGTCACCTCGCTACAGAGACTGACCGGAGCTTCGAGCTTCGGGCCCGCTCGAGCACGGCCACGAGATCCTGCGCCGTCGCCGACAGCGAAACCACGATGACGCCGGATATCGCGCCTCGCGCTTGCGCCTCGTTGAGCTTGGGAACGAGACCATCGAGCCCGACATCGCTTCCGTTGACCTTGATGCGAGGGCCGGACGAGACCTTGATGATCACGTCGGGAAGCCGCGGCGTGCTGACACCGGCCATCTTGCCCGCGGTGCCGCCGAGCTCGATGCTGCTGAATTTCGCGAAGGTCGAGGACAGCATGAAGAACATGAGGAGAAGGAAGACGACGTCGACCAGCGGGATGAGCGGCAGCGGCTTACGGATGCGTGCGGGCGCCTCAATACGCATGCACTCCGCCCTTTCGGGGCAATGACGTCACCTCTTCGAAGTCCTTGAGCTGATCCTCCGTGATGCGCTGCGTGAAGAACCCGGTGAGCGTGATCTCAATGACGCTCCTCTCGTTCTCGACACGGGCCTCGAACCAGGCGCCGAGGACCGAGAAAACGATGGCGACGGCGAGGCCGAGAGCGGTCGAAATGAGCGCGGTCCAGATGCCGCCCGCGAGTTGCGCCGGATTGACGACAGCGCCCGAGGCCTGGAGCTGGCTGAAGGCTTCGATCATGCCGATAACCGTCCCGAGCAGGCCGAGTAAGGGCGCGGTCTGGGCAATCAGCTCGATCGTACGAAGATAGCGCCGAAGCTCATGGAGCTCTTCGAGGGCGACTCGGGTCACGTCCTCCTTGACGAAATCGAGATTGGCGCCGCCGTGGGTGCGGCCCCGCATGGCATGGGCAACGACCCGGGATAGGGGCGAGCGGTGGGTCGCGACGAGCTCGTATCCTTCCTGCCGTTCCCCGGCAAACCACAGCTCGATCGCGGCGCGCGCTCTCTTGTGCCGTCCGACGCCTCTCAACGCGAACTGAAAGAGTTTGAACAAGGTGATCGTCAGCGCGATGACGGACAACAGGACGATGACGACAGGGACAGGCCCGCCGTTCTGAACGACAAAGGTGTATGCGTCCTGCATCTCTAAAAGTCCGCTCCGATCACTCGAAGGCGATATTCACCCGGCTCGTCGTCTTCATGCGATCCTCACATTGCTGCTTGATGTCCTTGTCTCCGGAGCATTCCTTGATGTTGTTGAGAAGGAGCTTCGAGATCGAGCCGCATTGGCGGGGCAGATCGAACTGGGCGACCTTGGACTTGCCGTTCGGGAGGCGGCCGAATTCGAATACGACCACATCGGACACCTTGCTGTTTTCATCGAAGACCACGATCTCGACCGAGAGCTTCTGAACCGTCGTTCCGAGCTGATTGGATGCGAGAAATGCGACGCGGCAGCCTTGCGGGATCTCCTTGATGTTGTTGAGCTCGAGGTTGAATCCGCTCTCCTGTGCGTGGGCCACCCCTGCGGCTCCGATCAGAGCCAGCGCGAAGGTGAGTGCCTTGAGACGCATGCGTTGTCCTTTCGTCCGTGACCCGCCCTTGATCGGATCACCATAGGTACTTTCAGAAATCCCGCCAATACTTGCCCGGCGACAGTCACTGCAGAAGGGTGTCGACCGCCGCTTTCATAGCAAGGAAAGCCTGGTTGGCGGCGTACTTGATAACGGCCTTGGGTGGCGCGGCGGGCGCGTTCTGAACCGACACCACCGGCGCCTTCTGGTTCATTTTCCGAGCGGCCCAGGCGATGAGATCGGCTGCGCTGTAGCCGTTGAGGAACGGGTTCGCCTTGACGACGCCGTAGCCCACGACCTGTCCGACCGGCGCTCCGGAGGGCGCCCCGAGCGCCTTGACCGCTCCGCCGACGCCCAGGAAGTGGGCGAGATAGAGGCTCCCCGGGGTGGCGGCGAAGCCGTTGGCGCGGATCGCCGCCGCGTTGTCGCGCGTAAAGGCGGTGGTCATCTCGAGCGCAATGTCGCAATCGAGCCTGAGCGCCAAGACCTCCATCCTCGTTCGGCCCTGAAGGAGGTCAGGCCGATGGGCGCGCACGGTGTTCATCCAGGTCGATTCGATGAACTGCCCGAGCCCGACCGCGGTCGACAGCGGATTGGCGGCTTTGCAGTTGTGCCCGCTTTCGATGTAGGTGATGCGGTGGACGAGGGCCTCGATCGCTCCGCCCTTCTCGATCGTCTGCTGGTATTGTCCGAACGGATCGATCGGGCGGCCGCCCTGATAGAGCTCGAAATGGAGTTCGGGTTGTCCGCCCGGCCCGCCGTCTCCGACATATCCTATCGTCTGCCCCGCTTCGACCTTGACGCCCGCCGCGATGCCGCTCGCAAAGCCGCGCAAATAAGCGTAGCCGGTCGCACGATCGCCGCCATGCGCGATCTTGACGAAGTTCCCGAAGTCGTTGTTTTCTCCCGCGAACACGACCTCGCCGTCGAAAGCGGCGACCACGGCCGTGCCGGCCGGAGCGGCCCAGTTCACCCCGAAATTCATGCTGGACTGGTGCGTTTTGGGATCGGGACGTGGCCCGTATTTCGCGGTGATCACTCCTTTGACGGGTGTCACCATGCCGCCGATCTCGGTCCCCCCGCCGTCCCCTGAGACGCATTCGAACTGGGCGCCCGACTTCGGCTGGAAGGCGTAGCATTCGATATTCCCGGCGCTTCGCTCGACGCGGACGAAGAGCACGCGCCCGAGACCCGTGCCGTGGTCCCGCGGCGCATTCGAATAGACGACCAGGATCCGGTCGTCCTCATCGGCGGTCTGGTCGAGATCGGCGGCTCGCGAGAGGAGCAGGATGATCTCGCCGGCAACCGAGGTCGGCAGGCTGTTGCGCATGAGCGTGGCATAGATCGAATCGAGGAGGCGCAGTTTCGCCGTCGGGCTGAGCGCCTGCTCGGTTTGCGCGAGCACCTCCTCGCTCGTCCAGGGATCTTCGGCCGGAACGTAGGTCCCCTTGTCGCTCAAGCCGAGCGTGCCGAGGTATCTCTGGTCCCGATAGATCGAAATCTGCGCCGGCACGAAGAGGGTGTCGCCGGGCCCGGGAAGGAATCCCCGGACCGCGATCCGGTCGTCCTTGGCAAACGAGCGCAGGTTGAGGGTGTCCGCAAATGATTCCTCGAGCTTCTTGGCGTCCTCCTCCCTGAATCCCCATTCAATGAGCATTTTCGAGATCGGAGCCGGCTCTTCGATGCGTTCCTGCAGTTCGAGGCGCGAGGGCTGGGAACTCGACGCAGTGTCGCTCGTCTCGATGACGCTCGTGTTGTCATCTGCCGCAACGCCCGCGTCGACGGCCGACCCGCCTGCGCCGGCAAAGAACGCATAGCTCTGCTGCGAGCCGGGGAGCGCGGCGGTGAGCGCGCCCTCCGCCGACCGCAATGTGTCGCTTAGGCGGTAGACTTCCCCTTGAACCCCAACCGAGGCCGCGGCGGTGATCGCTGCACTGCCGAGCTTTTCGAGCTTCCTCGAGATCGACTGATGGCGGGTCATGATGATCGGATCGCCGCTCAAGCCGATGATTCTAGGAGAGAGGATCTCGGGAGTTTCGGCCGGCTCCTCTTGGCCCTGCTCGGGCGCTTGCGGTTCGACCGGCACGAGGGTCTGGTCGAGATTGGCCTCAACCATGTCGGTTTGCCGGCCGGTCATGAGAGAGACCGTCACGAGCGCCGCGGTACCGCCGAGGAACAAGAAGGCGACGAGGCTGAGGGCGACAATGCGGGGCGTCGACATGCCCGGCGAGGGCATCGGCGCGGGGGATGCAATCGGTTTGGTGGGTTCGGCGGGAGCAGCCTTCTTCTGCCGCGCGACGATAAGCGTCTTGTCGGGGTCTTGCTGCCGAGGGGCCCGCGGTTTGATGATGGTCTTGTCGGGGTCAGCGCCGCCGCCCCGGTCCATGCCGGTCAATCCTCAATCCCCGCGCGCCGCAAGAATTATCCGCGACCGGGGCCGGCGATCAAGGGTTGTTCCGCTCGGGCTCGAACGACAGCCGGGCGATGAGCGACTCGAACACCGGCACATGGTCGGGCGAGGGCAGGCCGGGCCTCGTCCAGGCGAGCGCGCCGATGCGGTCGCCTGCCTCCAGAAAATACTGATATTGGCACATCGGCCCGCCACCGAAGCGGTAGGAAAGCCAGCCGGCGAGGCCCGGGAGGCGGTCGAGGTCGAGCCGGCCCGCGGAAAAACTGGGAAGCAGGTCCTGGAACGCCCTGACCCGCCCGGAAATGACGCCTGGCAGCGTTTCGCCAGATGGGAGCCGCTCTTCCGTGCACGCCACGGTCTCGCGTCCCTGCTCACGCTCGAAGCCGAAGCTCGGGACGAGCCTCCATCCCTCGGGTGGACCGGCGGTGATCCACGCCGTTTCGCCGATACGCCACCGCTTGACGCTCGCGATATGCACATGGAACGCGCTCTTGCCCGCTTCGATGCGGTCGCCGTCGGCGAGCACGACGCGGCTCTCGACGAGCTCGCCGTTGAGCTCGGTGCCGTTGGCTGACCCCAAGTCCTCAAGGAAGAGCTCGTTTCCGGCGATCTCGAGCATGAAGTGGCGGCGCGACATGAGCTGGTCGTCGATGCGGCAGCCCGCCGCCTGACGGCCCACCTCGAAGGGAGCGCTGGGCGGAATCTCGACGTGCCCCTTGGGCTTGCTGCCGACGACGATGTCGAGACCCGCTTTGATCGACACCTCAAGGCCTTCCTCGGTGTTTCCGGCACCGGGTGCCGAGAGTGCAGGCGCAAGACTCGCCTCGGTAATGAACTCGTCGACGCCCGCGAGCCACTTCGCCTGCTCCTCCGCGGTGCAGGTCGGCCAATAGACCCGCCACACCCGCGGATCGTAGAACCGGAAGAATACGGTGTCCCCATCCGGAAGCTGTGCGAGGAGGAACTTGCGCAGGTGCCGCCTGAGCTCGTCGAGGGTGAGCGAAGACCGGCAGACCATGCCCCAGGACGAGCCCCAACCTTTCTCCCGCCATGCCTCCTTGAGGGGCGAAGGGTCGCTGAAGCCCACGAGATAGGGCGAGGCCTTGTCGAGCGGATCGGGAATATCGCCTGCGAAGAGGCAGGCATAAGGCGGCGAAGCAACGACGAGCGGATGGAGCTTCGGGTCGCGCGCGGTATCGACAATGGCGTAGAGGCCACTCACGCTCAGCTGTCCGGAACGCAGCGCCGCACGCCTATGCTTCCAAACTTAGCGCCCTCGATCAGGGCCTGCGCCTGTTCTGCGGGATGCGAGATGCCCGGGGCGCTCGTGGCAGCGCTCGCCGCAGCGGCTGAGCCCTCATCCCCGCCGCCCTGCCCGCCCGGTCCCCCGCCGCTCCAGCTGACAGCACTACCCTGGCCGCCCGGCGCGCCGCTCCCACCGCCTCCGCCTCCTGGAGGCTCATCGCCGATGAGCACCGTCGGCCAGCCGGTGACGATGACACCACCATGCACCGTAGTGTCGAAGATCCGCGCCGCTTGCAATCCGCCGACGAGCACCGTCATCGAGCCCTTGATGATCATGTCTGGCGGCCCGACGCAGATGCAGGTGTCCGTCACCCGCGCCTGCGGCATGTTGCCGGTAATGACCGTCGGCATCCCGGTAACGATCGGCCCGCCCACATGTGGTACGATCCCCGTCACCATCGGACAGACGTGCATGTCGGTGATCCGTGCGGCGGGAAATCCCATGCGCCGAATGCTAGTCCGGAGATGGCCCTTGCGGCAAGATCGACTCCCGCGTCGGCGCGAGCTGGGCTAAGGTCTATCC
>JBJMRA010000187.1:0-6566 GCA_045802365.1 Hyphomicrobiales bacterium | reverse complement strand
GGGGTTGACAGCATGTACGTTTGGGGCTTCGCTAACGGACGGTAAAGAATCAAAAAAGCGCGGGCTCAGGCACCGTGCTCTGCGAACCACGGGTGAAGGGGCCAGCTGATGATTTTGCGGATAGCCGCCACGTTGTGGTGCGCGCTTTTATTTTTCGCGCTCCCGTCCTCGGCGGATGATTTCCGGCTGCTCGTTCTCGACGGTTCGTTTGTGAAATGGGGCGAGCCGGCATTGGGTACCGGCGCTGAGGTCACCTATGCATTCGCCACGACCGAAGTGGTGAGCGACGAAGCGCGCAACTGCAAGCGCATCGCGCCCTTCGCGGAGCTTTCCTCCTCACCAAGCCTTGCCATGAGCGCCCTCAAAAACGAAGCGCACGAGGCATTCCGGACCTGGGAGAGGGTTTCGAACCTGCGCTTTCAGGTCGTGGACGATGAGGACGATGCGCAGATCATCATCGGAGTCGAGGCTGAGCCCAAGGGACTGGCCTTCACGAATGTCGCGCCCGAAACGCTCTCGACCGCGGCGCGGGCGCTCGAAGCCGTCAAGACCTCGCTCGGACTAGGCTCGGCGAGCGCCAAGAGCGTGAAGACGATCGGCCGATCGCTCATCTGTCTCAACCCGTGGCTCACGTGGAAGATCGGTCTCGACGGCAACAACAAAACCTACGATGTCCGCTACACGCTGACTCATGAGATCGGCCACGCGATCGGTCTCGACCACCCCGGCGCATCCGGCGCTCTGATGGGCTTTCGCTACAACGAAAAAATGAACGGGCTGCAGGCGGGGGATATCCAGGCAGTCCGGACCCTTTACGGCCCCTGAGCGACCGAGCTCGCGAGGCGCTTGCCCCTAGAGTGCGCTTACGTTAGGAGCTCTTGTTGTACGATCGTTCAACAAGAGCTGCGGATGCCGCGCGATCCCCGTTACGATATCCTGTTCGAGCCGGTGGCCATCGGCCCGGTGACCGCACCCAACCGGTTCTACCAAACGCCGCACGCAACCGGCATGGGGCGCATGCGGCCGCAGTCCAACGCGGCCCTTCGCGCCGTGAAGGCGGAAGGGGGATGGGGGGTCGTCTGCACGGAATACTGTTCGATCGACCCCTCATCGGACGACTCGCCCTATGCCTTCCTGTCGCTCTGGGATGAAGGCGATGTCCGCGTGCTCGGCCGGATCGCCGACGCCGTCCATGAGCATGGGGCGTTGGCGGGTGTTGAACTCTGGCACGGCGGCGCCCATGCCAACAACCGTTTGACCCGCGAGCCGCTGCTGGCGCCCTCGACGAGGCCCGCCCACTTCGTGCAGCCGGCCAGCGCGCGAACCATGGATTTGGCCGACATCCGCGCCTTCAGGGGTTGGCAGCGCGAGGCGGCGCTCAAGGCGAAGCGTGCCGGCTTCGATATCGTTTATTGCTACGCCGGACATGACTATCTGCCGTTCCAGTTTCTGTCGCCGCGCACCAATCGGCGCACCGATGAGTATGGCGGTCCGCTCGTCAATCGGGTTCGTCTCCTCAAGGAGATGATCGCGGACACAAAAGACGCTGTCGGCGATCGATGCGCGGTGGCGGTACGGCTCGCGGTCGATGAATTGCACGGACCAGGCGGGATCACTTCGGAGGGCGATGGCCGGGACGCGATTGCGCTCTTGGCGGAGCTTCCCGACCTGTGGGACGTCAACGTTGCGGGCGCGCTCGGCAACGACTCGCGATCCTCAAGGTTCAGCGAGGAGGCTTTCCAGGAGTTTCATATCGGGTTCGTCAAATCGCTGACGACCAAGCCCGTCGTGAGCGTGGGACGGTTCACATCGCCCGATCGCATGGTGCGTCAGATCAAGCACGGCATCCAGGATTTCATCGGCGCCGCCCGGCCGTCGATCGCCGATCCGTTCTTGCCGCTGAAGATCGCCGAGGGACGCGAGGATGAGATACGCGAATGCATCGGCTGCAATATCTGCCGCGCCTCCAACAACGAGGGCGTGCCGCTGCGGTGTACGCAGAACCCGACGATCGGCGAAGAGTGGCGTCGCGGCTGGCACCCCGAACGGATCGCGACCAAAGGCTCCAACTCTCGGGTCCTGATCGTCGGAGCAGGGCCGGCCGGCCTCGAATGCGCCTTGGCGCTCGGCCGCCGCGGCTACGAGACGATGGTGGCGGAGGCTGAGACACGCCCCGGGGGACGCGTTAGCCGTGAAGCGACGCTGCCCGGTCTCGCCGCTTGGGGACGGGTGCGGGATTATCGTCTCCACATGTTGGGCAAGCTCCCGAATGTCAGCGTCTTTCCCGGAAGCGCCATGACCGCGCCGGACGTCCTAGCGGTCGAGGCGGATCACGTCGTGATCGCCACCGGAAGCCGCTGGCGCCGCGATGGCGTCGGCGCGTTCGGCGAAACCGTTTGCGGTATTGCCGACGAGCCCACGATCGTCACTCCCGACGACGTGTTCGCCGGCGCGACCCTCGAAAGTCCGGTGCTGATCTATGATGACGAGCACTATGCCATGGGCGGCGCGCTGGCCGAGAAGCTCCGGGCGGCAGGCCACGCCGTCATCCTCGCGACGCCTCTCTCGCTCGTTTCGAGCTGGACGCAGATGACGGACGAGCAATTCTTCGTCCAAAGCAGGTTGATCGAGCTCGGCATCGAACTCGTGCTCTCGCACGGGCTCGTGCGGGCGGGAGGGGGCAAGGCCGAGCTCGCCTGCGTCTACTCGGGGCGGCCGCTTGCGGTCGAATATCGTGCGCTCATCCTGGTGACCGGGCGAATTCCCGAAGACGGTCTCTATCGCGAGCTCGACGGAAGGGTTTCATCTCTCGCCCGCATCGGCGATAGCCTCGCGCCGTCCTCGATCGCCGATGCGGTCTTCTCGGGTCACAAATTCGCGCGCGAGCTCGATGTTCCGCCCGCCGCGCGCACGGTTCGCCGCGAAGTTCCTCAATAGGAGTTGCCTTATGGATCGCGCCGCGACTCGCCGCCGGACCGCCCGCCCTCAGCGTGAAACCGGCAGCATCGCGCAGCGACCGTGGCGGAAACTCAAGCGCCCCTATGCGCCGATCGAACTGTTGAGCGCCGATCATGTGCAATCGATTCACGAGGCCGCGCTCACGATCCTGGCCGAGATCGGCATGCGCGTGCTCGATGAAAGGGCACGTGCACTCTACCGCCAAGCGGGAGCCGAGATCGACGAGGGCGAGATGCGCGTCCGGCTCGATCCGGACCTGACCCGCTCGCTCGTCGCCACGGCTCCGCCGCGGTTCACTTTGCGTGCGCGCAATCCGAAGCGGGATCTCGCGGTGGGCGGCGACGACGTGATCCTCTCCTCCGTCGGCGGGCCCGCTTATGTGATGGACATGGATCGCGGCCGGCGCACCGGCACTTATGCCGAAATGTGCGACTACCTGAAGCTGATCCAGTCGCTCAACGTCCTGCATCAGGAGGGCGGCGGTCCTTTCGAGCCCTTGGACCTCGAGGCCAACACGCGCCATCTCGATCTCTACTATGCCGAGATCACGCTTCTCGACAAGAATTGGCAGCCGCAAACGCTGGGCCGGGGACGGACGATGGATGCGCTCGAGATGGCGGCGATCTCGTTCGGCCTCTCGCGACAGGATCTTCTCGATATTCCCGTCTTCACCGGCATCATCAACACGAACTCGCCCTTGCAGCTCGACATACCCATGGCCGAGGGCCTCATCACTTTGGCCGAGCATGGACAGATCAACGTCATCACGCCCTTCACGCTGGCGGGCGCGATGTCGCCCGTGACCATTGCCGGCGCGCTCGCTCAGCAGCATGCTGAGGCTCTCGCCGGTATCGCGCTCGCTCAGATCGTGCGCCCCGGCGTTCCGGTCATGTATGGCGGCTTCACCTCGAACGTCGACATGAAATCGGGCGCCCCGGCTTTCGGCACGCCAGAATATACGCAGGCCGCGCAGGTTTCGGGCCAGCTGGCACGCCTCATCGGTGTGCCTTTCCGATCGAGCAACGTGACCGCCGCCAACGCGCCCGATGCACAAGCGGCTTACGAGAGCGCGATGTCGCTCTGGGGCTCGCTCATGGGCGGCGCCCATCTCGTGCTCCATGCCGCCGGCTGGCTCGGCGGCGGACTGACGGCCTCCTTCGAAAAGCTTATCATCGATGCCGAGATGCTGCAGATGATGGCGGCTTATTTCGAGCCTCTCGCGGTCGATCCTGATACGCTGGCGCTCGACGCCATTCGCGAGGTCGGCCCGGCCGGACATTATTTTGGTGCCGCCCACACGCTCAAGCGATATGAACAGGCTTTCTATGCCCCGCTCCTGTCGAACTGGGACAACTACGAATCCTGGCTCGAACGCGGCGCGATCGACGCCACCAAGCGCGCCAACCAGATATGGAAGCAGCTCCTCGCCGAGTACGAGCAGCCGCCGATCGACTCGGCGATCGACGATCAGCTCAAAGACTACATAGCGAAGCGCAAGCGCGAGGGCGGCTCGCCCCTCAACTGACGCTACCTCAAGGAACCGAGTTTCGCTTCGAGAAGGTCGTAGCAGGACTCGCGGGCGGCATCGGTCGAGACCGCGCGAGGATCGAGGCACCATTCGAGCCAGAGGCCGTCGACGAGCGCGATGAATGCCCGCGCGAGGGCGGCCGAGTCGACGTGGCGCGCTCGGGCGCCAGCGACGCGTTCGATAGCGCCGGCCAACGTCTTGCGGTAGCTCTCGTAGAGCAAACGATGGGCGGACCGCAGCTTGGCATTGGTAGCGATCTCGCCCCAGAGCGTGAGCCAGACGAGCAGATTTTCTCTCGCGAAATAGTCCTGTGCGAAATTGGCTTCGACGATCGCCTTGAGGAGGAACTCCGGCGGCCCGTCGCCTTCGTCATGCCGTCGCGCCTCGGCGATCTGGGAGTTGACGGTCTTGTAGAGCGAGTCCTGGTAAATCTCGACGAGCAGATCGTCTTTGTTCGGAAAATAATGGTTGATGAGTCCGCGCGAGACCCCCGCCTCTTTGCAGATTTGGTCGACAGTGAACGCGGCGATGCCTCCCTTGGAGAGACATCGCCGCGCCGCCTCGACCAGCATTTGCCGCCGTGCTTCCGGATTAGCGCGCGTGAAGCGCGGCGCAGGCTTCACTTTCGTCAATGGTCACGTTCGCTTGAACTGCACCGCATCGGGATGGCCGTCAGGCAGGATCACCGGCTCGAAGGAGTCGCGATGGATCACGACGAGCGGCTCATGACAGATGAAAACGAAACCGCCCGACTGCTCCATGAGATCTTCCATCCGGTTGGCGAGAGCGACCCGCTTCGACTCGTCGGTTTCCGAAACGAGCTTCTGATAGTCCTCCTCGAACTCCGGACTGTTGAAAGCCGACCAGTTATAGACGCCGATCTGGTCGGGGCGGAACCACACGAGGTTTTCGGACGGATCGACGCCGCCTGCGAAGTCCATGAGCACGAGATCGAGGTTCTTGTAACCTTCGCCCTTGGTCTTGTCGCCGATGCCCCAATAGGCCGCCTCATCATAAGGCTGAATTTCGGCCTTGATGCCGGCTTGGCCGAGGCTTGCCTGGATGATCTGGGCGATCGAGGTTCGGGTCGAGTCGTTCATCGTCGCAAGCTGAAGCGAGAGATCGTTGACCCCCGCTTCCGCAAGTAGCGACTTGGCCTTTTCGTAATCGGGGCCGGCGATGAGATTCTTGGCGCGCGCGTATTTGGTTCCGGGCTGGACGACGCCCGTCGAGCGCGCGACGAGGCCGTCGTAAACGCCCGACAAGATCTGATCGACGTCGACCGCATACTGGATGGCCTGCCGCACCTTCGGGTCTTTTAGGCGCGGACTGTCGATGTTGATCGTGAGCCACTGGTACCGCGTCGACTGCGCCTCGATGAGCTTGGTGTGAGCGGGCGGATTGGCCTTGATCTGTTTGGCGGCGCTCACCGCGACCCGCGTGTAGTCGAACGCGTCGGCCTCGTAGGCGAGCTCGGCGGCTTGGTCGTCAGGAACGACGTAGATTTCGACTTTGGCAAACGGCGGCTTCTCCCCCGGCCAGTCCGGATTGGCCACCATCGTGACCTTCTGCTTCTGCTCCCATTTATCGAGGAGGTAGGGTCCGCAGCTTGCGGGAACATCGGTCGTGTATTTGCCGCCGGCCTTCTCGGTGGCCGCCTTACAGATGATGTGGCCGCCATAGTAAGGCAGTGTCGTCACGAAGATCGGCTGATAGGGCTCCTTGAGGTGGATGATGCCGTTGAGATCGTCCACCACTTCGACGTGATCGAGCTTCTCGAACTGATAAGCCCAAGGCGAGGCGAGTTCGGGCTTGGCGATACGCTCATATGAGAATTTGACATCCTCGGGCGTGAGCGCGCCGAAGCCGTTCGTCCATTTGAGCCCTTTCATGAGCGTAAACTTGATCGTCTTGGGATCGGTCTGCTCGAGCGTTGCGGCATAAGGCGTCCAGGGCGAGCCCTGGCGGATATCGCCGAGCCGGTTCAGCGAAACGTAGATGCCGCGCATGATCGGCTCCTCGATGCCGCCGATCATGAAGGCGGGATCGAGCACTTGCAGGTCACCGTCCATGCGGATGC
>JBJMRA010000186.1:0-4902 GCA_045802365.1 Hyphomicrobiales bacterium | reverse complement strand
GATACTGACGATAACGGGACTCGTAGATGTCGCGCTGGGCAGGATTGGGCGCGATCGTTTCGAGGCCGTCGGAGAGTTGCCGCGAGAGCTCTTCGGCCGACCGGGAGAGGCCGGCCGCGACGCTTGCGAGCAACGCCGCGCCGAAGGGCGCTGCATCGATGTGGCGGGCGATCTCGACCTCTCTTTGGCAGAGATCGGCCCGGATCTGAGCCCAGACGCGGCTTCTTGCACCGCCTCCGCACAGCCGGATGCGGTCGGCGCCCACACCCAAGTCGGCGAGGCGGTCGACGACGTCCCGCATCGCGAAAGCGCAGCCCTCGAGAACCGCGCGTGCGAGCTCCGCTCTGCCGTGGAGCGGCGTGATGCCGTAGAAGGCGCCGCGCGCGGTCGCGACCCAGCGCGGCGCCATCGCACCGGTGAGAGCGGGCAGGAACAGGAGCCCGCCAGAGCCCGGAGCCGCCTGATCCGCCAAGCCCGAGAGGGCCTCGGGGCTCTCGACCGAGAATGTCCGGCAAAACCAGGAAAGGGCGGCTCCCGCACTCCAGCCGGGATTGCCGATGAGATAGGACCCGGCGAGGAACCCGTGCGTCTGGAGAAGGCCCCCCTCGTCACGAATGAGCGCAGGGCTGATCGCGCCAACCACCTCTGCCGTTCCCAAGCAGCAGGAGACGACGCCGGGACTAACGACGCCGGCCCCGATGGCATTGGCGAAGTCGTCCCCGGTGCCCACCGCAACGGGAATGCCCACCGGAAGCCCGGTGAGTTGGCTGCCTCTCGCCGTGAGTTGGCCGGCGATCGATTCGGCCGGAGCGATCTCGGGAAGCGACCTTTGGTCGAGATCGAACGCGTCAAGCAGAACTGGGTCGTACTCGCGGGATTCGAGATCGTAGAGCATCGTCGTTGAGGCAAGCGCGTGATCCATCACAGAACGCCCGCAGAGCGCCTGGACGATGAAGGACACCGGTTGATGCCAAAGCTGCGGCCGCAGGCCCTGGTGCCGCGAGAGCCACCTCGCCTTCGGCCCCATGTGGCTCGCGTCGGCAACCAAGCCGGTCCGTCGCTGGAGATCAGCAATATCCAAGCCGGCGAGCTCGGCCTCGGCGCGCCGATCCATCCAGATGAGACAAGGGCCGAGCGCTCGGCCGGCGGCGTCGGCCGGCAAACAGCCGTCGAGCTGTCCCGTGACCCCGATCGCGGTCACCTCGGATGGAGCAAGCCCGCTCTCGGCGAGTGAGCTCGAAATCACCGGGCCGAGCGCGTTGAGCCATAGGCCCGGGTCCTGCTCCGCCCAGCCCGGACGGGGGAACGTCGGCTGATAGGCCATGCTTCCGCGGCCGCGAACCGTTAGCCCATCGGCGATGATGACCGCCTTGGCGCTTTGCGTGCCGATATCGAGGCCCAAAACTCCCACCGGTCAGGCGGCTTCGCAATCGGCGATCACATCGCGCAGCTGCGAGAGAATCGATCCCTTCCGCGGCGAGTAGGAGCCGTTGAACACGGCGGTGCCGATTGTGAAGGCGTCCGCTCCGGCGGCCCGGATGGCCTTGATCTGCTCCGCCGAGGTCACCGCCCCGGCGACGATCAGGTACTTGCCCGTTCCAAGTCCTCTGCGTGCGGCGCGCACGAGCCCCAGCGGATCGGCTTCGGTCGCGCGGTAGGCGAGGAGGTCGCAACCGGCGCAGCCTCTGGCGGCAAAAGATCGGCAATCGCGCTCCACCTCATCGGGAGAACCGCCGAGCCTCGTCGGATGCCCGAAGGGCTTGCCCGCGAACGGAAAATACGCGGTGTCGCTGCTCGCGAGGATGGACTGGATGGCATCGACGTCGGTCCCCCCGAGCAGACGCTTGACGCCCAGATCGCGCGCCACCCGCGCCGAGTCGAGGCACGCTTCGGAAGTGGTCGACACGACCTCCATGTAGGAGAGCCCGCCAGCGGCATGGATGGCCCGCGTCAGAGATTTCAAGCGCGCGGGCGTTACGCCGACATCCTTGAACCCGACGTGGCGAAGCCCGATGGGGCCGATGAGGTCGAACAGCTCGTGGGCGTCCACGACCGTCTGATCGTCCCGCGTCAGCATGAAAATGAAGTCCATCCGGCGGGCCGCCTCCCGAGATCCGAATCTACCAGGTCTCCGGTTGACTACACCGCTCCATTGCCGAGTACAACATTCCTATGTGAGATGTCTAACATCGCCGGATCGGGTGCTTGCGATGCGGCGTCGGTCGCGTCGCCTGGAGTGGTGTAGCTCAGTGGAGCAAGCCGCGAGCGAGCGCGCCCTCAGGAGCGTCGATCGAGCGACCCGCTTTCCCTCTCGAAACGCCGATCCCTAATATTGGACGCCCTTGGTGAGTGCTCCGTCAATGACGAGGTTGGTGCCCATGGTGAAGCTCGATGCGGGGCTGGCGAGAAACACGATCCCCTTGCCGATCTCCTCCGGCGTTGCCATGCGGCCCGTCGGATTTAAGGAGAGCGCCGATTTGAAGAGGTCGGGCATATTGACCTCGACATACTCCCATACTCCACCCTTGAAATAGACGTTGCCCGGCGCCACCGAATTCACCCTGATCTTCTTCGGCGCCAGCTTGTAAGCGAGCCTCTGGGCATAATGGATCAGGGCCGCCTTCAAGGAGCCATAGGCGGGGGTAGTGAAATCGATTTCGCGGCCCGAGACTGACGAGACGATGACGATGGACGGCCATTTCGATTTTTCGAGATAGGGCAACGCCGCGTTCACGGTCCTCACCGTGTGCATCATGTCGATGTCGAATTCCGCCTTCCAAGAGGCTTCATTGTCCTCAACGGCGGCCAGCGCCGAAACGTTAGCGATGACGATGTCGATTCCGCCCAGTTGTCGCGCGCTTTCCTCAACCCAGCCTTCGAGAGCCGGCTTGTCACCCACATCGATGGCCTGGCCGAAGCCCTTCACGCCTTTCTTGCTGAGGCTAGCGACGGTGGCTGATACTTCCTCGGCATTGCGCGCGCATATGGAAACATTGACGCCTTCCTCGGCAAAGAGGTCGGCGGCGCGCCGACCGATGCCCTTGGTGCCGCCAGTGACGATGGCGTTCAAGCCCTTGAGACCGAGATCCATTTTTGTTTGTCCGTGCTCTATTGCCCGAGATAGCTTTTCGAGATCGACGCGCCCAGCGTGTATTTTGGATCAACCATGTTGCCGAGCCGGACTCGACCTGCCTGGGTCAGCAGGAAATAGGCTTCGAGCTCGTCGAAGCCGTAGTCGGAGGCGAGCCAGCGGGTGAGCTCGCGATAAGCAATGCGGGCGGCATCCTCCATCGGGCGCGCCGAGCCGATAGTCATGATGAAGTCTTGAGTCTCGAGGCGCGGCCAAGCGATCGACCAGTCCTTGATGACATCGATCTGGATTGTCGTAGTCGAGGGCATTTCCACAGCGACGCCGCACAGTTCGCCGTCGCCCTGGCGCCCATGACAGTCGCCAAGATAAAGATAAGCCTTCTCGTGCATCACGGGGAAATAGATGACTGCTCCGGGCGCCACATCGGGCAAATCCATGTTGCCGCCCCAATAGTCTGGCTGTAGCGACGACACCGCCTCGAGCTGGGGCGACACGCCAAGTGTGCCGATGAAAGGCTCATAGGGCAGAGTGATGCGGTCATTGAACTTCACGCCCTTTTCGGTGACCTCGTATTTCATCACACGCTCAGGGAGCGGCGGATTGAGCATCGCTGTCGCTGAATTGGAAACGAGTCCGCCAAATTCGGGGATCAGCGCCGAGGTACCGACAGGTTGCGGCCCACGCGGCTTGATCGAATGAATGTAGACACAGAGCACATCTCCCCTTTCGGCTCCTTCCACTGCGATCGGACCGCATTGCGGATTGACGAACGGCATGGTGATGCTTTTCGAGGGAAGATCGCGCTCCGTCTTGATAGCGCCGCCGAATGCGTCTTCGGTTTCGGCGACCACCAAGTCACCCGGTACGATCGACAGCACGGGCTCGGCATAGGGGCCGTAGACATAGCGATAGTCACCCTGAACATCCTTTGTGAGCAGATGCGTGCGTCCAGGCCTGCCGATTGCCACTCCCTTGCGCGCCATGTAACTGCCGTTGAGCCATGCCATTTTCATGGGTCCAGCGTTTGGGTCAAACTATGACGCCGCTGACGCTATTGCGTCCAACGCCGACGGTCCAGGGGATTATGATAAAGTGGGCACACGAGCATGCACGCAAAGGGAACACGCGGCCAGACCAGGGTCAAGCAGGTGAGGGCACCTATCCAAAAAACACGCCGCCGAGCCTCGCCAGATTTGAACGCCATCCGTCCACGCGGGTTACGGGTGGGAGTGTTTGGCCTGGCCATGCAACACGACGGAAGGTAAGAGCGAAAGGAGCATCACGATGGATGAGACCGAGCGGCTAAAGGACATCAGCAACCAGTTGAGGTTTCTTGCAACGCGAGTAGGTACCTTTGCTGAAGAGAGCAGTCCAACCATGGTCATGGCGAGCAAACACCCGCCCGGCCTGGACCATAAGCTTACGGCGCTCAAAGCCTCAGTTGATGAGTTGCAGACCCAGATCGATTTGATTTGGCCTACGCCCAAAGGCGGGTGATCGTCTCGATTAAGTGTAGAGCGGGAAGCAACGGGAAGGCAGTAGTCCCGCTCAGGCCCCCCGATCGGAAACGGTGTTCATCGGTTCGGCGCCGAGTCTCGTTCCAGACGCTTTCCAGTCTCGGCATCGAAGAGATAAACCCGGTCCTGCGGAAATCGGAACCCGATCGGAACATCGAGAGCCCGCCGAAAACTCCGGGAGGCTTTGGCGACAACCAGCTGCTCTCCCGCCCAGGCGGTGATCAGCGTCAGGTCACCCGTGGGTTCAAGAGAATAAAGTCGTGAAGCGAGATGACAGTCTTCGCCGGTCACGAT
>JBJMRA010000185.1:0-24391 GCA_045802365.1 Hyphomicrobiales bacterium | reverse complement strand
CCGCGATCATGATTTCCAGCATTTCGTTCAACACTGTGGACTCATGCTGGCGTAAATCCCGACGGATCAGAATACGATGGCGAGCGCGATGAGTACGAGCGCGGCCGCGCCGACCCACAGCGCATAGCGGTTTGCCCGTGCGTGGCGGAGCTGCGCCAGCGCCAAGGCTTCGGTTGATTGAGGAGCAAGCCGCACCCCCCCGGAAGCCGCCATCTCGGCGAGAAGCCGGCTCGCTTGGCGGATCTCGAGCATGGCCTCGGGCAAGTCCGCCAGAAGCCGGCCCATGGTGGCCGCCCCTTTGGCGCTCTCCTCGATCGCGCCCGACGGACCCAGATGCCTCTCGATCCACTCACGGACGACGGGCTCCGATGCCACCCACATATTGAAGTGCGGATCGAGCGTCCGCGCCACCCCTTCGACCACCACCATGGTCTTCTGGAGAAGCAGGAGCTGCGGCTGGGTCGGCATGTCGAACTGCGCCGTCACCTCGAAGAGTTGTGTCAGGAGCCGTGCCATCGAAATCTCTTCCGCCGGACGATCCATGATCGGCTCGCCGATCGCCCGGAGCGCCTGCGCGAAGGTCGGGGGCTCGTGATGGGCCGGAACGTAGCCCGCTTCGAAGTGGACGACGGCGACCCTCAAATAGTCGCGGGTGATGAACCCGAAGAGGATCTCCGCGAGAAAGCGCCGCTCTTTGGGCGTAAGCCGCCCCATGATCCCGAAATCGACGGCCGCGAGCCGTCCCTCCTCGTCGACGAACAGGTTCCCTTGGTGCATGTCGGCATGGAAGAAGCCGTCGCGTATCGCATGCCTGAGGAAGTTCTGGACGACCGAGCGCGCGAGATCGGGAAGATCGATGCCGCGCGTCCGCAGCCGATCGAGATCGGCGAGCGAGGTCCCCTCGATCCATTCGCAGGTGAGCACCCGGCGTGCGGTGAGCGGCCACTCGACCCGCGGCACCCGGAAGGTCGGATCCCCTTCGGTATTCCGGTCCATTTCGGAGATCGCGGCCGCCTCCATGCGGAGGTCCATCTCGAGCGCGACCGACCGGGCAAGCGTCGCCACCGCGTCGACGGGCCTCAGGCGCCGCGCTTCCGGGCTCGTCCGCTCGAGAAGCTTTGCAGCGAAAAAGAAACTCGAGAGATCGTCGGCGAAGCGCTTCTCTATTCTGGGCCTCAGGATCTTGACCGCGACCTCGCGGCCGTCCTCGAGACGTGCGCGATGGACCTGCGCGATCGATGCGGCGGCGACCGGCGACCCGAAATCCCGGAATAGCGAGCGAGGCTCGGCGCCCAATGCGGAGCGGACGGCTGATTGCGCCTCCGCCATGGCGAAGGGCGGAAGGCGGTCATGCAGCATCCTGAGCTCGGCCGCACGATCGGCCCCGACTATGTCGGGGCGGGTCGCAAGGAATTGCCCGAGCTTGATGTAACTCGGGCCAAGCTCGTAGAGAGCGGCGGCAAGCCCGCCCCCGGCCGGCTTGGTGCGCGGCATGAGGAGGCGATAGCCGACTTGCGCAGGAACCGGCAGCGCTTCGACCTGCTCGGGGGTCAGCACACCGTAGCGCGCGAATACGCGGCCGGCGCGGAACAGTTTCGGAATGTGCCTCAGCCCATCCCGGATCAAATGCGCCAACCCCAGTGGATCGCGACGATGCCCCCCGACAGGCTGCGGTAGCCTACCCGCTCGAACCCGGCGGCGCCGATCATTTCTGCGAACTGCTCCTGGGTGGGAAAGGTCCGGATGCTCTCGACGAGATAGCGGTAGGGCGCGCCCTGCCCGGTGACCACCCTTCCAATGGCCGGGATCGCTGTCATGGAATAGGCCTCGTAAATCGCGTCGAGCACCGGCACGTCGACATGGGAGAATTCGAGGCACTGGAACTTGCCGCCGGGCTTCAGCACCCGAAAGGCTTCCTTGAGCGCCTCGTCCCTGCGGGTGACGTTTCTTATGCCGAAGGCGACCGTGTAGGCCTCGAACGTTCGGCCGGGAAAGGGGAGGGCTTCGGCATTGGCCACGCTGAAGCGGCAGCGCCCACCTCCCGGCGTTTGACGTGCGCGGCTCATTCCCACGTTGACCATCTCGGGGGAGATGTCGGCGACCATGACCCGCGTGCCCGGACCGCCGGCGTTCGCGATTCTGAAGGCAATGTCCCCGGTCCCCCCGGCGACGTCGAGGACATCATAGGGCCGGGCTGATCTCGGTACCCCGAGCAGCGTGACGAAGTCGTCCTTCCACAACCGGTGAAGACCCATGGACATGAGGTCGTTCATCTGGTCGTAGCGCTCTGCAACCTTTGCGAAAATCTGATTGACGAGTCCCTGTTTCTCGACCGCGGGGACCTGCCGGAAGCCGAAATCGGTTCGATCGCGTGTGCCCATGTCGCCGCGGACCTTAGCTGACGATCGGGTCCCATTCCATTGCGGCCCCGCTGCACCTTTCCTATGAACGTCTCGATGCCGGAACTGCCGGAAGTCGAAATCGTCAAGCGTGGCCTCGAGAAGGCGCTCGCGGGTCGCCGAATCACCGCCGTCCGCCTGTCGCGCGGCGATCTTCGGCGCCCGTTTCCGGAAGGCTTCGCCGCCCGTCTGGCGGGCCGCACGGTCGAGCGCTTCGCCCGCCGGGCGAAGTATGTGCTGCTCCATCTCGACCGTGGCGAAGTCCTTCTCGTGCATCTCGGGATGTCGGGACGGTTCACCATCCTAAACCAGGGACACGCGCCCTCAGGGCTCGCCGAATTCCATGAAAGGCCCGGTCCGGCTGGAACGGGAGCCGGTCCTCACGATCATGTGGTCTTCGAAACGGAAGGCGGGCTTAAAGTCGTCTATACGGATCCGCGCCGCTTCGGTGTCATGGATCTTTTCCCTGAGGGTGAGCTCGAACGCCACCCGCTGCTTGCGGGCATCGGCGTCGAGCCCCTGGGAAACGAATTTTCCGGGCCGCATCTTGCGCATGTCCTTCGCGGCAGGAAGGCGCCGCTCAAGTCAGCGCTTCTCGATCAGCGGATCATTGCGGGGCTCGGCAACATTTATGTCTGCGAGGCGCTTCACCGCAGCCGCCTCTCCCCGCTCAGGCGAGCGGGGACGCTCGTCAAGCGCAAAGAATATGATCCCCGGCTCGACGATCTCGTGGCCGCCATTCGCGCCGTCCTCGGCGAAGCCATCGAAGCCGGCGGCTCGACCTTGCGCGACCACGCCCGCCCCGACGGTGTGCCGGGTGCATTCCAGAGCCGTTTCGCGGTCTACGACCGTGAGGACGGGTCTTGCCCTAGGCCCGGCTGCATCGGCAAGATCAAGCGGATCGTGCAATCGGGGCGGTCGACCTTCTATTGTCCGCACTGCCAAAAATAACGGGCGCGCATTGACGCTCGGTTGCGGCTTTTCTATACAGCCGCAGAACACGGCTCCGCTCTCTTTGCCGGGCTCTTTGCGCATCTTAGGAATATTTATTATGGCGAATACCCGCTCGGCGAAGAAGGCGACCCGCGTCGCGGCCCGCCGCACGTCCATCAATCGCAACCGGCTGAGCAGGGTCCGAAGCTCGGTCAAGAAGGTCGAAGAGGCGATTGCCGCGGGAGACCGAAGTCGTGCCGAAACCGCGCTGAGGGCAGCCGAACCCGAACTCATGCGCGGTGCACAAAAAGGCATCGTGCACAAAAACGCGGCTTCCCGGAAGGTGTCCCGCCTTTCGAAGCGCATCAAGAAGATCGGCTAACTCTTTGGCCTAGCGTAGCTTTCTATTTCGTCCACAGGCGGCGCGCGACATTTCAGTCGACGCGCCGTTTTTCTTGTTCCGGGGACGGATATTTCCGCGCGCAGATTCCTTTTACTTTTCATTAAGATATGGGTGATCACTACAGCGGTATGACAATTTCGGCGCCCGGACGCCCTCGGGCTGGGATCAGCCTCTCAATCTATGGCCGGTCGGCGCCACGGGCCGTAGGGCCGCCTCGCCGCCGATTCGGGCAACAGTCCCAATGAGTTGAGATGACGAGGAGGGGCGAAGCCGGCCGTCAGCGGCTCTCCGCACTTCTTCCGTGTACTGAGGGAACCCGTTCTTCCGTTGTCCGCGACCGTGCTCGCGGGTTATGGTTCGTTGTACCCGGACGGGGCGACAAGCAAGGAAGAAAGCCCCTCCGCGATCAATCGCTCCGGGTGCAGGGGTGGTGCCAAGCGTGAGATGCAAGTCTGTACGGCGGTTCAACGACCGGCGCTTGGTACGACTGCGGGTGTTTGGGGCGTGCAGGTAGCAAAACTCTAGGACTTCGTTCTCGGTAGCGCCCGGTCGAACCCGGTGCGCGCGAGGATGGCCGGCGGCCTTCGGGCCGGCGGACGGGTGAGGTGCGCCCTGAAGTTCGGAAAGACATGGGGAAGGGAATGATGAAGAGCATGGACGTCGATCTCACGCGGTCCTGGCAGCGCATTGCGCAACGCCTCAAAGGCGAACTCGGGGATGACCTCTTTACGAGTTGGTTTGCCAGGGTAGAACCTGAGGAGCTCGCCGACGGCAGGCTTTTCGTGTCCGTCCCGACCCGGTTCTTGCGCAACTGGATCGAGGCCCACTACGCCTCGAGGCTTCAGCAAGCGAGCGAGGCCGAGCTCGGGCAGCTCGACAGCATTCAAATCCGCGTCCGGACCCACTGCCCGATTCAGCAGCGTCCGGCAGCAGCGCTGCCCTCCCCGCAACGGAGCGATCCCGGATTTCCGGCGGCCCCGGGAAGCGCGCCCGAGCGGGGCTCCCCCCTCGAGCCGACACTCCGGTTCTCGACTTTCATCACGGGCGGTTCGAATCGGCTCGCCCATGCCGCGGCGATGCGCGTGGCCGACTCGCATCCGGGCCTACCGGTAAGCTTCAACCCCCTGTTCGTCCACTCGGCCGCGGGTCTCGGAAAGACCCATCTCCTCAACGCCATCGCTTGGCGCATCCGCGAAAGCCACCCAGGGCGCAACGTGCTTTTCATCACCGCCGAGCGCTTCATGTATCATTTCATCGGGGCTCTACGGCAGCGCGACACCATCTCCTTCAAGGACTATTTCCAGGCCATCGACGTCCTGCTCATCGACGATATCCAGTTCCTGCAGGGCAAGGTCATGACCCAGGAGTTCTATCACACGTTCTCCTCGCTCGTTGACGCGAAGCGCCAGATCGTGCTCGCAGCCGATGTGCCGCCAGCGCAGCTCGATTCGGTCGATCAGCGGATGCGCTCGCGGCTCGTCGGCGGCCTCGTGGTCGACATCGAGCTGCCGGAACTCGAGCTCAGGCGCGAGATCCTGGCCGTCAAGGTCGCCGAGCTCATGAAGAGGGATCCGGCGGCGCGGATTTCGGTTGATGTGATCGAGTTCATCGCCAACAGAATCACGGGCTCGGGCCGCGAGCTCGAGGGAGCCCTCCACCGCATCGTCGCCCACCAGCAGTTCAGCAACCAGCCGCTGACGGTCGATCTCGTCGCGATGGTGCTCCGGGATATGTCCGCCAATCCCGATCAGTGCCGGATCAAGATCGACGACATCCTGAAGGTGGTGGGCCGGCACTACAACGTCGCCCGTGCCGACCTTCTCTCGCCGCGGCGGGCGCGCTCGGTCGTCGTTCCGCGCCAAGTCGGAATGTACCTCGCCAAGAAGCTCACCGCGCGCTCGCTTCCCGAGATCGGCCGCCGCTTCGGCGGGCGCGATCATTCGACCGTTCTCCATGCTGTCCGCAAGATCGAGGACCTGATGAAGTCCGACGACCGGTTGGCGCGGGAAGTCGGGTTGCTGATCAGGCTCGTCGAACAGCAGTAACCCTTGCGCGTCCCTCGCCTCATTGCCTAATGTCTTCGGCCCGGGTGAGGGCGAGAATCCATGCGGGTGACGATCGAGCGTTCAGCCTTTTTGAAGGCGCTCAACCATGTCCAGAGCGTGGTCGAGCGCCGCAACACCATTCCGATCCTTTCGAACGTGCTTCTCAGGGCGAAGAGCGGGTCTCTCAGGCTCACCGCGACCGATCTCGACATCGAGATCGTCGAGGAGGTTTCGGCCGAAGTCGCCCAGGAGGGCGCCGCGACCGTTCCCGCCCATATGCTTCACGACATCGTGCGGAAGCTTCCGGACGGTTCCCAGCTCGAGCTCGATCAAGGCGCCGACAAGGGCCGGGTGATGATCGTATCGGGCCGGTCCCGGTTCGCTCTTCAGGCCTTGCCGCCGGAGGATTTCCCCGATCTCGCGGCAGGAGAACCGGCAAACCGGTTCGCGCTCGCCGCCGGCCCTCTCAAAGGTCTGATCGAGAAGACCCGGTTTGCCATCTCGACGGAAGAGACTCGGTACTACTTGAACGGCATTTTCTTTCATCAGGTCGGCGAAACCCTGAGGGCGGTCGCGACCGACGGTCACCGCCTGGCGCGCGCCCAGCTACCGCTTCCTGAAGGCGCAACCGGCATGCCGGGCGTGATCGTGCCGCGTAAGACGGTGCTCGAATTGGCGAAGCTTCTCGAGGGAGTCGACGGCGAGGTCGCGATCGCGCTGTCGCCCGCTAAGGTGCGCTTCTCGTTCGAGGGCTTGGTGCTTACCTCGAAGCTGATCGACGGCACCTTTCCCGATTATGAGCGGGTCATTCCCCGGCACAATGACAAGGTGCTCGAGATCGACACCAAGCTTTTCGCGGGCGCGGTCGACCGCGTCTCGACGATCTCTTTCGAGAAAGGCAGGGCGGTCAAGCTGAACATCAGCCGTGACCGCCTCATGCTGTCGGTCAACAATCCGGAATCGGGCTCGGCGGAAGAGGAAGTCGCCGCAGCCTACGATGCGGAGCCGCTCGATGTCGGCTTCAACTCCCGCTACCTCCTCGAGATAGCGGCTCAGATCAAGGGCGATGCCGCGCGTTTCAATCTGGCCGATGCGGGCTCGCCCACCATCATTGCCGATCCCTCCGATCAGGACACGCTCTATGTGCTGATGCCCATGCGGGTGTGAGCACCCCTGGATGTCCCGACCTTTGCGGGTGAGCCGCCTGACGCTGACCGATTTCCGCAACTATCGCGATCTCCGTCTCGAGCTTGAAAGTACGCTCGTGATCCTCACGGGTCCGAACGGGGCGGGGAAAACCAATCTGCTCGAAGCAGTATCGCTCCTCGCTCCGGGCCGAGGGCTACGCAACGTGTCCTATGAGGACATTGCGCGCGAGAATGGGAGCGGCGGCTGGGCCGTTGCGGCGCGCCTCGAGAGCGAGGAGGCAGACTTGGTCAAGCTCTCCACCGCCTGGTTGCCGTCCGGTTCTCAGGAGACCACCGCGGGCTCACGCGATGTGGTGATCGACGGAGTACGGCACAAAAGCTCGGGCCCGCTCGCCTGGCATCTGCGCGCGATCTGGCTCACGCCCGCTATGGATCGCCTCTTTACAGCACGGCCCTCCGAGCGCCGCCGCTTCCTCGATCGCCTGGTCCAAACGTTTGATCCGGCTCACGGATCTCGCGTCCTAGCATTTGAAACACTGATGCGGGATCGCCATATATTGCTGGCCGACGAGCGACGGGATCAGGCGTGGATTTCCGGAGTCGAAGGCCAGATGGCGGAGCATGCGATCGCGATCGCGGCCGGACGCCGGACGGCCATCGAAGCCTTGACTAGCTACATCCTGAAGAGCGGACCTGCGGAGCCTTTCCCCTCCGCCAGTCTCGATCTCGCGGGGGATACGGAAGCCCTCCTTGCGCGCATGCCGGCCGTAAATGCGGAGGATGAATATCGTAGAGTTCTGGCTGATTCGCGGGCTGTCGATGCCGCCGCGGGGCGCACGTCGAAAGGGCCCCACAGAAGCGATCTTGTCGTCATCCATTCGCCGACCGGAATGGCGGCCGCCAGATGTTCGACAGGCGAGCAGAAAGCGCTGTTGATCGGGCTCGTTCTGGCGCACGCGGCGGCGGTGAAGGAGGCTTCCGGGATTGCCCCGATTCTTCTCCTCGACGAGGTTGCGGCGCATCTCGACGGGGCGCGCCGGCAGGCGCTCTTTCAGCGGCTCGCCGGCCTCGGGTCACAGGTGTGGATGACGGGGACGGAGGAAGGACTTTTCCGACCGCTCGATGCGGAATTCTTCAATGTCGAGGCCGGCAGGGTGTCGGCCTCAGCGAGGGTTTGATGACTGAGGACAACGGCAGCGGCAACAAGCGCGACGAGACCTATGGCGCCGATTCGATCAAGGTGCTGAAGGGCCTCGATGCGGTTCGCAAGCGGCCCGGCATGTATATCGGCGATACCGATGACGGCTCGGGTCTTCACCATATGATCTATGAGGTTGTCGACAACGCCATTGACGAGGCGCTCGCGGGCTACTGCGACAAGGTGACCGTCACCCTTAATGCCGATGGCTCCTGTACGGTCACCGATAACGGCCGCGGCATTCCAACGGACATTCACCCGACCGAGGGGGTGTCGGCGGCGGAAGTGATCATGACTCAGCTCCACGCCGGGGGGAAATTCGACCAGAACTCGTACAAGGTGTCAGGCGGCCTCCATGGCGTCGGAGTTTCGGTCGTCAACGCGCTCTCGAGCTCGCTCAAGCTGCGTATCTGGCGCGAGCCCACCGAATTCGCGATGAGCTTCACGAACGGCGTGCCCGATGCGCCGCTGGCGCCGGCTCGCGGCGCCATGGGCAAGCGAGGGACCGAAGTCACCTTTCTGCCTTCGCCCGAAGTCTTCACCAACACCGACTTCGATTTCGCGACGCTCGAGCACCGCCTCCGCGAGCTCGCCTTCCTCAATTCCGGCGTTCACGTCACACTGACGGACAAGCGAGGCGTCGAGGACAAGGAGGTGGAGCTTTATTACGAGGGCGGCATCGAAGCCTTCGTGCGGTATCTCGACCGCGTGAAAACACCGCTCATCGGCAGTCCCATCATGTTGAAAGGCGAGCGCGACGGCATCACGGTCGAGTGCGCACTGTGGTGGAACGACAGCTATCATGAGAATGTACTGACCTTCACGAACAACATCCCTCAGCGCGACGGCGGCACGCATCTCGCAGGCTTCCGCGGCGCGCTCACCCGCATCGTCAACAACTATGCGAGCCAGAGCGGCCTCGCCAAGAAGGAGAAGGTGGCCCTGACCGGCGATGATGCCCGCGAGGGATTGACCGCCGTGCTCTCGGTCAAGGTTCCCGATCCCAAGTTCTCATCTCAGACGAAGGACAAGCTCGTTTCGTCTGAAGTCCGTCCCGTCGTCGAAAGCCTGGTCGGCGAACACTTGGGCGCTTGGTTCGAGGAGCACCCGTCGGAGGCGAAACTCATCGTCGGCAAGGTGGTCGAGGCGGCGGCCGCCCGCGAGGCGGCGCGGAAGGCGCGCGAGCTCACGCGCCGCAAGGGAGCGCTCGACATCGCCGGATTGCCGGGCAAGCTCGCCGAATGCCAGGACCGCGATCCCTCCCGCACCGAGCTCTTCATCGTCGAGGGCGACTCGGCCGGCGGTTCCGCCAAGCAGGCGCGCAACCGCGAGAACCAGGCTGTGCTTCCGCTGCGCGGCAAGATCCTCAACGTCGAGCGGGCCCGTTTCGACAAGATGCTGTCCTCAGCCGAGATCGGCACTCTCATCACCGCACTCGGTACGGGGATCGGTCCCGACGAGTTCAATGCGGACAAGCTCCGCTACCACAAGATCATCATCATGACCGATGCGGACGTGGACGGAGCTCACATCCGCACGCTGCTTTTGACCTTCTTCTACCGGCATATGCGCGAGATCGTCGACCGCGGCCACCTCTTCATCGCCCAGCCGCCGCTTTACAAGGTGAAGCGCGGGTCTTCGGAGCAGTACTTGAAGGATTCCGCCGCGCTCGAGACGTATCTGATCGACACAGGTCTCGACGGAACCAAGTTCGTGCTCGCCGATGGCAGTGAGCGGGGGGGGTCCGACCTGCGCGCCATCGTCGAGGAAGCGCTCTCCGTCAGGGCGGCGCTCGACGCCTTGCACTCGCGCTACTCGCGCTCGGTGATCGAGCAGGCGGCGATCGCCGGCGCGCTCAACCCGGAAGTTCTCTCAAACGAAGAGAATGCGGGCCAGGCCGCGAGCTATATCGCCCGGCGATTGGACGCCATCTCGGAAGAGACCGAGCGCGGTTGGCAGGGCGCGCCAACGTCGGACGGCGGTCTGACGTTCGGGCGCGAGGTGCGCGGGGTCAAGGAGAGCTGGACGATCGACGGCAAGCTGATTGGCTCCGCTGATGCCCTTCGCCTCGACAAGAGAGCGGCGCATCTCCAGGAGATCTATGCCAAGCCCGCCAAGCTCGTCCGCAAGGAAGCAGAGACTGTCATCCACGGGCCTCTCGCGCTTCTCGAAGCGGTGTTCGCGGCCGGGCGGAAGGGAGTGACCTTGCAACGCTACAAAGGCCTCGGCGAGATGAACCCCGAACAGCTCTGGGAGACGACCCTCGACGCGAACGTCCGCACCCTCCTCAAGGTGCAGATCCGCGAGCTCGACGAAGCCGACGACATCTTTACGAAGCTCATGGGCGACGTCGTCGAGCCGCGGCGCGACTTCATCCGCGAGAACGCTTTGTCCGTCGCCAATCTCGATGTGTAAGCCTGCGTTATGTTGTCATGTTTTGCCTCTCGTTCTAGTGGGAGTATCGGATCGAATTCCGCTTCTCCCGCTGACGTGGGCGAAGGGGTAAATTGGCTATCGAACCTTGCCCGGTTTGACGGGCTCTGCGGCGAGCGGGTCTTCCGGCCACTGATGTTTGGGATAGCGGCCGCGCATCTCGGACCGGACGTGCGGGTAGGCATTCGTCCAGAAGCTCGCAAGATCCTGGGTTACGGCGACCGGCCGGCGGGCCGGGGAAAGAAGCTCGATGCGGAGCTTCGCGCGGCCCTCCCCTATCAGTGGCGTCTCCATGAGGCCGAACATCTCCTGAAGTCTCGCGCGAAGGATCGGATCATCGCCGGTGCCGTAGTCGATCGGCACATGCGCGCCCGATGGGATTTGGATGTGTGAAGGGGCGATTCGGTCGAGGCGGCTCCGCAAAGCCGGCGGAATCGCGCGTTCGATGATCGAGGCCATATCCAGCCGCTCGAGATTACTCCTGCGGGTCATGCCCGCAACGTAGGGCTTGAGCCACTCGTCCAATGTCGAGAGGAGTGCTGCGTCGGAAAGATCGGGCCATGGCTCGCTCGGAAGGAGGCGCTTCGTGAACCGGACCCGCGCAACGAGAGAGCGTGCGGCATCCGTCCAGGGGAGGGCGCCGAGACCCATATTGCGGATGCCGGCAATCATGGCGTCCGCCACCGCCGCGGGATCGGCTGATACAGGCGGCGTGACGGCGAGCGTCAGCGGTCCGAGCTTCCGCTCTCTCGCCATGCGGATCGCCTCCTCGCGATGATCCCATGTGATGACGTCGCGCTCCGAGATGTGATCGGCAAAATGCCGTTCGATCTCCTCCAAGGTGAGTGGCGCGGCGAGAAGGATGCGCTGGTCGCCGCCCGCCCCATCAGTGAGCGCGACGGCGAGCCATTTCTCGCGCGCCAACGGATCGTGGATGGGCAGGCTCGCGCCTCCGCCGCCCGCGAGCAGATATCGCCCGGGCGCCCCGCGGGCTTGCGCGATCCGGTCGGGCCATGCGAGCGCTACCAGAAGGCCGAGCGATATCTCTCTTTCCCCTTTCTGCGCGATGCCGCTCATCGACTTGATCTGCCGGACCGCTTGCCGGAGGCGCTCGCCGCCGCGTCCCTGCTCGAGCGCGGAGAAGCGCAAAGCCAGGTCGGCGCCGTTTTCGCGCGGGAGGATATCGCGCTCCGACAGAAGCGCGGCGAGCTTCACGGCGCGCGCACCGGCGCCGAGCTCCTTCCCGGCGATCAGCATATGCGAGAGCCTTGGATGAAGCGGCAGTAAGGCCATGGCTTTGCCAGCCGCGGTAATACGGCCCGCCTCATCGATCGCGTCGAGAGAGCGAAGAAGGTCGCGCGCCTGTGCGAATAAGGCAGCGGGCGGGGCATCGACCCAAGCCAGGGCCGCGGGATCGGCGACGCCCCAAGCCGCGAGCTCAAGGGCGAGCGGGGCTGGGTCGGCCTGGAAGATCTCGGGCGTGTCGTGAGGCCGGAGCGCCTTCGTCTCCGCCTCGGGCCAGAGGCGCATGCACCGCCCGGGACCGAGCCTGCCCGCACGGCCGCGGCGCTGGTCGGCGGACGCCTGCGACACTCTCACGGTTGCGAGCGAAGACATCCCGCTCGCCGGATCGAACCGTGGGACCCGCTTGTACCCGCTGTCGATCACGGTATCGATGCCCTCGATCGTGAGGCTCGTCTCGGCGATGGTGGTCGCAAGCACGATCTTGCGCTGACCCGGTTGAGCCGGCCGTATCGCATCGAGCTGCTCGGAGAGCGGCATCGCGCCGTACAAGGGCAGCACGCGCATTCCCGGCGGAAGCCCAGCCGTCGCAAGCTCCCGGGCGCAGCGGCGGATTTCGGCTTCGCCCGGCAGGAAGGCGAGAATGCCCGTCCGAGTCTCGCCGGTTCCTCGCAGGATCGCGCGTGCGGTTGCGGCTGCGATATCGCGTCGTTCGGGACGGTCGGCATATGTCGTTTCAACCGGAAAAGCGCGTCCTTCCGCGCTGATGATCGGGGCGCCTCCGAGATGAGCGGAGAGCCGTCGCTCGTCGAGAGTTGCCGACATCACCAGCATGCGCAGGTCTTGCCGGAGAGCGCGCTGAATATCGAGAGCGAGCGCCAGCCCGAGATCGCCGTCGATGCTGCGTTCGTGGAACTCGTCGAAGATCAGAAGGCCAACACCAGCAAGCTCGGGGTCGGCCTGGAGCCGGCGGGTGAGCACTCCCTCGGTGACCACCTCGATCCGCATGCGGCTCGAGACCTTCCGCTCGAACCGCACGGTGTATCCCACACGCTCGCCAACCGCTTCGGCGAGCATCTCGGCCATTCGCGCCGCGGCAGCGCGAGCGGCAAGCCGCCGCGGCTCGAGCATGACGATACGGCCGTCGAGCCATGGAGCGTCGAGCAGCGCCACCGGCACACGTGTCGTTTTTCCGGCACCGGGCGGCGCCACAAGCACGGTGCGCATCGCGCCGGCGAGCGCGGCATCGAGCCTCGGCAGGGCCTCTTCGATCGGAAGCGTATCCACGAATAGGGTGAGACCGGAGCAAGGGCGCGCGTGTCAACCCCCGCCGCCATGGTTGTGCCGACCCGCGGCAGCGTCTATGACGTCAACTCCTGCTGCAATGCACAAAATGCCCGCGCGCACCATTGAAGTCGATGTGTTCGATCTCGCCGTTTTCGGCGCGACCGGCGATCTCGCCGAGCGGAAGCTTCTTCCGGCGCTCTTCCAGCGCGACCTCGCGGGCCAGATCCCGGAGGGCGCCCGGATCATCGGTGTCTCCCGGAGAAGCATGTCGGACGAGGAGTTCCGGGCATTTGCCCGCAAGTCCATCTCCGAGCATACGAGCGAGGAAGACCGCGATCCGAAGGTCGTCGAGCGTTTCCTTGGCCGCCTGTCCTACGTGGCAGTCGATGTGCTGAAGGAGGAGAATTGGGGAGCTCTCTCGACTGCCCTCCAATCAGGCCAGGACCGCATCCGCCTCTTTTATTTGGCGACTTCTCCAGATCTCTTCGGGCCGATATGCGAGAAGCTCGCCGCGCATCATCTCATCACCGAGAAGACGCGCGTCGTCGTGGAGAAGCCGATCGGGCGCGATCTCGCCTCGGCGAAAGCGGTCAATGACACGATCGGCCGCGTGCTCCCCGAACGAAGCATCTTCCGCATCGATCATTATCTCGGCAAGGAAACCGTCCAGAACCTGATGGCGCTCAGGTTCGCGAACGCGCTCTTCGAGCCGATCTGGAATGGCGCCCATGTCGATCACGTGCAGATCACTGTCGCCGAAACGCTGGGCCTCGAAGGCCGGGCCGGCTACTACGACAAGGCGGGAGCGCTGCGCGACATGGTCCAGAACCACATGCTGCAGCTCGTCTGCCTCGTCGCAATGGAGCCGCCGCGATCGATCGACGCCGACGCCGTGCGCGACGAGAAGCTCAAGGTGTTGAAATCTCTCAAGCGGATCTCGCCCGCCGACATCGGTCATTTGACAGTACGCGGTCAGTACAAGGCGGGCGCCTCGAGCAGCGGCGCCGTCCCGAGCTACCTCGAGGAACTGGGCTCTGAGTCCAGCAACACCGAGACCTTCGTTGCCATAAAGGCCGAGATCGCCAACTGGCGGTGGAACAACGTGCCGTTCTACCTGCGCACCGGCAAGCGGCTGCCCTCGCGGGTTTCCGAGATCATCGTCACCTTCAAGCCCATTCCCTATTCCGTGTTCGACGGCGACGCCGGTCCGATCGAGCCCAACCGCCTCCTGATCAGGCTGCAACCGGACGAAGGCGTGATGCTGTGGTTGATGATCAAGGATCCAGGCCCCGGAGGCATGCGCCTGCAATATGTGCCCCTCGACATGAGCTTCGCCGAAGCTTTCAAGGTGCGCAATCCCGATGCTTACGAGCGGCTCCTGATGGACGTCGTGCGCGGCAATCAGACCTTGTTCATGCGGCGCGACGAGGTCGAGGCGGCGTGGGCGTGGGTCGATCCGATCCTCGAAGCCTGGGCGGAAAACCCGGATCCGCCGAAGCCCTATACCGCCGGCACCTGGGGCCCATCGGCCGCAGTCGCGCTCATCGAAAGGGACGGGCGTACCTGGTACGAGGACGCCGCCTGATGATCTCCGTGCGGCGGGAGTTCGGCGACCGCCTGTCGCTTGCAACCGCGCTCGCTCACGACGTCGCCGATCGGCTTGCCTCTGCCGTGGCTCGCAACGACAACGCTCTACTCGCCGTTTCGGGCGGCACGACGCCCACCCGGTTCTTGGAGCGCCTGAGCCTCGAGCCGATCGGTTGGGATCGCGTTACGGTCACGCTCGTGGACGAGCGCTGGGTCCCCGAATCGAGCGAGCGATCGAACGCGCGGCTCGTCAGGACTCATCTCCTGAGGAACGCCGCCGAACGGGCGTGCTTCGTGCCTCTCTACCCTGATGATAGCGCGGCACTTGCGCTTGGGCGTTTCGACGTCGTGGTGCTGGGAATGGGTGCCGATGGCCATACTGCATCCTTCCTGCCGGGCGCAGACACGCTCGCGGCGGCGCTCGATCCGCGCGGAACCAAAAAGGTGATTCGGCTCGCGGCGCCCGGTCTCGAGCCCCGCCTCACCTTCTCGTTTCCGGCCCTGATCGACTCCGATTTCATCGCCCTTCACATCGAAGGCGAAGAGAAGGCCGAGGTCCTCACGCTCGCGCTCGAGCCCGGGCCTGTCGAGCGGATGCCTATTCGTGCGTTCCTGCGCGATGAGCATCCGCTCGTCGTCTACTGGGCGCCGTGAAGTATGGGGTCTGATCGGCAGGCGGGGCTCGAGGGCCTTTTGCGGAGGGCGAGGATCGTTCCTGTCCTCATCGTTGAGGCGGTCGAGGATGCCGTGCCTCTCGCCCGGGCGCTCGCCGAGGGCGGGCTTGACGTGCTCGAGATCACGCTCCGGACGTCGGCCGCCGCCGATGCGATACGGGCGATCCGCGATGCATTGCCCGATATCGTCGTTGGATCGGGCACCGTTCTCGATCCGCGCCAGCTCGCGCTCAGTGAAGAGTTGGGCTGCGCCTTCGCGGTTTGTCCAGGGGCATCGCCGGCTCTCCTCGCGGCCGCGAGCGATCGTGTGATCCCGCTCCTCTCGGCTTCGGCCACGCCGAGCGAGGCGATGGTGCTCCGCGAGCAGGGCTACGCGGTTCAGAAGTTCTTCCCCGCCGAAGCGTGCGGCGGCACGCGCTATCTCTCTGCGATCGCTTCGCCTTTGCCGGATGTGAGCTTCTGCCCGACGGGCGGCATCACGGAAGCGAATGCACGCGAATACCTGATGCTGCCGAATGTGGTGGCGGTCGGCGGATCGTGGATGGCCCCACGCCGGTACATTGCCGACAAGAATTGGCCGGCGGTCGCGGAGGCGGCGCGCATCGCGGCGTCGTTGCGGATGACGCGAACGTGAACCGCTTCAAGCGTCTCCTGGTCGCGAACCGGTCGGAGATCGCGATCCGCGTTTTCCGCGCCGCGACCGAGCTCGGCATTCGAACGATCGCCATTTATGCCGAAGAGGACAAGCTCTCGCTCCATCGGTTCAAGGCGGATGAGGCCTATCAGGTGGGCGCCGGCAAGGGACCGATCGAGGCCTATTTGTCGATCGATGAGGTGATCCGCGTCGCCAAGGACGCTGCCGCTGATGCAATCCATCCGGGTTACGGGTTCCTCTCCGAGAATCCGGATTTCGCCGACGCATGCGCCGCCGCCGGGATCGCGTTCATCGGCCCGCGCGCGCAATCGATGCGGACGCTCGGCAACAAGCTCGCCGCCCGGGATCTCGCGCGCTCGGTCGGCGTGCCGGTAATGCCCGCGACTGGCCCGCTGCCGCGCGATGAATCCGCGATCAGGAGGCTCGCGCGCGACATCGGTTACCCCATGATGCTCAAGGCGAGCTGGGGCGGCGGCGGCCGAGGCATGCGGCCAATCGACGGCGAGGACAAACTCGTCGACGCGGTCCTCTCGGCAAGGCGCGAAGCGAAGGCAGCCTTCGGCAACGACGAGGTCTATCTCGAGAAGCTTGTCCGCAAAGCGCGCCATGTCGAAGTGCAGCTTCTGGGCGACACACACGGCAATCTCGTTCATCTCTTCGAGCGCGACTGCTCGATCCAGCGCCGCCACCAGAAGCTGATCGAGCGCGCCCCCGCTCCCTACCTCGACGAGGCCCTCCGCCGACAACTCGCCGATGCGGCGCTGAAGATCGGCCGCGCGACATCCTATGTTGGCGCGGGCACCGTCGAGTTTCTCATCGACGCCGACACCGGCGCCTACTACTTCATCGAGGTCAATCCGCGCATTCAGGTCGAGCACACGGTGACGGAAGTGGTCACCGGCATCGATATCGTGAAGGCGCAGATCAAGATCGCGGAAGGCGGCCGAATCGGAGTGCCCGAGGAAACGGGCGTTCCATTGCAGCCGCTTATTCGGATGTCGGGCCATGCGCTGCAGTGCCGGATCACCACCGAGAATCCGGAAAACAATTTCCTTCCCGACTACGGCCGCATCACCGCCTATCGCGGCGCCATGGGCTTCGGCATCAGGGTCGACGGCGGCACCGCCTATTCGGGAGCCGTCGTCACCCGCTACTACGATCCCCTGCTCGAGAAGGTGACGGCCTGGGCGCCGACGCCCGATGAAGCCGCCGCCCGCATGACCAGGGCGCTCCTCGAATACCGCATCCGGGGTGTGGCGACGAATCTTGCCTTCCTCAGCAACGTCATCTCGCATCCACGCTTCATCGCGGCCGACTATACGACCCGCTTCATCGATGAGACACCATCGCTATTCGAGTTCCGGCGCCGCAAGGACCGAGCGACCAAGCTCCTGACCTGGATCGCCGATGTCACCGTCAACGGCCATCCGGAGACGCGCGATCGGGCGCGCCCTCTCTCGCATGCGCGTGCGCCGCACGTCCCTGTTTTCGGCGGCTCACCGCGCGAGGGGTCGCGCCAGGTTCTGGAGCGGCTCGGGCCGGAGGGCCTCGCCCGCTGGATGAAGGGTGAAACGCGCGTGCTCGTGACCGACACGACGATGCGCGACGCCCATCAGTCGCTGCTCGCGACCCGCTTCCGCACCCACGACATCGCGGCGATCGCGGAGTCCTATGCGCGCGGCCTCCCCGGCCTCTTCTCGCTCGAATGCTGGGGCGGCGCCACCTTCGATGTCGCCCTCCGGTTCCTGAACGAGGACCCGTTCGAACGGCTTGCGCTCCTGCGCGAAGGCGTGCCCAACATCATGCTCCAGATGCTGCTCCGCGGAGCGAATGCGGTCGGCTACACAAATTACCCGGACAATGTCGTACGTTTCTTTATTACGGAGGCGGCGAGCGCCGGGATCGACCTCTTCCGCATCTTCGATTGCCTGAACTGGGTCGAGAACATGCGCGTCTCGATCGACGCGGTCGGGAATGCTGGAAAGGTGATCGAAGGAGCCTTGTGCTACACGGGCGATCTGCTCGACCCGAGCCGCTCGAAATACTCGCTCGGCTATTACGTAAGGACCGCCCGCGAGCTCGAAAAGGCGGGCTGCCACATTCTCGGCATCAAGGATATGGCGGGCCTGCTCAAGCCGAAGGCGGCTCGGTTGCTCATCAGTGCCCTGAAAGATTCGATCGAGCTTCCCATCCATTTTCACACGCACGATACGTCGGGAATCGCGGGCGCCTCGATTATCGCCGCGGTGGAAGCCGGAGTCGACGCAGTGGACACCGCGATGGATTCGATGTCGGGCATGACCTCCCAGCCCTGCCTAGGGTCGATTGTCGAAGCTCTGGCGCGGGGCGAGCGCGACACCGGGCTCGATCCCGAATGGATTCGCGCGATCAGCTTCTACTGGGAAGCGGTGCGGAACCAGTATGCAGCGTTCGAATCGGACCTGAGGAGCGGCGCTTCCGAAGTCTATCTTCACGAGATGCCGGGCGGGCAGTTCACGAACCTTCGCGAGCAGGCCCGCTCGCTCGGCCTCGACTCGCGCTGGCACGAGGTGGCGCGCGCCTACCGCGAGGCGAACGATCTGTTCGGCGACATCGTCAAGGTAACACCGTCATCGAAGGTCGTCGGCGATCTCGCGCTCATGATGGTGAGCCAGGATTTGACCCCCGCCGATGTGCTCGACCCCGCTCGCCCGATTGCTTTTCCGGGCTCCGTTGTCGAGATGCTGCGCGGCGATCTCGGTCAGCCGCCGGGCGGATGGCCGGAACCCCTGCAGCGGAAGGTCCTGAAGTCCGAGAAGCCGATCACCGTTCGGCCGGGAAGCCTCCTTCCGCAGCAGGATCTCGTTGCACTGAAGAGAGAGGCGGAGAAGCGCTGCGGGCGTCATGTCGATGATCGCGAGCTCGCGTCATATGCGATGTACCCCAAGCTTTTCGGCGAATTCTGTGCGGTCAGCCGCAAGTATGGTCCGGTTTCTGTCCTGCCCACTCCGGTCTACTTCTATGGTTTGCAGCCCGGTCAGGAGACTACGGTCGAGCTCGAGCGCGGCAAGACACTGGTTGTCCGGCTTCAGACGGTGGGGGAGCCGGACGAGGAGGGACAGGTGCGGGTCTTCTTCGAGCTCAACGGACAGCCGCGAATGATCCGTGTCCCGAACCGCACCGTTGCCGCCAAAGTCACCGGAAGACGGAAGGTGGAGGATGGGCAGCCGGGTCAGCTCGCTGCTCCGATGCCGGGCGCGGTCTCATCGCTTGCGGTCGTGGTCGGCCAGCGCGTCGAGGAAGGCGACGTCGTGCTGATGCTCGAAGCGATGAAGATGGAGACGGTTCTGCACGCGCCGCTCACCGGTGCGGTGAAGGAGATCCTCGTCTCGCCCGGAACGCATGTGGACGCCAAGGACCTGCTCCTCGTGATCGAGTCTGAGGCAGTGCCTCCTCGGCATGAGGAAAGTTTGTTATGACGGCCTTGCACCGAAGCGTTTGAGGACTTCCGCTTTGAGGCGCTCCGGATTCATCTCGCCCTGTTCCATGAGCTCCAGCGCGTAGCGCGCGATCGCTTCTCTCGCCTGCGGATTCGATGCATCGATCACGCCCGACTCGACGAGCTCCCGCCAACCAATCGGCTCGTCGGGCTCGCTCATGGGAACGGCGCTCATGCTCGCACAACGTCACGTCGCGGGTTGCGGTTCCTCACTTTTCGCTCTGAGCGACTCGCGCACGCAATCCTGGAAGTAGTGCACGCCTGCCTCGTGCCGGGGTGAAAGCGGGCCGGCCCTGTAGGCGCCGGTTGCGTAGTTCTTGTGCGTCTCGATGCAGATTTCAAAGTCCTCGCGCACCACCGCCAGATTGCGCGCGATGGTGTCGTTCCGCGCCGCTTCCATTTCCTCCGAGGTATCCGCAAAATAAAAGTTGTAGATGAGCTCGGTCGACTGGTGGTCGAGCGGATTGATGCGCGAGGTGTTCATCCCGCCTGCGAAGAGCGAAAGCGTCCAGTTCGGCCACATCCACAGCCACTTGCCGCGATAGAACAATCCTTCGCGCGGCGGCGCCGTCATCCGGATGAAACCCTTATGCGCCGTCGTCTTGAACTGCTCGAAGTCGATCGCCGCGAAGAAGGCGGGATGAATTCCGGGGATATGATAGCCTTCGACGAAGTTGTCGGTGTAGATTTTCCAGTTGGCCGGAAACGTTAGCCTCTCCTCGCGCACCGCCGAATAGGTCTCGATCGGTTCATCGCGGAGCTCGGGGACGAGCTCGTCCAGCTGCTCCTCAAGGTCGCAGTGGGGCGCCATCGCCACGAACACGAGCCCGCGCCACGTCCGCACGGCGACTCGTCCAAGCGGCCATTCAGCCTTGGAAAAAGATGAGTCCTCCCCGAACCAGGGCGCGTTGATGAGTTCGCCCCGATCGTCATAGACCCAGTTGTGATAGGGACAGCGGATCGGACCGCACCGTCCCGAGCCTTCGGGGATCAGCCTTGCGCCGCGGTGCCGGCAAACATTGCGGAAAGCTCTGAGCTCGCCATCGCGGCCGCGCAGCACGAACACCTTAAGGCCGGCGATCTCGGTCGCCACATACTCGCCCGCTTCACGCACGCGCGACAGAGGCCCGACGAACTGCCATGATCTGCAAAAAATGCGGTCGCGCTCGGATTCGAACGTTTCCGGTGAGCAGTAGAGGGAAGGATCGAGATTGAGCATGGGCGAACACTACACGGCTCGGACCGCGAAGCTCAACTGTCTGCAGGGCTGCCGAGAAGGACCGAAACCGGCATATCCGAGAAGAGCTGCTCCGCGCTGAATCTTCCGTTTTCGGGCGAGATTGCGCGCTCGCGAATGATCTCGCGCCAGTGGTTAGCCTCGGCGTGGACCGGCGGAGAGAGCCGGCTTTCTTCTGCGAGTCCGAGGCTCGGGAAGAGTTGAACGGCGACGAGAAGAGTCAGCGCCCCATGTTGCCGCGCGAACGCACAGATGCGATCGCTGCCGGCGGAGCGCACAGGGACGTAACCGCCGCTCGCGAACAGCTCGGGGTGGGCGCGCCGCAATTCAAGAAGAGCGTGGGTCATACGGAGCTTGATGCGGCCGTCGTGCCAAGCGGTCATGAGCGGAGCAAATTCGCCGCCGCTGTCTTGGGCGAGCAGCGCCTTGCGACGTTCGTAATCGGGAGGGCGGCGGTTGTCGGGATCGACGAGGCTCAGGTCCCAGAGCTCGGCGCCCTGATAAATGTCGGGCACGCCGGGCAGCGTCAGCTTGAGCGCGGTCTGGACCAGGCTGTTGTGAACGCCAAGTTCCGCCACTCGCCTCGCAAAAGGCAGAAAGGACTGAAGGAACAGGTCGCTGTCAAGCGCGCGGCTGACGAGAGCCAGGACGGCGTTTTCATACGCCTCCCGCGGCGTCGCCCATGAGGTATGGCACTTCGCTTCGCGCACCGACTTGAGCATCGCAGCTTCGATGCGCTTCTTGAGAATGGCGAGATCGTCCTTGGAGCTTTCGCGCAAGAGCTCGGGGGGCCAGGCGCCGAGAAGCATCTGATAGAACAGATATTCATCATTGGGATCGATCATGTCGCCGTTCCCGGCGCGCAAGCACGCGCTCCAGTGAGGCACGAGCTCGACCCATTCGGGGGCGAGCTCGGCGAGAAGGGCGAGACGGGCGCGCGCATCTTCGCCGCGCTTTGTGTCGTGCGTCGATGTGGATGTCATCGCATTGGGGTAAAGACGTGCCCGCTCGCTCATTTTCGCATGGAAAACGTCGAGACCGACGCCGAAGCGTTCGGGCGCCCCGCCGACTTCATTGAGCGCGATCAGCCGGTTGAAGCGGTAGAAGGCGGTGTCCTCGACGCCCTTCGCCATGATTGGCCCGGTCAACTGTTGCACCCGCATCGCGAGCCGAACGACTTCCGTCCGGCTGTAGCCCGATCCTGGGCGCGCGAGATCGGTCGTGAGCATCCCTTCGATGAAGTCGAAGAGCGCCGGATCGACCAAAGGCGAATGCTGGCGCGCCGTGCGGATCCCTTCCTCGATCGCTCGCCGGTCGTCAGCAGACGGGCCGTTCCAGTCGACGTAGGTGCGATAGATCGAGAAGCTCGCGAGCACCTGCTCGAGCGGGCGCTTCAGCGCGGCCTCGGTGAAGTCGGATGAGCGCGGATTAGAGCGCGCAAGGTCCGCCAGCTTGCGGGAGAGCCGGACGACGTCGCTCGCGAGCTCGGTTGCAATGATGAACAGTCGCGCTTCGCGAGCGATATCTTTGAAGGATGCCGACGCGCCGCTGAACCGGCGATAGAAGTCAGTGAGCGAAGTTTCGCCGCGCGGGTCAACGGCCACACCGGTGAGCAAGGCGCCAATTTCGTAGCCGGTAGTGCCATCGAGCTGCCAGTCCGGACGCAGCTCCTCGTTAGGACCGAGGATCTTCTCGGCGGTGATGTAGATCGGTCTCGGTGCCGTCTCGCGAAGTTTGAGGCAATAGCCCTTGGGATCGAAGAGCCCGTCGATGTGATCGAGGCGGAGCCCATCGAGCAGGCCCTCTTCGATGAGCCGGAAGACGAGCGAGTGAGCCTGACTGAAGACCTCCGGCAGCTCGATGCGGATCCCAGCTAGCTCGCTGATATTGAAGAACCGCCGGTAATTGATCTCGTCTGCCGCGGCGCGGAAATCCGCCACGCGCCAGTTCTGATCCGCGATGAGATTGCCGAGCGCACGCCAGCTTTCGGCATCACCTTTCTTGCCGCGAAAGCGGGCAAGCGCGTCCCCCAAGGCATCCGCAGCCTCTCTGTCCTCATAGACCAGGGAGGCGAGGCGGCGCTTGAGCGCCCCGGCGGCGGCGCACATATCGGTCTCGGAAGAGACATGCGCAAAAGCATCCCCGATCTTCTCGAGCTCTGGGTGATGAGTTCCGAGAATATGGCCGTAGTGCAGGGGAGAGATCGGTAGCTTGTGCGTGCCGTAGGCCCAAACTGCGAATCCACCCTCGGCCGCATCGAAGGAGAGGACGAGATCGCCGGCATAGAGCGCGGCTCGGTAGCTCTCGCCGAGAAACGGAACGAGGACCTTCCCGCGCAAATGATCCTTTTCCCAGTCTATGTCGAACCAATGCGCGTAGTGCGACCGTCTGCCCCACTCGAGCACGTCCAGCCAGTAGGCGTTGCCGGCGCCGGCAATGCCCATGTGGTTCGGAACGAAGTCGAGGATCTGCCCAAGATCATGGCTGGTGAAGGTCGCGACCATGCGTCCGAACGCCTGCGGCGTGCCGAGCTCCGGATTGAGCTCCCGGTGGTCGATCACGTCGTAGCCATGCGTGCTCCCGGGCTGCGCCCGGAGATAAGGCGAAGCGTAGACATGGCTGACGCCGAGCCGCGCGAGATAAGGGGCGAGCTCGGCGGCCTGCTCGAACCCGAAGTCCTTCGTGAGCTGCAGGCGGTAGGTCGCCCGCGGAATGGGCCTATCGGACATCGTGATCCGAATCGTCGATGAACCAAGCTACGGTCCAGGGATCGAAGGTGGAATCGCGAAGCTTGCCTTCCACCCAGATGAGGCTGCCTTGAAGGGCATCGGCAAGCACGAGAGGATCAGAGCCGAGGTTGGCGCAAAGGATGAGGATCGATTCGTCGGCCATCTTCCATGTGACGCGCATGGCAGCGTGAGCGAGGACTTCGTATCGACCAGAACCGCCGGCCAGGTTCGCAAGCCGCGGGATGATTTCTCGCCGGCGAACTGCGAGGAGCCGCCGGTAGAGCTCGAGGCGGCGGGTGTGGAGGCCTTCCCGGGCGTCCTCCCAGGCGAGCTTGCTTGCGGCGAAGGTTTCTCCCGCACAAGGGTCCGGAATGCGCGACGCCTCCTCCGGATCGCGGAACTCGGGGAAGCGCGCGAACTCGGCCCGGCGGCCCTCCTGCACAACGGAAGCGAGGTCCGGACCGAAATCGCAAAAGAACAGGAAAGGCTGGGCGGCGCCCCACTCTTCGCCCATGAAAATCATCGGGACTTGAGGCGCGAGAATGTAAACGGCGGCAATTGCACGAACGGCTTCATCCGGCGCGAGCTTGTCTAACCGCTCGCCGAAAGCGCGATTGCCGATCTGGTCGTGATTCTGGATGAACGACACGAATGCCGTCGGGGGCAGCCCCGCGCTCGGCTCTCCCCGCACGTGTCCCCGGTAATGCATGATTTCACCCTGGAAGGTGAAACCTTCGGCGAGAGAGCGCGCGAGCTTCCTGATATCGCCTGCATAGTCCTGATAGTAGCCGGCGGTTTCGCCCGTCGCCGCCGTGTGCAATCCATGGTGTACGTCATCGTTCCACTGAGCGGAATAGAACATTGGCCACCCGGCTGCGTCTCGCCGAAGCCAGCTCGCCTGGTTTTCTTCGTTCTCGAGCACGAGATGGAGATGCCGGTCTGG
>JBJMRA010000184.1:0-15361 GCA_045802365.1 Hyphomicrobiales bacterium | reverse complement strand
GAGCACGACTACGATCGCCTTGATGTGAGGGAACACGATATGAGCGAAGCGCTGTGCGCTTGTCGCGCCGTCGATCTCCGCGGCTTCGATCGTCTCCCGCGGCAGCGTCGAAAGTGCCGCCATCACGAGGATGATCGTGAAGGGTATCTGGGTCCATACGTGGGCGACGACCACCGAGACAAAGGCGAGGTTCGGATTGCTGAGCCAGGGGATCGACCGGTCGATGAGATCGAGTTTCCTCAAGAGCGAGTTGATCACGCCCCAGCTCGGATGGAACATCCACGTCCACAAGACCGCGCTGATGGCGCCGGGCAGCACCCAGGGGAGCAGCACGAGCGAGCGCAGCACCGTCACGCCCGGGAAGTCGCGATCGAGAAAGAGCGCCGCGGCGGTGCCGAGCACCACGACCACGGGTGCGGAGAAGAGCGTGAACAGCAGCGAGTTCTTGAGCGCCACCGCGAAATATTCGCCGGTGATGACGGTCCGGTAGTTTTCGAGGCCGACCCAGTCCTGGTCGGGGAAGAGCAGCATGACCTGATGCAGGCTCGTCCACAGCGCGTGGGCGATCGGGAAGACCGTGAAGACGGCCACGAAGACCAGGACCGGCAAGAGCCACAGGGCCGGGAAGCGGCTGCTCGTCCACATCGGTCGACCGAAAGATGGGGCGGCTGCCCGCCGCCCCCGGCTCCGCCTCTACTTGCGCATCTTCTCGCGCAGTTCGTTCCAGCGCTGAGCGCCGGCTTTCATCACCTCATCGACGGACGCTTCGCCGACCATCGCCTTCGCGAGGAGCGGGCGGAAGTAGGCGGTCCACACCGCCGTCCACTCGGTCCACACGCCGCCGCGGGCAGTCGCAACCTGCTGTTTGAGGGTGTCGGCGTCGATCCATTTATTCCACGCCGCCTTGACGTCCGGATCGTCGAAAAGCGAGAGCTGGCCGAAGCCCAGGCCCTTCTCGACCGCCCAGCGCTTCGCGATCTTGTAGGGTTTGCCCGCCATGAAGTTCACGAATTTCCACGCCGCCTCGGCGCGGGCCGGATCCTTCGCCGCCTGCGCGGTGATCGAATAGAATTTCGTGAAGCCGAGAGCGGAGTGCGCCTCGCCCGGCATCGGCGCCAGCGCGAACTGACCCGCAAGGGGCTGCTCGGCCGCATTGTTCATCGCGGCGAGAACATAGTTGAAGACCACCGTGAATGCGTGCTTCCCGGTGTTCATCGACGGGATCACTTTCGATTCATGCGTGTCCTGCTGGACGAGATCCTTCTTGAAGGCGTCGGCCAGCCATTGCAGCTGCTTGTAGGCGGCATTGTCGGGATTGTCGAAGATCGCCCTCTGGTCCTTGTCGAAGAGATCGCCGCCGCGGCCATAGACCTGGGAGACGAAGGCGTCGAAGAAGTTCGGGAGCTCCTGGTTGAACTCGTAGTCGATCGGATGCTCCATGCCTTGCGCCTTGAGCTTCTCGGCGGCCGCCATCACGTCGTTCCAGGTCTGCGGCACCGCGATGCCGGCTTTGGCCAGGATGTCCTTGTTGTAGATGAAGGAGATCGTGTCGGCGTAGTAGGGAAGCCCATAGAGCTTGCCCTTGTAGGTCATGTCGCTGAGCGAGAAGCCGGCGATGTCTTTCTGCAGATCGGCGAGGGTCTCCGCCGGCGCGATGGAATCGAGCGGAGCCAGGAACCCCGCCGCCGCCCAAGCCGGCAGCCAGTCCTGGCCGACATAGGCGATATCCGTCGGCGTGCCGCTCCTGAACCGCAGCACGAGGCTGTCGTGATAGTCGGGCCAAGTATAATCGGTGATCTTGACCTTGATGCCGGGATTCTCGGCCTCGAATTTTCGGGCGTTGTCCTGGATCGTGTCGAGCGAGTAGTTCCAGACCGTGAACTCTAGGGTGATGTCCTCGGCCGATGCGGGTCCTCCGGCCATCACGCCGAACGCCAAACCCGCTGCGATCAAAAATCGTCGCGACGTCATTTCCGCCTCCCTGCTTTTTTAATGTGTGCGCGCCTTGACGTTGACAGCGGGCGCGCGCGCACGAGTATAGAGGCGCTTTTTCACGCTTCGCAATCTCGATCCGAACCGACCTATGCGCTGGGAAGAACTGAGCGTCCCCGAGATCGACGGCCTCGATCGCGACCGCACCATCCTCATTCTGCCCTTGGGATCGGTCGAGCAGCACGGGCGCCATCTTCCGGTCGGCACGGACACGATGCTCGCAAGCGCGGTATCGCTCGCGGCTGCCGAGCGTCTGCGAGGCGGCGCCGTCGTGCTTCCGCCGCCCTGGTACGGCTTCTCGCAACATCACATGCGCTTTCCGGGCACCGTCACGCTGAAGGCTCCGACGGTGCTGGCGCTGGTCGAGGACATCGCAGAAAGCGTGCTGGCGCACGGCTTCCGCCGGTTGCTTATCGTCAATGGGCACGGCGGCAATGTCGGGCTCACCGACGTCTTGTCGTCCACTCTCGGCCACCGGTTCTACGGCCGAGCCCGCATCGTCTGTCTCACCTATTTCCAGCTCGGGCGCGAGGCGATCGCGAAGCTCCGGCAGTCGGCGCCGGGCGGAATGGGGCACGCCTGCGAATTCGAGACCGCGATGATGCAGGCGGTGCGGCCGGATCTGGTCGCAATCGAGAGGGCGCACATCACCTATCCCGATCCGGGCTCCGCCTACCTCAGCACCGATCTTCTCGGCGGCGCGCGGGTCAGGACCTATCTCGACTTCGCGGACTTGTCGGAGACGGGAACGCTCGGCGATCCCTCGCTCGCGACGGCCGAAGCGGGCGCCCGCTTCCACGCGGCCGTCGTCGACGACCTCGTTCGATTCATCGAAGACTTCGCCGGCTGGACGATTGCCGCGGAAACGTGAGCGGCCTGTCCGCCAGGCAGACCCGCCGACTGCAGTTCGGCGATGAAGCGCTGCGACCATGCCGCTGCGCTGTCGCGGCGGACCTTGGTCATGAGGTCGCGCCATCGCGACTGGCGTTCGTCGAGCGGCATCGTCAGCGCCGAATGGAGAGCCTCGGCGATCTCCTCCATATCGTGAGGATTGACGAGCAACGCTTCCGTGAGACTCGTCGCTGCGCCGGCGAAGCGTGACAGCACGAGGACCCCGGGATCGGACTCGTCTTGGGCCGCAACGAACTCTTTTGCGACAAGGTTCATGCCGTCTCTGAATGGCGTCACGAGCGCCGCGTCGGCCACGCGGTAGAAGCCGGCGAGCACGGTCCGCGTCGTGGCCTTGGTCATGTAGCGCAGCGGCACCCAGTCGAACTCGGCAAAGCTGCCGTTGATCTTTCCCGCGAGCCTGTCGAGGCTGCGCTTCAGCGCCTGGTACTCGGCGACTTCCCGGCGCGAGCGCGGGGTGATCTGGAGATAGCTCACCTTCCGCCGGTGCTCTTCGAACCGCTCGAGCAACCGCGCAAATCCCTCGAAGCGGTTGAGCAGGCCCTTCGAGTAATCGAGGCGGTCCGCGCCGATGATGAGCTTGCGCCCGGCGACGCTTTCCTGGAGGCGGCGCGAATATTCGCTCCGCGCCGAGCGCTCGGCGAGCTTCGCGAAGCGATCGGGGTCGATTCCGACCGGAATGGCGAGCGCCCTGAGGCGGCGGCCTCGCCACTCCACGACCCCGCCCGCGGCGGCCGCACCGGCCAGCCGCTGTGCGCCGTCTACGAAGTGCTCGTAGTCCTCGGGCGTCTGGAATCCGGCGAGATCATAGGCCGTGAGATCGCTCAGGAGCTCATGGGCGGAAGGAAGCGCCTTGAACACAGCAGGCGGCGGAAAAGGTATGTGAAGAAAGAAGCCGATCCGATTGCCGTGTCCGAGCCGGCGGAGCTCGGCGCCCAATGGAATGAGGTGGTAGTCGTGAACCCAGATAAGATCGTCCGGCCTGAGCAGCGGCGACACCAGCTCCGCAAAGCGCCTATTGACCCGCCGGTATCCCGCATATGTGCTGCGGGAGAACTCGACGAGCCCCAACCGGTAATGAAGGAGCGGCCACAAGGTGCTGTTCGAGAACCCCACGTAGAAGTCCTCGTAATCCTCCCGCCCGAGATCGGCGGTAGCGATGGTGATTCTTCCCTTTTGCGCGACCGCGGGAACATCGCTGGTTTTTTCCGTGATCCGTCCCGACCAGCCGAACCACAGCGCTTCGTGACGCAAGGCATCCTCGAGCGCGACCGCGAGACCGCCGGCCTGCTGCCCTTCGACGACAGCCGGCACGCGGTTCGAGATGATCACGAGACGCGCCAAAGACCCTCCTCCCAGCTGCGGCTGAGCTTCATGGCCGAGTGGATGAGACCGACATGCGAATAGGTTTGCGGGAAGTTGCCCCACAGCTCACCGGTTTCGGCTGCGATATCCTCTGACAGGAGTCCGACGTGATTGCGCAGGCTGAGGATGCGCTCGAAGAGGGCCAGTGCCTCGTCGCGGCGGCCGACATTCACGAGCGCGTCGATGTACCAGAAGCTGCAAACGAGGAAGGCCGATTCCGGCATGCCGAAATCGTCGGGATCGGCGTAACGCATCATGAGCCCCCCGCGCATGAGGTGGCCTTCGATCGCTGAAAGCGTCTGCAGGAACCGCTCATCGCGGTAGCCGATGATGCCGATCTCGGGCATCAGGAGGAGCGCGGCATCGAGCTCCGCGCCCCCGAGGCTGCCGGCGAAATAGCCCCGTTCCTCGTTCCAGGCGCGGCGAATGATTTCCTCGCGCAGCCGCGCCGCGTGGCCGAGCCATTGGCGGCCGTCGCCTTCCTCGCCGACCTTGTTGGCGACGTGGCCGAGCCGTTGGAGCGCCGCCCAGCACATCATCGCCGAAAAGGTGTGGACCCGCGTGATGCCGCGATATTCCCAGATGCCGGCGTCTGGCTCGAGCGCCACGCTGGCCGCGATGCGGCCGAGATACTTGAGCCGGTGATAGAGGCTCGCATCGCCAGGCCGCGGCAGGCGGCTGTCCCAGAACATCTGCGCCGCGGCGAGAACGACCGATCCATAGATGTCGTTCTGGCGCTGAATGAACGCGGCGTTGCCGACTCTCACCGGCCCCATCCCGCGGTAGCCCTGAAGCGCCGGCGCGTTATGCTCGTCGACCGATGTCCCGGGCACGACGGGAAACAGCGGCGCGAGATAGTCCGTCTCCGTCGAGAGAACGCAATCGATGAGATAGGTGATATAGTTCTCCATCGTCTGCGTCGCGCCGAGGCGATTGAGCGAGTAAACGGTGAAGAACGAGTCGCGTAACCAGCAGAAGCGATAGTCCCAGTTGCGCTGGCTACCCGGGGCTTCGGGAAGCGACGTGGTGAGCGCGGCGAGAATCGCACCCGTATCCTCGAAGCTGCAGAGCTTGAGCGTGATCGCCGCCCTGATCACCGCCTCCTGCCAATCGAAAGGCACGGCGAGATCGCGCACCCAGTCGTTCCAGTAGACGATCGTTTCCTCGAGATATTCGCGGGCGAGCTTGTCCGGCCTGCCCGACAGCACCTCATCGCTGCCGAAAAAGAAATGCACCGGCTGATCGATCAGGAAGGACACCTCTTCTCGAACATAGGCGACCGGCAGATCGGTCGTGAGGCGGACGCTCCCTGCCCCGCTGCTGAATCGAAGATGATGGCTTCCGAAGGTGATGTTCGGCGAGGATGCCCCGTACTCGAAAGTCGGACGGACTCTCACCGTCAACCGGCACCGCCCGGCGGCGGGCTCGATCCGGCGAACGATGATCGGCGGACGGAACAGCCGGCCGTGCAACTTGAATCGCGGCGCAAAGTCGAGCACGCGGATGCTGTTCCCGCCCTCATCCGCGATGATCGTTTCGAGCACCGCCGTGTTGCGGATGTAGCTCTGCCTCGAGCTCTTGAACCGGACGACGTCCACATCCATGAACCCCGCCCGGGGCTCGTTCCCGTTCACGAGCGCATTGAACAACGGGTCGCCGTCGAGGCGCGGAAAGCAGAACCAGACGTGGCGGGCACGGTCGTCGACGAGACTCGCGACGGTGCAGTTCCCAACGGCAGCCAACTCCATGCTCGTCATGGGTTTTCAGGGCTGCCGAACGGCCGATCGGGCGCTTTTCTATTGATCGGGATCACCATGTCTCGCCATCCCTCGCTCCTCGGTTCTGTCATGCATGGAGAGAAAATTCAAACGCGCCGCGCCGACTTTGGTTCGTTCCTGTTTGGTCCCGCTTCGCCGGTCGGCTATAGTTCGCGACGCCGCCCATCAGGAGACTTCCGGTGTCAGAGCCCGCCCGTAAACCGACCATGGCCGCCCCGCAGCACGAGTTCAATTGGGAGGACCCGCTCGATCTCGAATCCTGGCTCGCAGAGGACGAGCGCATGATCCGCGATAGCGCTCGCGCCTTCGCTGAAGACAAGCTCATGCCTCGGGTTCAATCGGCGTTCCGGGAGGAGCGTTTCGATCGCGAGATCATGACGGAACTCGGCGAGATCGGATTCCTGGGCGTCATGACCGCGGAAGCCTATGGCGGAGCGGGGCTCGGCTACGTCGCCTACGGCCTCATCGCGCGGGAGATCGAGCGGGTCGATTCCGGCTACCGCTCGGCGATGAGCGTGCAGAATTCGCTCGTCATGCATCCGATCGAGGCATACGGCAGCGAGGCCCAGCGCCGGAAATATCTGCCCAGGCTTGCGAAGGGCGAGCTCGTCGGTTGCTTCGGACTGACCGAGCCCGACGCCGGCTCCGATCCCGGCGGCATGAAGACCAGAGCCAAGCGGACGGGCTCGGGTTACGTGCTCAACGGCTCGAAGATGTGGATCACTAATTCGCCGATCGCGGACATCGCCATCGTCTGGGCGAAGCTCGAAGACGAGGGCATCCGCGGCTTCATCGTCGAGCGCGAAACCAAGGGCTTTTCCACCTCGGTAATCGAGGGCAAATTCTCGCTCCGCGCTTCGGTGACGGGTGAGATCGTGCTCATCGACGCCGAAGTCTCTGCCGACGCTCTCCTCCCCAATGCGAGGGGCCTCGCCGGTCCTTTCGGCTGCCTCAACAAGGCGCGCTACGGCATCGCCTGGGGCGTCATGGGAGCCGCTGAATTCTGCTGGCATCGTGCTCGCCAATACGTGCTCGACCGCAGGCAGTTCGGTCGCCCGCTCGCCGCGAATCAGCTCGTTCAGAAGAAACTCGCCGATATGCAGACCGAGATTGCGCTCGGCCTTCAGGGGGCGCTTGCTCTCGGCCGCGCCCTCGAGCAGGGCCGCGCCGCGCCCCCGGCGATCTCGCTCATGAAACGCAACAACTGCGGCAAGGCTCTCGACATCGCCCGCGCCGCGCGCGACATGCACGGAGGCAACGGCATATCGGACGAGTTCCACGTCATCCGGCATTTGATGAATCTCGAAACGGTGAACACGTACGAAGGCACCCATGACGTGCACGCGCTCATCCTCGGCCGCGCGCAGACCGGCATCCAGGCGTTCTCCTGAGCGTCGTGAAGCCGTTTCCTCTCATCGAGATTTCCGGGCCGCCTTTCGCCCGCGGCCGCCATTATGGCGGAGAGGCTCGCGATCGCATCATCAAGAGCATCGCCCTTTATCGATCGCGGCTCGCAACGATCGGCATCGCCGATCCGGCGCCGTTGATCGAGAGGTTCATACCGCTAATCGAGGACTTCGGAACTCAGTATCTCGATGAGATGCGCGGCATCGCGGCAGGCGCCGGAGTCGAGCTCGACGACATCGTCCTCGTAAATTCGAGGACCGAGATCGTTGCCCTTGCGCGGCTGCGCGATGCCCATCCGGACGGTTGTACGGGAGTCGTCGTCCTCGCCGGACGCACCGAGGACGGCAACCTCATCCACGCCCAGAACTGGGACTGGCTCGCCAAATGCATCGACACGGCGATCGTGCTCAGGATAAAGCGGGAGGACGGTCTGGACATTTTGACGTTCACCGAAGCGGGCGGGCTTGCCCGCTCGGGGCTCAACGCCGCCGGAATCGCGATCACCGCCAATTATCTCGAGTCCGACCGCGACTACCGGCAGAGCGGGATCCCGTTGCCGCTCATCCGCCGCAAGGCGCTCGAACGGGAGCATCTAGCCCTCGCGATGAAGGCGGTCGCCACGACCCCCGAAGGCTTGCTCCAACAACATGATGCTGAGCTCGGCCGAAGGGTTCGCGATCAACTTCGAGTGTGCGCCAGACGAGTGCTTGCGATCTACCCCGTCGAGAACCTGCTCGTTCATGCCAATCACTGGCAGAGCCGCGTAGCGCTGTCGAAGCTCAAGGACATCGGGCTCGGCGAGGCCCCCGAGAGCTTCTATCGCGACTGGCGGGTCCGCCGCTTGCTCGAAGGGAAGCGCCGGATCGCGCTCGACGAAGTGAAAGCGGCGCATTTCGACGGCTTCGGGTCGCCCTTCGCCGTCTGCCGCCCTGCTTTCGATCCCGGCGGAGGAAACCTCTCCGCCACCGTAGCGATGATCGTCATGGAGCCGGGATCAGGATTCATGGATATCGCCCCGATGCCCGCGCTCAACAGCCTCTTTACCCGTTACCGCCTCGAAGGCGAGCCGCAGGCGCTCAACTAAACTGACGGGGCCTGCCCTTTACTCGCGGCGGGCGGACATTTATGCCAACGGTCGAATTCAAAACGACGAAGGAGGTTTCAATGGCTCTCGAACTGCCCCCGCTTCCTTATCCCTACGACGCGCTTCAGCCCTACATGTCGAAGGAAACGCTGGAATTTCATCACGACAAGCACCATCAGGCCTATGTGACGAACGCCAACAATCTGCTCAAGGACTCTCCGCTCGCGTCCAAGAGCCTCGAGGAGATCTGCAAGATCGCCTTTGCCGAGAAGAATGCCGGCCTGGTGAACAACGTCGGCCAGGACTACAACCACATCCATTTCTGGCAATGGATGAAGAAGGGCGGAGGCGGCAAGAGCCTGCCCGGGCGCCTGCAGAGGGCAGTCGACAGCGATCTCGGCGGCTACGACAAGATGCGCGCCGACTTCATCAATGCGGGAACGACGCAGTTCGGCTCGGGCTGGGCGTGGATCGCCGTCAGGAACGGCAAGCTCGAGATCATGAAGACGCCGAACGGCGAGAACCCGCTGATGCACGGCGCTTCTCCCATCCTCGGCGTCGATGTCTGGGAGCACAGCTACTACATCGATTACCGCAACCAGCGGCCGAAGTACCTCGAGGCCTTCGTCGACAACCTCGTCAATTGGGAGCATGTCGAGGAGATGTTCTCGAACGTGTGAGATCCTAGCGATGATGACCGGGTTTTCCCCTTCTTCCAGCCTCAGCTGGGAGAAGGTGCCCGAAGGGCGGATGAGGGCCGTCGCGCGTTGGCGTGAGGGTTTCTCCGCGGCCAACACCGCTCCGCTTCGCTTCGCGGCCCTCATCCGGCGCTACGCGCCACCTTCTCCCGCGCTTCGCGCAGGCGAAGGGGATTGATGGAATGCTCCGGCAGAAAATCGCGATGCTGACGGCGGGCGGACTTGCGCCCAGCCTGTCGTCCTCCGTCGGATCGCTGATCAAGGTCTACGGCACGCGTGCGCCCGATGCGGAGATGATCGGCTATTTAGGCGGGTATCAGGGCCTCCTCACCGCACGCTCCATCCCGGTTACGCCGGAGGTGAGGAAGAAGGCGAAGATCCTCCACGAACACGGCGGCTCGCCCATCGGCAACAGCCGCGTGAAGCTCACCAATGTCGCCGACTGCGTGAAGCGCGGCCTCGTGAAGGAGGGCCAGAACCCTCTCGAGGTTGCGGCACGGCAGCTGGAACGTGACGGCATCACCATTCTTCACACGATCGGCGGCGATGACACCAATATGACCGCCACCGACCTTGCGAGGTACCTTGCCCAGAACGGCTACGACCTGACCGTCGTCGGCCTGCCGAAGACCGTCGACAATGATGTCGTGCCGATCCGGCAGACGCTCGGAGCCGTAACCGCCGCCGAACAGGGCGCCATCTTCTTCGAGAACGTCGTCAACGAGGCGACGGCGACGCCGCGCATGCTGCTCGTTCACGAGGTCATGGGCCGGAACTGCGGCTGGCTGACCGCCGCGACCGCCCGCGCCTGGCGGGAACGGCTGAAGAAGCTGCATTTCCTTCCCGAATTCCATCTGGAGCGCCGGCGCAAGGACATCGACGGCATCTACATCCCCGAGGTGGTTTTCGATCTCGCAACCGAAGCCGCGCGGCTCAAGCGTCTGATGGACGAGAAGGACTGCGTGAACATCTTCCTCAGCGAAGGCGCCGGCGCGGAGGAGATCGTGCGCGAGATGGAGGCGCGCGGCGCCGCCGTGCCGCGCGACGCCTTCGGCCACGTGAAGCTCGACAAGATCAATGTCGGGGAATGGTTCGCCAGCCACATCGGGAAACAAATCGGCGCCGGCCGAACGCTCGTTCAGAAATCGGGCTACTTCGCGCGCTCGGCGGCTGCGAACCGCGAGGACATCGCGCTCATCGCTAAGATGGCCGAGCTTGCCGTCGTGTGTGCCTTGTCAGGCCGGTCAGGGGTGATCGGGCACGACGAAGAGCACCAAGGCGAGCTCAGGGCGATCGAATTCGAACGTATCAGGGGCGGGAAGCCATTCGATACCTCCGCACCCTGGTTCACGGCGATGCTCGAAGAGATCGGCCAACCCGCCGGCGCTCGCGCCGCCCTGCGCAAGGGCGGGGAGGATTAAGCAGGATCAATTCGTGCTCGGCATTCCATCTTACAAACCCGTCTTCCCGGCGAAAGCCGGGCCCATGCTTCAGGACAACGCATACATGATATTCATGCCTCAAGCGTCGAGATGGGCTCCGGCGTTCGCCGGAGTGACGGACGTTGAGCAGAGTTGGCGCAATTGCGGCAAGCGGGATTTCGGGATCGATGCTCATGGGTGAAACCGGCCTGCTCGACTCCGTCGAGGCGGCGATTGCCGCGGTGGCGCGGGGCGAGATGGTGGTGGTCGTCGACGACGATGACCGCGAGAACGAAGGCGACCTCGTCGCGGCCGCGACCAAGATCACTCCCGAGCAGATGGCCTTCATGATCCGCCACACGAGCGGCATCGTGTGCGCGCCGATCACCTCCGAGGACGCTCGCCGCCTCAAGCTCGATCCGATGGTAGCGCTCAACGACGCGCCGCTCGGCACCGCCTTCACGGTCTCCGTCGACTACAAGGAAGGCTTGACGACCGGCATCTCGGCCAAGGAGCGGGCAGCGACCGTGCACGCGCTCGCCAATGGCAATGTCGGTGCCAACGATTTCGTCCGGCCCGGCCATATTTTTCCGCTCGTTGCCAAATCGGGCGGCGTGCTGATGCGCTCGGGCCATACCGAAGCCGCGGTCGACCTCGTGCGGCTGGCCGGGCTGCCCGCGGTCGGCGTCATCTCCGAACTGGTGAACGATGACGGAACCGTCAAGCGCGGCGGGCAGGTTCTCGACTTCGCCCGCGCTGAGAAGTTCAAGATCATCTCCGTCGCGAACCTCATCGCCTACCGGCAGGCGCGCGAGCGGCTGGTCGAGCGCCAGGCGGCGTTTACCGTCGACACCCCGATCGGCAAGGCGCAGGCCATCGCCTATACGACGCCGTTCGACCCCGTCGAGCACCTCGCTCTCGTCTTCGGCGAGCCCGGCCGGAACAAGGTTGCCGTCAGGCTTCATCGCGAAGACGTCGTCGCGGACGTGTTCGGCGGCAAGACGGTGCTTGAGTCCGTCTACGACATCTTCCGGAAAGCGGGGAGCGGTGTTCTCGTCTATCTGCGCGAGGGTACGGCCGGGGTGCCCGTCGGCCATGCCAAGGGTGAAACGACGAAGAGCGCGTCGCGTGACGAGGCCTGGCGCGATATCGGCCTTGGCGCGCAGATCCTGCGGGATCTCGGCATTCAGTCGATCCGCCTCATCGCTACCGGCGAGCGGCATTATGTGGGCCTTGCGGGTTTCGGAATCGAGATCGCCGAGACGATCCGCATCGACGGTTGACTGCAAGCTGCAGGGCGAAGTGGCGTCGGGACCGAGGCCAGAAGCTCCTGCGTATAGGCTTCGCGCGGCCGCCTCATCCATCCGCGAACGTTCACCTGGGGCGAGTTCCGTTACCTCGTAGCTGACCGGACCAAGTCTTCGCGACGGCTTCCTTCGGGGGCTTCAACGGCGGGCGCCTTCATCGCATTGGGCGCCCGCCATTGCCCTGTCGCCATCAGAGGGTGTTCGACCGGTTCCTTCTTCCTGACCGCGTAGGCCTTGAAGACCTCCCAGTAATTCTTCGCGCAATACCCGCCGTTGCCTGCGAGAAATGCCTCCCGGTTTTCGCTGTAAAGGCGCGGCAGCTTGTACCAAGGAACGGTCGGGTTCTTGTGATGGACGAAATGAAGGCTGTTGTTGAGGAAGAGAAAGGCGAGGAGTCCGCGATCCTCATTGACGATCGTGCGGTTCGAAGTCGTTTCCCGCGCCTGATGCTCGACGAAGGTGCGGATCGAGAGGACCGACAACGCGGGATACGCAAAGACCGCGAAGTAGAGCAGCGGGTTGATGCCACAGACAAAGCTCACCCAAACGAATACGAGCGCCATCCCCGCGAAATGCAGGACCCAGGCAAACCGCACGTCGTCATCTATGCGTGCGAGCTTCCAATCCTCGCGCACGAGCCCCGCGATGGACAAGGCAGGACCGATCACCAGCCGGCCGATCTGCGTGTTGTTGAACTCGCGGATCGCCCTCAGGACCGCTCCCGCTTTCGCCCACCCCTCTGGTGTCATGTAGTGGGATTCGGGATCTTCGAACGGATCGGTCAACAGCTCGTCGTTGTGATGCTTGAGATGGAGCGCCCGGAACCGCCGGTAAGGAAAGACGAGTCCGATCGGAAAGAAGACGAGCGCCTCGTTCAGGAGACGGTCGCGGGTTGGATGGCCATGCAATATCTCGTGCTGCAGCGATGAGTGGAGCGTGATGAGCAGCACGGCGAACGGGAGTAACCACCACTGGCCGCCTATGCCAAAAAGGTAGAGTGAAGCCGCCCATGCCATCATGCAGGCGATAGCCAATCCGACTGTCGGCCACTCGAGGCGCTTCACTCTCATAATGGGCAAATGCTCGTTCTAATTTACCCTAATTTGACCTTTCGCATCAGGTGGGGCAATGCTGGAACACAAACGCTGTTGCGCACATCATACGAAAAAACAGCTAGAGTGATGACACTTCAATCAGATGGATGAGATTGTCAACGCCTTACATCCGCATCCGCTTGGCTTCGGGATCGAACAGCGGCTCGTCGATGATGTGGGCGGGACGGCGGTCTCCGATGATCTCGATTTCGAACGACGCACCGGCGGCGGCGAGCTCCTTGGGCACGTAGCCCTGGGCAAGCGACCGGTCGACGTAATGGGCATAGCCCCCCGAGGTCACCCAGCCGACGACCTTGCCGTCGTGCCAGACCGGCTCATCCCCCAAAACATCGGCATCATCGGCATCGACCACCATCGACACGCGCCTGAGCTTGCCCTCTTCCTTCTCGCGCGCCGCCGCATCGCGCCCAATGAAATCGTTCTTACCCAGGTCGACGAAGCGGTCGAGGCCCGCTTCGAAGGGCCCGTAAATGGGCCTGAGTTCGCGATACCACGTCGGGAAATTCTTCTCGAGCCGGAGCGACAGGAGCGCCCGCATGCCGAAGTTGACGATGCCGTGCTCGCGTCCCGCCGCCATGATCTCCTGATAGAGCCGCCTCTGGTATTCGGGTGCCACCCAGATTTCATACCCGAGGTCGCCCGTATAGGTGACGCGATTGATCATCGCGGGCACGTTGGCGATATCCATCCGGCGATGATCCATGAACTTGAAGGCGGCGTTCGACACGTCCTCGTCGGTGAGCTTCTCGAGCACATCGCGCGACCTGGGGCCGGCGATCGACAGCCCGACGAGGCTCATGTCGAAACGCTTCACCGCGACCGAGCGGTTGTCGGGCAGATGCCTCTCGAACCAGCGCATGTGGTATTTCTGCGCTTGCGAGGAGCCCCACATCATGAACCGCTCGTCGGCGGTTTTGGCTATGGTGAAGTCACCGATGAGCCGGCCCGACGGGTTGAGCATCGGTGTGAGCACGATTCGCCCGGTCCGCGGCATCCGGTTGGTCATGAGCCGCGACAGGAAGCTCTCCGCGCCCGGGCCTGTGAACTCGTATTTGGCGAAATTGGCGATCTCGGTGACGCCGACGCCGTTGCGCACCCCCAGGCACTCGGCCTTCACATGCGGAAAATCATTCGAGCGATGGAAGGAGACGATGTCCTTGGGCTCGACGCCCTTGGGCGCGAACCACAGCGGCGTCTCGAGCCCCCATGAGTCGCCCATGACGGCCCCTTGCTCGACCATGATATCGTGGAGCGAAGTCGTCTGCTGCGGTCTTGCGGCCAGCAGCTCCTCGTTCGGGAAGCGGATCGAGAAACGGCGGGAGTAGTTCTCGCGTACCTTTTCGTTCGTGTAGGAGCGCGTGGCCCACTCGCCGAAGCGGGCGATGTCCATCGCCCACACGTCGAAGCCGGGATCGCCGTTCACCATCCACTGCGAGAGCGCGAGACCGACCCCGCCGCCCTGGCTGAAGCCCGCCATGACGGCACAGGCACACCAGAAATTCTTCAGTCCCTGGACCGGGCCGACGAGCGGATTGCCGTCCGGCGAGAACGTGAACGGGCCGTTGATGACCCGCTTGATGCCGGCCTTCGCCATCGCCGGAAAATGCTGGTAGCCGAGCTCGAGCGAGGGTGCGATGCGGTCGAGGTCGGGGTTCAAGAGCTCGGTCCCGAAGTCCCATGGCGTCTGCCGCGGCTGCCACGGCCGGCAGGCCTTCTCGTAGGTGCCGAGCAGCATGCCCTTGCCTTCCTGGCGGATGTAGATCTCCGCCTTGAAGTCGATGGCGTGGGTGAGCTCCTTGCCCTCGGCCTTGTTGTACTCGACGACCTCGGGCATGTCGTCGGTCACGAGATACATGTGCTCCATCGCAAGCACGGGGAGCTCGATCCCGGCCATCCGTCCAACCTCGCGGGCCCACAGGCCGCCGCAGTTGACGACGTGCTCGGCGCGGATGTTGCCCTGTTCGGTGATCACGTCCCAACCGCCATCGCTTGCCGGCCTGAGGTCGGTTACCCGCGTTTTCAAGTAGATCTCCGCGCCATTGATGCGCGCCGACTTGGCATAGGCATGGGTAGTACCGGAGGGATCGAGATTGCCGTCCGCCGCATCGAGCATCGCGCCGACGAAGTATTTCTCTTCGAGCAGCGGGAAGAGCTTCTTCGCCTCCTTCATGTCCATGAGTTCCGTCTCGAGGCCGAGATAGCGCGCCCGCGCATGCGCCATCTTGAGCCACTCCATGCGCTCCTTGGTGTCGGCGAGCATGAGGCCGCCGGAGCGATGGAGTCCG
>JBJMRA010000183.1:0-6361 GCA_045802365.1 Hyphomicrobiales bacterium | reverse complement strand
GGCGCGCGTCGGTCTTCCCGAATCGAAGGTCGGGCTCCTGCCGGGAGGCGGGGGAACCCAGCGGCTGCCACGCCTGATCGGCGCCGAGCCCGCGCTGAGGCTCATGCTGCGCGGCCAGCAGATATCCGCAGGTGAGGCCTTGAAGCTCGGCGCCGTCCACGCGGTGGCGCCCCAGGAGCACGTCATCGAAGCGGCGCGCGCCTGGCTGTCGGGCTCGCCGTCCGCCATTCAGCCGTGGGACGGGCAAGATCATCGCGTCCCAGGCGGCCTCCCTGTCTCTCCGCACGGCATGATGACCTGGGCGGCGGCGAACGCGCTCTACAGGAAGGAGACCTACGACAATTACGACGCCCAGCGCGCGATCATGTCCTGCGTCTATGAGGGCCTGAGCGTCAGATCGATCGATGCCGGCCTCGCGATCGAGGCTGCGTATTTCACCGGGTTGATCCTAGGCCGGCAGGCGCCGGTGATGATCCGCTCGCTCTTCCTCTCGCCGCAGGAGCTCAACAAAGGCGCGCGCCGGCCGCCCGGCGAACCCCCGCACAAGGTGGCGCGACTCGGGATCATCGGCGCCGGCTTCATGGGCGCCGGCATCGCTCACGCCGCCGCCAAAGCCGGGATCGAGGTCGTGCTGATCGACCGCGATCCGGCGCTTGCCGAGAAGGGCAAGGCCCATTCGGTGGCGCTGCTCGATAAGCAGATCGCTCGGAGGGAGGCGACTGAAACGGAGAAGGCCGCGCTCCTCGCACGTATCACGCCATCCGCCTCCTACCACGACCTTGGCAACTGCGATCTCGCCATCGAGGCGGTGTTCGAGAGCCGGGACGTGAAGCGGGAAGCCTGGGCGCAGATCGATGCAGCGCTTCCGCCCGATGCGATCCGCGCCTCCAACACGTCGACCCTGCCGATCACCGGGCTCGCCTCCTTCGTCAAGGATCCTGCCTCGTTCATCGGAATTCATTTTTTCTCGCCCGTCGAGAAGATGCAGCTTGTCGAGATCATCAAAGGAGAGAAGACGAGCGAGCGGGCGCTCGCCGTCGCGCTCGATTTCGTCAAGCAGATCAAGAAGACGCCGATCGTCGTGAACGACTCCCGCGGCTTCTTCACCTCGCGGGTCGTGATGACCCATATCGCCGAGGGCCACTACATGCTCGAGGAGGGCATGCCTCCCGCGCTCATCGAGAACGCGGGACGCATGGCCGGCATGCCGGTCGGCCCGCTGGCGCTCGCCGACGAAGTGGCGCTCGACCTCTCATGGAAAATACTCCAGGCGACCAAGGCCGATGTCGGGCAGGCGTACGAGGACCGGCCGATCGATCGCATCCTCGAGGAAATGGTCGTCAAGCGCGAGCGCTTCGGGCGCAAGAACGCGAAGGGCTATTACGACTATCCGCCCGGTGCGAAGAAGCGGTTGTGGCCGGAGATAGGCGAGATCGTCCGCCTCGAAGATGCAAGCGCTTTCGATGCCCGCGAGATCGGCGAACGCTTGCTGCTGATCCAGGCGCTCGAGACGGCTCGCTGCTTCGAGGAGAACGTGCTGACCGACGTTCGCGAGGCCGACGTCGGAGCGATCCTCGGCTTCGGTTTCGCTCCATTCACTGGGGGTCCCTTGAGCTACATCGACACGATGGGCCCGGAGACGTTCGTCTCGAAGTGCCGGGCCTATGAGCGCAAGCACGGCCGGCGCTACCGCCCCGCGAAGCTGCTGCGGCACTTGGCCAAGGCAGGCGACACCTTCTACGGCCGGTTCCGGCCGGCGGGGCGGGATGGCGCCTGATTATCTGGGGTTCGTCGGGGGAAAGCTCGACCGCAGCGCCAATCATCGCAACGACCCCGAATGGCTCGCCGCGCGGCGGGCGGACCCGCGCGCCAAGCTCATCAAGATGAACGGAGACAAGGTCGCGCTGGCGGCGGGATCGATCGCGCATGAGCCGTTGGCGGACGGGGTTCAAGCCGTGTTTCTCGGCATCGACGAGCATGGAACTGCGATGTTCGCGGCCGGAGCGGCGGAGCCGATCGAGGGCGGAATCGATTTGCGGAGCATCGCCACGCAAGGCCTGCTGCCGCCGCCCGATCTTGCACTGCTTGCGCAGGCGCGCTCGCTCCTCCATTGGCACGAACGGCATCGCTTCTGCGCAAACTGCGGCGCGCCGACGGAGATGGCGGATGCGGGCTATCGCCGGCATTGCGCGAGCTGCGAGACGGATCACTTCCCGCGGACCGATCCCGTCATCATCATCGTCGTGACATCGTCGCGCGGCCTCCTGCTCGGACGTCAGTCGAGCTGGATTCCCGGCATGTACTCGGCGCTGGCGGGCTTCATGGAACCCGGTGAAACCATCGAGGAGGCGGCCCGGCGCGAGGTCGAGGAGGAGGCAGGCATTCGGGTCGGAACCGTGGCCTATGTCGCAAGCCAGCCGTGGCCCTTTCCCTCGAGCCTGATGATCGGCCTCCTCGGCGAGGCGCTTAGCGAGGACATCCGCATCGACGCGAAGGAACTTGAGGATGCCCGCTGGTTCGGAGCCGACGAACTCCAGGCAATGCGCCACGGCGTGCACGCGCAGGGCCTGCGCTTTCCGGCGCCGATGGCGATCGCCCATCACCTCGTGATGGCGGCGCTCGCGCGGCGCGATGCCGCCCCTCCCTGCGGAGAAAATAGGTAGTAAAGGGGCTTTGTTGACACCCCCGAGGGCTGCTGCATACTGGCGCGCGATGATTTCAGTCGCTCGGGGGCGGCGATCGATCAGCAACAACATGGGAGGATTGTGCAGTGAAAGTTGACCTTTATCACCGGCTGATGGCCGGGCAGGCGAGCCGTCGCGATGTTCTCAAAGGCGCCGCGGCGCTGGGCGCCCTTGGCGCTACGGGCGGGCTCGGCCGCATGCCGAGCGCCTTTGCGCAGGACAATGTCCGCACCGAGATCCTCAAGATCCCCGGCGTCGGCAAGGGATCGCCCACCGACGCCGACTGGCAGAAAGTCGGCGAGATGTGTCTCGGCGGAACCAAGCAGAGCGTGCAGCAAGGCGAGTTCAACGGCGTCGAGCTCACCTTCATGGGCCTCAACAACCAGAACCTCCACAACCTGCTCTTCCGCGGGTTCCTCAAGCCGTGGGAGACCTACACGGGCGCCAAGATCAGCTGGATCGACCTGGCGCAGGCCGACTACAACGCGCGCCTGCAGCAGTCGATCGCAACCGGCACCGTCGACTTCGACGTCGTGGAGATGGGCGCGCCCTTCGAGGGCGACGTATGCGGAAAGGGCCTCGCTTCCGAGATGCCGGACTGGGTCAAGACGCTGATCGATATGCAGGACTATGTTGGCTACCTCCAAGCGCCGGTTGGGACCTGGAATGGCAAGACCTACCGCATCTCGATCGACGGTGACTGCCACACCTTCTGCTATCGCACCGACGTCTTCTCCGATCCCGAGCTCGCCAAGGCCTGGAAGGCCGAAGGCAACGAGGGTGACTGGGGCGAGCCGCGCACCTGGCAGAAAGTCCAGGCCGTCAACAAATTCCTCAAAGGCAAGAAGCTGAATGGCCAGGACGTCTATGGCTATCTCGATCCGGCGAAAGGCTGGGGCGGGTTCGGTTTCTACTTCCTCGAAAGCCGGGCGACCGCCTACGCCAAGCACCCGAACGACAAGGCGTGGCTGTTCGACATCGACACGATGAAGCCCAGGGTCAACAACCCCGCCTTCGTGCGCGCCATCCAGGACGTGATCGACTCGCTCCCGGGCGAGCCGCCCGATCAGATCAACGCCGATCCGGGCACCACCGCGTTCCAGCAGTTCCTCGCCGGCACGGGCTCGATGCTCTCCTGGTGGGGCGACGTCGGCTCGATGGCGCGGACGAGCGACACCTCGGTCATCGGCAACACCGTGAACTTCTCGATCCTGCCGGGATCGGACGACGTCTATAATTCGAAGACCGGCAAGTGGGATAAGCTCCCGTCAGGCCCGAACTTCGCGCCCAACATGGCCTACATCGGCTGGGGCGTCTATGTGATGGCGCGCGTCGACTCCGACGAGAAGAAGAAGAAGGCCGCCTGGAGCGCTGCGGCCCATCTCGGCGGCAAGGATCTGTCGCTGTGGACGGCCGCTTACCCCTCGGGTTTCCAGCCTTACCGGAACAGCCACTTCAACATTCCGGAATGGGTATCGGCGGGTTACGACGAGGCCTACATCACGTCCTACCTCAACTCGAACCGCGACAGCTACAATCATCCGAACGCGGCGATCGAGCCGCGCATCCCCGGCATCTTCCAGTATTACAGCGTTGCCGAGGACGAGCTGCAGAAGACCTTCGCGGGCCAGAACGACGCCCAAACCGGCGCCAACAACATCGCGGCGGCCTGGGAGAAGCTCACCGACCAGATCGGGCGCGAAAACCAGATCAAGCTTTACAAGGCCTCGCTCGGCCTCTCCTCATAAGGTCCCACGAAAAAATCCGGGCCGGCGGCGATCTCGCTGCCGGCCTTTAACGTCGCTGGACTTGCGCATCGCCGGGCGGAGCGGCACATTTCGACGACATGCCGAATCCGTCACCAGCCGCAGGCGACCAACTGTACAGCGTCGGAGCCCCGGCGGTTCCAGCCAGCCGGAAGCGCATGGGGCGCGCAATCCTGCTCGCGGCCTCGGTCCTCTTGGCCTTGGCGGCGCTCGTCCAGGTGCTTTACGCCGCCGGACTGACATCCTTCGGATTCGAAAGCTGGCGGCCCGTTCTCTACGCATTCGTCCTGTGGAGCGCTGCACTGTGCATTTCGCAGGTACTTACGCGCGGTGAGGCCGGGCACCGGGCGCTCTTCGTCTTGCCCGCCGTCCTGTTCACGGCCGCGCTCGTCATCTTCCCCACCTTCTTCGGACTCTACATCGCCTTCACCGATTGGAACTTGAGCGGCTTCGCGGGCCGGCAGTTCAACGGGTTCGACAACGTCCGTCAGCTGATAAACGACCCCTATTATTGGAACGCGCTCCGCAACATGATGTTCTACGTGTTGTCGGTCCTGGTTCAGTATGCGATCGCCTTCGGCCTGGCGCTGCTCCTCAACGCCGACATCAGGGCACGGAAATTCTTCCGCGTGGCATTCCTCCTGCCGTTCATGCTGAGCCCGGTCGCGGTGAGCTGGATGATCGGCAAGTCGCTCATGGAATACCGGTTCGGGCCGGCGGCGAACCTCATGCGGCATTTGGGCTGGGACAGCCCGGCATTCTTCACGACGCCATGGATCGCGAGGCTGTCGATCGCCGCCATGGATTCCTGGGTGTGGATCCCGTTCATGATGGTGCTGCTTCTCGCCGGGCTCCAAGCGATGCCGCGCGAGATCCAGGAAGCCGCCAGGGTCGACGGCGCCACGCCGTGGCAATCGTTCTGGCAGATCACCTTTCCGCTGATGCTGCCGGTCAGCATCACCGCGATCATCATCAGGATCATCTTCCAGCTGAAGCTCGCCGACATCGTCATCAACGTGACGGCGGGCGGGCCCGGCGGCGCCACCGACACGGTGTCGAGCTTCATCTTCCGCGAATACCGCGACCGTTCCAATGTCGGCTACGGCACCATGCTCGCGGAAGCGTACCTCATCCTCATCATCATCTTCGTTACGCTGCTCCTCAAGGGCGCGAGCCGGTGGGTCAGGAGAATGAATTGATGCGAATGGGGCGGGAGCAACGGCCATGACTCTCGTTCGCGAAGCCGGCGAGGCGCCGGCGGTATTCGTCACCCGCGACCGAGCCGCCGGGGAAGCGGCGCGGCGGAACGCGCTCCACATCGCCGGGCGCGTGCTCATCTATGCGGCGCTGATCGGCTGGGCGTTCGTTTGCCTTTTCCCGATCTATTGGACGCTCAGCACCTCGTTCAAGGCGCCGGTCGACGTCACCCAGGGCCATCTCGTGCCGTGGGTCGATTACCTGCCCGATTGGCGCGGCTGGCGCTCGCTCGGTCTCTCGCCCGACACGATCGGCGGCATATCGACGGTGCGTGCGGAGTTCCTGCTTCGCTTCGAGAACAGCGTCATCGCCTCGCTTGGCGCTTCGCTGCTCGCCATCGTCATCGGATCGTTGGCGGCCTATGGCCTCAGCCGCTTCGAATACAAGTTCGGCTGGATGCGCAACAAGGACATCTCGTTCTTCTTTCTTTCGCAGCTGATCTTGCCCCCCGTCGTGCTCGCGATGCCGTTCCTCGTCCTCTCCACGGAGCAGGCGCTGCGCGATTCCCGCATCGGCCTCATCCTCGTCTACACGCTGATGGTGCTGCCGATCGTCATCTGGATCATGCGCGACCAGTTCGACACGATCCCGCTCGAGCTCGAGCAGGCGGCCCTCGTCGACGGCTGCTCGATTTGGGGAGCCTTCTTCAGGATC